>NZ_JBEYYW010000004.1:0-423613 GCF_040645695.1 Streptomyces sp. NPDC046712 | reverse complement strand
GCCGCTTCTCGTCCGACGCCCGCACGGTGTGGCTGCGCAGCAACCACGACCGGGAGTTCGCGGCACTGCTGGCCGACGGACAACCGTCCGTCGCGCCACCGGCATGTCCGCTTACGTTCTTCCCGCTGCGAGTCGCCGAGCCCCGGCGCCCGCAAGGAAAGGGAGATCGGGGGTGTGCTCATGCGGATCGGACTGCTTACGGAGGGTGGCTACCCGTACGCCACGGGTGAGTCCAGGCTCTGGTGCGACCGGCTCGTGCGCGGGCTCGCGCCGCACGAGTTCGACCTGTACGCCCTCAGCCGCAGCGCCCGGCAGGAGGAGTCCGGCTGGGTCGACCTGCCCCCGCAGGTCCGGCGCGTCCGCACGGCCCCGCTCTGGGCGCCCGAGGACGACGGCCGTACGCACGGGCGGCGCGAACGGCGACGCTTCGCGGGCCACTTCGGCGCGCTCGTGACGGGCATCTGCGCCGAGGACGACACCCTCCCCTCGTTCGCCGGCGACATCCCCGACGCCGCGCGCTCCTTCGCCGACGGGCTCTACGGACTGGCCGAACTGGCCCGCGAACGCGGCGGTCTCTACGCCGCCCTCCGCTCCGAACTCGCCGTCCGCACGCTGGAGTCCGCCTGCCACGCCCCCGGCGCACGCCGAGGGGTGGCCGAAGCCACCGTGCCCGACTACCTCGCCTTCGTCGACCACCTGGAGCGCGCCCTGCGCCCACTGTCGCTCGACTGGTACGGCGAGGACGGGCTCGGCGCGGTCGACCTCTGCCACGCCGCCTCCGGCGGATCGGCGGCGCTTCCCGGCCTGTTGGCCAAACGCTTCTTCGGCACTCCGCTGCTGGTCACCGAGTACGGCGTACAACTGCGCGCCCACTACCTCGCGGCCATCGACGCGCCACTGTCCGCGCCCGTACGCGCCCTGCTCGCCGCCTTCCACGGCCGGCTCGCCGCCGAGGTCTACCAGCAGGCCGCGCTCCTCACCCCCGGCAACACGCACGCGCGCCGCTGGCAGGAGAAGTGCGGGGCCGACCGGGCCAAGCTGCGCACGGTCTACCCCGGCATGGAGTCCGAGCGGTTCACCGAGGTCGGCGAGGACGAGGAGAGCGGCGACCCGGCCACCCTCGTCTGGGTCGGCCGCGTCGAACCCGCCAAGGACCTGATCGCGCTGCTGCACGCCTTCGCGGAGGTGCGCAAGGAACAGCCCGACGTCCGGCTGCGGATCACCGCGGCCCCGGTGCGCGAGCCCGGCGCCGACGCGTACCTCGCGCACTGCAGGGCGCTCGCGGCGCAGCTCTTCCCCGACGAGGCCGCCGGAGCGCACGAGGTCGGCGAGAACCCGGTCACCTTCGAGGAGATCGGCGGACCGGAGGCGCCGACGCTCGCCGACGCGTACGCGGCCGGCGCGGTCGTGGTCCTCTCCAGCGTCGTCGAGGGCTTCCCGATCAGCCTGGTCGAGGCGATGTTCTGCGCCCGCGCGACGGTGTCGACGGACGTCGGCGCGGTGGTCGAGGTCATCGGCGGCACCGGGCTCGTCGTACCCCCGCGCAATCCGCGGGCGCTCGCGGACGCGTGCCTGGCGCTGTTGCGCGACCCCGAGCGCCGCTACCGACTGGGCGCCGCGGCGCGCGCCCGCGCACTCGAACTCTTCACCGTCGAGCAGAACCTCGCGGCATTTCGCGGCATTTACCTGGAGCTCCTCTCTCACTCGCCGGTACGCCGCCGGGGCGCCGAGGGTGTCCCGTTCGCCCACCCGGCAGAGGCGTACGTCCCCGGCGCCTGGGCGGACCAGCCCGTGAGCGCCGCTGCCGGAGCGGGAGACCCCGATGCGTGAAGGAGGCACCCCCATGCGCGGCCCCGCCGCCCCCATGAGCCCCGGCCCCTGGGACTCCCACTCCGAGGCGCTCCTCGAGACGACGGCGCTGACCGTGGCCGTGACGGTCTCCGTGACGACCGACGGCCCGCCGCCGGTCGCGCCCTCGGAGGCCGCCACCCTGCCGAACGCATGGCGCGCCGCGGATCTCGACCTGCGGTCGGGGAGCCGGCCGGACGCGGACCGGATGGACCCGCGTCACGATGTGCGGCACGCGCCCCACGCTGCGAGCCGGGGGCCGCGGCCGGCGGCCACTGCCGCCGAGGACGACCGCCCCCAGGCGGAAAGGGGCGCCGTTCCCGGGCCGCAGGCCGGCGACCGGCTCGGGGCGAAGCCCGAGACGGCTCAGGGTCGGGGTCCCGCGCCGGAGGCGGCTGAGGGCCGGGGTGCCGGGCCTGAGGCGGCCGCTGCCGGGCCGGAGGTCGTCGAGGTGGCCGATACCGGCGCCCCGGGGGGCGAGGGCGTCCCCAGGGCGGCGGTCCGGCGAGGGCCGGCCGACCCCGTCAAGGCGCTCATGCACCGGCACCGGGAACTCTGCGAGCGGGCCGTCGATCCCCTGGAGATCGCCGCCGGGCTCGAGGCCCACGGGGTCACCGACCGGACCGCCGCGCGGTTCCGGCACCGGGACGTGTTCTCGCTCGCCGAAGAGCTGTACGCGCGCGTGCCGCGGCAGAACGGGGCGCCCGTGCGCCCCGCGGACGAGGACGGCGCGCGCGCCGGGTGGGCCGGGTGGACCCTGGCCGCCCTGACGCCCGGTGCCGTCACCGCCCTCGCCGTCACCGGACTCGCGCTCACCGAAGGGCCCGTGCGCCTCGCCGTCGGCGTGGCCGGGGCCCTCGGCCTGGCCGCCGCACTCGCCGTCGCCGTCCGGCGCGGCCCCCTGCGCGCCGCCGGCCGCACCGTCCCCGCCGCCTGCGTCTGGACCCTCTGGCTCCTCGCGTACGCGGTCGGCGGGGACGGCCTTCTGCAGCAGGTGCTCACCGGCGGACCCGACGGCGGCTGGGACATCACGCCCCGACCCCTCCTCGGTCTCGCCCTCGCCGTGGCCCCCGCCGCCTGGTGCGCCCGGCTCTTCGCCACCAGGGCCCGCCGCAAGCTGGCGGCCAGCCGGGGCCTGGAGGACTTCGCGGCCGGCACCCGACCCCTGCTCCTCGCCACCGTGGCCCTCCATCTGGTCGCCCTCGCCGGCCTGTTGGGTCTTACGGGCTTCGCGCCCGGCGCCCTCGCGCTCGGCGCCCTCCTCCTGCTCGCCCGGCTCCTGACCGTCCACGGGTTCCCCGAGACCGCCGCGAACGGCCTCGCCGCCGCCTGCGCCGCCGAGGCACTCGCCCTCGCGAGCGTCCTGGCGGGCCGGGTCCCCGGCTGCGACCTCCTCGCCGCCCCGGTCCGCGCCCTCGTCGACACCTGGGGCCCCGGGGCCGTACCCACCCTCGTCTGCGGCGCGGCGGCGCTCGGCCTGCTGGCCCACGCCACCGCCGCCCTCTCCCGGGCCTCGGCCCACGCCAACCCATAGGGGGTGTCATGCCGATCAGCCCGGGCTCGCGCGCCCTGGCAGCCCGCCGCTCCCCCGTAGCCGGCCCTCCGGGCACGGGAGACGCCCCGTCGCCCCCTCCTCCGCCTTGCGAGCCGGCCCCCAGGCCCACCCGCGGCGGCAGCGCCGATGTCACGGCGGCCGGTTCGCCACCACACCCCATGAACCCCGGCGCACCCGCGGAGCCGACGCCGCGGGCGTGCCCACCACGCAGGACCCATTCCAAGGAGACGAAAGAGACATGACCTCCCTACCCCCAGCAACGGCCGGTCGGCACGAAGGGGCCGCACGATGAGGGTGCTGCTGCTCGGAGCCAATGGATTCCTCGGCCGCTTCGTCGCCGACCGGCTGCTCGCCGACCCGGCCGTGCACCTCACCGCCCTCGGGCGGGGCGACGACGCCGATGTACGGTTCGACCTCGCCGGCGGCAGCCCCGGCGCGCTGACCCGGTTCCTGGACGCCGTCCATCCCGGTGTCGTCGTCAACTGCGCCGGTGCCACCCGCGGCGGCGCCCGCGAACTGACCCGGCACAACACCGTCGCCGTCGCCACCGTCTGCGAGGCCCTGCGCCGCAGCGGCTGCGGCGCCCGGCTCGTCCAGGTCGGCTGCGCCTCCGAGTACGGGCCCTCCCAGCCCGGCTCCTCCACCGCCGAGGACGCCGTGCCCCGCCCCGGCGGCCCGTACGGCGTCTCCAAGCTCGCCGCGACCGAACTGGTCCTCGGGTCCGGACTCGACGCCGTGGTCCTCCGGGTCTTCTCCCCGGTGGGCCCCGGCACCCCGGCCGGCTCCCCGCTCGGCCGCCTCGCCGAGGCCATGCGCCGCGCCATGCAGGCCGGCGACGGCGAGCTCAAGCTCAGCGGCCTCGGCGTCCAGCGCGACTTCGTCGACGTACGGGACGTGGCCCGCGCCGTCCACGCGGCCTCGCTCTCCGCCGCCCAGGGCGTCGTCAACATCGGTACCGGCCGCGCCGTCAGGCTGCGCGACGCCGCCGCCGTCCTGGCCCGCGTCGCCGGATACGCCGGCACCCTGCACGAACTCGACGGCCCGCACGGTCCGCACGGCCCGACCCAGCGACCGGTCATCGGCGCCCCCCGCACCGAGACCATCGCCGAGCAACTGGCCGCCGCGCCCTACCCGTACCCCGACGGCTGCGGCAGCTGGCAGCAGGCCGACGTCCGCACCGCACGCGACCGGCTCGGCTGGCGCCCCCGGATCAACCTGGAGGAGTCGCTCGCCGACATCTGGATGGAGGCGGCATGTCGCATCTGACCACGAGCACGACCGGGGCCGTTCAGGAGACGGAGATGGGCTTCGGGGTCCCCGGCTACGCCCACCCGCTGCTCGCCCCCGTCGAATGGGCCGAACTGACCCGCCCCGGCACCCCCCTGCACTGGGCCGTGCTCAACGTCGCCGAAGGGCCGGGGGACCGGCCCGACCCGCACTGTCTGGAGGCGGCGGGGAAGCTGCGGAACGGGGGCGTCAGGGTCCTCGGGCACCTGGACATGTGCCACGGCTCGCGCGAGTTCGGCGAACTCGTCTCGGACGCCCACCGCTTCCTCGACTGGTACCGGGTCGACGGCTTCTACCTGGACCGCTGCCCCACCGACCGGGCCGACCTGCCCGAGGTGAGACGCGTCACAGCCACCCTGGAGGCGGTTCTCGACGGCGAGGCCCACCTCGTCCTCGCCCACGGCACCCATCCGTATGCGGGCTACGCCGAGACCGCCGACCAGCTGGTCACCTTCTCCGGGCCGTGGGCGGACTACCGCTGGTCGCAGGTGGCGGAGTGGACCGCCGATCACCCGCCGGAGAAGTTCGTCCACCTCGTCCACGGCGTGCCGCGCAGCCATCTCGACGAGGCGATGCGGATCGCCCGCTGGCAGGGCGCGGGGACGATCTTCTTCACGGACCACGCGGACCGCTCCGGACAAACGGACCCATTCCAAACCCTGCCCGGCTACTGGGACGAAATCGTCTCGCGCATTGGACCAGGTGTCTCGGAATGAGGAGGGCCGTGGCAGTGTTACGGGGAGAACAACCGTACTGACATACCGACCAACGGAGCCCCCGTGTCGCTGCCACCCCTGGTCGAGCCGGCTGCCGAGCTCACCGTAGACGAGGTCCGCAGGTACTCCCGCCACCTGATCATCCCCGATGTCGGGATGGACGGGCAGAAGCGGCTGAAGAACGCCAAGGTGCTGTGTGTGGGCGCCGGTGGCCTCGGTTCGCCGGCCCTGATGTACCTGGCCGCGGCCGGTGTGGGCACGCTCGGCATCGTGGAGTTCGACGAGGTCGACGAGTCGAACCTGCAGCGCCAGATCATCCACAGCCAGTCGGACATCGGCCGCTCCAAGGCGGAGTCCGCCAAGGACTCGGTCCTCGGCATCAACCCGTACGTGAACGTGATCCTCCACGAAGAGCGGCTCGAGGCCGAGAACGTGATGGACATCTTCAGCCAGTACGACCTGATCGTCGACGGCACGGACAACTTCGCCACGCGGTACCTCGTCAACGACGCGTGCGTGCTGCTGAACAAGCCGTACGTCTGGGGCTCGATCTACCGCTTCGACGGCCAGGCCTCGGTCTTCTGGTCCGAGTACGGCCCCTGCTACCGCTGCCTCTACCCGGAGCCCCCGCCGCCGGGCATGGTTCCGTCCTGCGCCGAGGGCGGCGTGCTCGGCGTGCTCTGCGCGTCCATCGGCTCCATCCAGGTCACCGAGGCGATCAAGGTCCTGGCCGGCGTGGGTGACCCGCTGGTCGGCCGACTGATGATCTACGACGCCCTGGAGATGCAGTACCGCCAGGTGAAGGTCCGCAAGGACCCCAACTGCGCGGTCTGCGGAGACAACCCGACCGTCACCGAGCTCATCGACTACGAGGCCTTCTGCGGCGTCGTGTCCGAGGAGGCCCAGGAGGCGGCGCTCGGCTCGACGATCACTCCCAAGCAGCTCAAGGAGTGGATCGACGAGGGCGAGAACATCGACATCATCGATGTCCGGGAGATCAACGAGTACGAGATCGTCTCGATCCCCGGCGCGCGTCTCATCCCCAAGAACGAGTTCCTGATGGGCAGCGCCCTCCAGGACCTCCCGCAGGACAAGCGGATCGTCCTGCACTGCAAGACGGGTGTCCGCAGTGCGGAAGTCCTCGCCGTGCTCAAGTCCGCGGGCTTCGCGGACGCGGTGCACGTCGGCGGCGGCGTGATCGGCTGGGTGAACCAGATCGAGCCCGAGAAGCCGGTCTACTAGCAGCGGGGAAAGGGCCCGGACCTGATGTCAGGTCCGGGCCCTTCCGTCTGCCGTTCGGCAGGTCGGTCCTCAGGAGCAGCGCTTGCCGTACGCCGGGACCTTGCCGTCCAGGAGATAGGTGTCGACCGTCCTCGTCACGCAGGACGACGTGCCGTACGCGCCGTGGCCCTCGCCCTCGTTGCTGACCAGGACGCCCACGCCGGCGCCCAGCTCCTTCGCCATCCGCTCGGCCCCCTCGTACGGGGTCGCCGGGTCACCGGTCGTACCGACGACCAGGATCGGGCCCGCGCCCGGCGCGCTCACGTCCGGATCGACCCGCTCGCCCTTCACCGGCCACTCCGCGCACCAGCCCGCCGTGTCCCAGGCCAGGAACGCGCCGAAGACCGGGGAGAGCCTGCGGAACTCGGGCAGCAGCGCCTTCGCCTGGGCGAGCGTCGGACGCTCCGCCGAGTCGGCGCAGGAGATCGCCCGCTGGGAGTGTGACTGGGTGGAGTAGTGCCCGGACGGGTCCCGGTCGTTGTACGCGTCGGCGAGGGCGAGGAGCTGCGAGCCGTCACCGTCCTCGACCGCCGCCAGCGCCGCCGTCAGCGCGGGCCAACTGCTCTCCGAGTACAGCGTGATCGCGATGCCGGGGAGCGCCAGGCTCTCGGTGAGCTTCCGGTCCCCGACGGGCAACGGCTCGCGGTCCAGCCGGTCGAGCAGGCGGCGGATCCGGGCGTTGCCGGCCTTCGTTCCCTCGCCGGTGCTCTTCAGATAGTTGTCCAGGGCCCGCTGGAAGCCGATGGTCTGGTTGCGGGCGTGGCCCGCGCCGTCGGCGGTCGGGTCGACGACCGCGTCGAGGACGGTCCGGCCGACGTGCGAAGGGAACAGATGGGCGTAGGCGGCGCCGAGCTGGGTGCCGTAGGAGATGCCGAAGTAGTTCAGCTTGTCGTCGCCGAGGACGTGCCGGATCAGGTCCAGGTCACGTGCGGTGTTGCTGGTCGTGGTGTGCGGGATGACCTTGCCGGAGCGGCGGGCGCAGCCGGCGCCGAAGTCGGTGCCGTCCTCGAAGAACGCCGTCTCCTCGGCCGCCGTGTCCGGCGTGAGGTCCGTACGGGCCTCGGCCGCGGCGAGCTCCTTGTCGTCCCGGCACACGACGCCCGCGCTCTTCCCGACGCCCCGCGGGTCGAAGCCGACCAGGTCGTAGCGGCGGTTCAGATTGCCGTACTCCTGGGCGGCGCGGGGAAGGATGGCGACCCCGGAGGCGCCCGGCCCGCCGAAGTTGAAGAGGAGGGAGCCGATCCGCTCGCTCTTGTCGCGAGCCTCCTTGCGGATCAGCGCGACCGGGATCGTCTCGCCGGCGGGCTTCGTGTGGTCGAGCGGGACCCGGACGCTCGCGCAGCGCCAGTCGGCGCCGGGCTTCTCGCCGCCCTCGGGCGCCTCGCAGGGCTTCCACGCCGGTCGCTGCGAGGTGAGCGTGTCCGGCAGACCGGTCGCGGCGGGCGCCTTGGCGTCCGCTCCCGGCGATGTCGTGCGGGGGGTGTCGGTGGCGGTTCCGGTGCTCGTGCAGCCGGCGACCAGCAGCCCGGTGACGGCCAGAACCGCCGCCCGTATCCGTATGGACATGTGTGAGTGACCCCCCGGGTTCCGGACCGAACCGCCATCCTAGGCGGGGCCTCGCGGGCCCCGCGCGGCGGCTACTTGCACACGGTCCCCGAGGCCGGCACCTTCCCCTCCAGGAAGTACGCGTTGACCGTGTCCTGCACGCACCTGTTGCCGCCGTTGTACGCGCCGTGGCCCTCGCCCTCGAACGTCAGCTCCACGCCGACGCCCTTGCCCAGCGCGTCCACCATCGCCTTGGCGCCCGCAAAGGGGGTCGCCGGGTCGCCCGTCGTGCCGAGCACCAGGATCGGGGCGGCGCCGGGCGCGGAGACGTCCGGGTGCTCCCAGGTACCGGGGACCGGCCACTGGGAGCAGCTCGACAGGGCCCAGCCCATCCATTCGCCGAACACGGCGGACGCCTCGCGGAACTCGGGGAGCCGCTCCTTGGCCTGGCCGAGGGTGTAACGCTCCTTGTAGTCCACGCAGTTGATCGCCGCGTTCGCCGCCTGGATGTTGCTGTAACTGCCGTTCTGGTCACGCCCGTTCATGGAGTCGGAGAGGGCGAGCAGCAGCGCGCCGTCGCCGCCGTCGGCCGCGTCAAGACCCTGCTCCAGGTACTGCCAGAACTCCTTGGAGTACAGGGCCTGCGCGATGCCGTTGGTGGCCTGGGTCTGGGTGAGCTCGCGGTCCCCGATCCCGGGGATCGGCTTCTTGTCGAGCTCGTCCAGGAGGTCGATGATGAACGCCTCGATCTCGGCGACCGTCGAACCGGGCAGGGTGCACGCGTCGCCGCGGGCCACACAGTCCTTCGCGAAGTTGTCGAGGGCGAGCTGGAACCCTCTGGCCTGGCCGAGCGCCCCGGCCTCCGTGCCGGCGTTCGGATCGACGACCGCGTCGAAGAGGGCGCGGCCGACTTTCGACGGGAACAAGTGGGCGTACACCCCGCCGAGTTCCGTGCCGTAGGAGATCCCGAAGTAGTGCAGCTTGTCGTCGCCGAGGACCTGGCGCATCAGGTCGAGGTCACGGGCGGCGTTCTCGGTGCCGACGTGGGGGAGCATCGCGCCGGAGTCCTTCTCGCAGCCGGCGGCGTACTTCTTCTGCGCCTCGGAGAGCGTCCGTTCCTCCGCGGCGTCGTCCGGGGAGAAGTCCAGGGCGTAGTACTCGTCCAGTTCCTTGTCGGTCAGGCACTGGACGTCCTCGCTGCGGCCGACGCCCCGGGGATCGAAGGAGACGAGGTCGTAGCGGGTCCTGAGCTTCTCGTAGTCCGGGGCGAAGGAGGGCAGGCCGGTGATGCCGGAGCCGCCGGGACCGCCGAAGTTGTAGATCATGGAGCCGATCCGCTGGGCCTGGCTGCGGGACTTGGCACGGATCAGGGCCAGCTCGATGGTCTCGCCGTCCGGCTCCGCGTAGTCGAGCGGCACGTCCATGAAGGAGCACTCCCAGGCTGCCCCGCCGGGCAGCGGGGAGGGCGCGAGGCCGCCGCCCTCCGCGGGGGACGGCGGCGGGCAGGGGGCCCACTCCAGCCGCTGCGCGGCGAGATCGGTGGGCGCCTCGGATGCCTTGTCCTTGTCGCCGTTGTCCGAGCATCCGACGGCGAGCAACACGGTGGTCGCGGTGAGCAGGGCGGCGCGCTGCGCGGCGGAGATCGGCATAGAGCCATCGTGTGCCGTGCGCGGTGCCCCCGCTCGGGCGAGTGGGCCAGGCGGGGGAGTGCGCCACAGGGGCGCGGGGAACCACGCGATCAGCCACCGCCGCCGTCTCTCGTAGGGCCCGTCCGGCGGATCACGGCCGGGTCCGCTAGAGCGCCCCGCGCTTCGTCAGCCAGTTGAAGCAGAGCCAGCCCGGCAGCACCGGCAGCCACAGCGTCAGGAGTCGGTACAGCAGCACCGCCGGGGTCGCGACCTCGATGGGGAGGCCGACCGCGACAAGACCGAGGGTCAGCGCGGTCTCGACCGCGCCCACACCGCCAGGCGTCGGCGCCGCCGAGCCGAGCGCGTTGCCCGCGAGGAAGACGACCGCCACGCTGGCGTAGCTGATTCCCTGGCTCCCGTGCCCGAAGGCGCGGATCGAGGCGTCCAGGCAGAGCACGAACACACCGGTCAGGAGCAGCATCCCGCCGATGCCCGTGAGGAGCTTCAGCGGCCGCTGGAGCACGTCCAGCATGCGCGGCACGACACCCGCGAAGAGCGACCGCAGCCGCGTCGAGACGAACTTCCGCATGAACGGGATCGCCGTCACCACCAGCACAAGCACCGCCACCGTCAGCAGACCGGCGATGACCGTCCTCGACGGGGTGAAAGACTGCGACTTCTCCGTACCCGTCAGATAGCCGAAGGCCAGCAGCAGCAGGATGTGCGCCCCCAGGCCGAAGAGCTGCGACGCGCCGACGCTCGCCACCGCGAGCCCCGGCCGCACCCCCGAGCGCTGGAGGAAGCGGGTGTTCAGCGCGACACCGCCGACCGCCGCCGGGGCGACGATCTTCACGAACGACCCGGCCACCTGCGCGATCACCGTCCGCCAGAACCCGACGCGCTCCGGTACGAAGCCGAGCAGGCTCATGGCGGCGGCGATGTAGCTCAGTGCCGAGAACAGCACGGCGGCCGCGACCCACCGCCAGTCCGCCGAGCTGATGGTGGACAGCGGGGTCCGGGCGATCTGCGAGAGCAGGAAGTACGCGGCGACGGCGCCGGCGATCAGACTGATGAGCGTGCGCGGCTTGATCCGCTCCAGCCGGACCGGTTCGACCGGTGCCTGCGGCCGGATCAGCAGCACCTGCTGGCGGATCTGGGCGAGCAGATCCTCCTCGCGCGCCTCGTCGAGCGCCGAGTCGAGGGCCCGCTTCTCGGCCTGCTTCTCCGCCTTCTCGATCTTCCGGTCGGACTTGCGGTCGGCCTTGAGGTCGGTGATGCCGGCGTCGGCATGGGCCTCGGCCCGCGCCCGCTTCGCCGCCTCCGACGCCTCGAGGACGGCCTCGCGCTCCCGCTTCGAACGCTCCCTCGCCAGCCTCCGCAGCGTCGCGCGCGTGGAGCGGCTCAGCGCGATCGGCTGCAGGAGGGGGAGACAGTCGGCGATCGCGTCCGGGCCGAGCACGGCCACGGCCCCGGCCACCGCCCGCTCGGCGCCCACCCGCAGACCGAGGGTGGTGAGCAGCTGGGCGATGTCCATCCGCAGGATCAGATCGCCCGCGGCGATCTCACCGCCCCGCAGGTCGGTCAGGATCACCTTGCCGGAACGATCCACCAGAATCGCGTCTCCCGCGAGTCTGCGGTGCGCGATCCGGCGCGACTGGAGCGCCCTCACCTGGTGCCAGGCGCTGCGCACCAGCTCGTCGGTGATCTCCTTGTCGTCCAGCGAGTCCAGGGTCCGGCCGCCCAGGTGCTCGTACACGAGCATCACGGCGTCCGGGCCGAGCTCGGAGGTGGCGATCAGCTTCGGCGCGTTGGCCCCGGCGGCGATCGCCGCGTACGCGAGGAGTGCCTCCTGCTCCAGCGCCTGGCGCAGCGAGACGATCGAGCGGCGGGTGGTGATCGCGCGCAGGGTGATCCTGCGCCACACGCGGTAGAAGAAGCCGTGCGCCTGCTGCTCGCGGTCCACGACCGTCACATCGAGCGGAGGCCCGTCCTCCAGCGTGACGATGTAGCGGCGGCCGCGATCCCCGCTGTCCGCCGAGTCCGGCACCCCGGCGCCCTCGGCGCGCAGCGCCGAGACCGGCTTGAAGCCGACCCGGCGCAGACCGGCCAGGAGTGTCTGCCCGGTGGGGCGGACATTGGGGGAGCCGACCGCGTACAGCGTTCCGTACGCGACGGTCCAGCCGATCAGCACGGTCAGGATGATCGAGAACGCGGTGGTGTACCCGGCGACCAGCATCGTGAACGCGTCGAGCAGCAGCACCGTCCACAGGCCCAGCCGCCAGCGCGGCCGGCGGGCCATGCCGACGGCCGTCATGTACGCGATGACGGGCGCGAGATAGTTGTGCACCGGGTCGGTGAGACCGCCCCCGGACGCCGGCTGGGTCAGCGCGTCCTGGATGGTGCCGGGCGCGGCCTTGGCGACCCAGAGGTCGGTGGCGAGGGTGACGCCGTGGGCGAGTACCGCGGCGAGGACGCCGTCGGCGATCCGCAGTCCGTCGCGTTTGATCAGTCGCTCGATGGCGAAGGCGACCGGTACGAGCAGGACGGCGATGCTGGAGACCAGGCCGGCGATCTTGACGAAGACGTCGGGCGCGCCGCCGGCGCCCTTGTTGATGTCCTGCTCGAGGCCGGAGGTGGTGCCGTGGGCGAAGGCGGCGATGGCGATGACGAGGGCGATCGCGAGGACACCGACGAGCAGCCGCATCAGGTCCGAGGGGCGGTGCACACGGGCCGCGAGCAGCGGCTCGTCCTGGGAGACGCGCTCGCTGGGCTCCCCTTCGGGCGCGGGCAGGTCGGGGTGGGCCCCCTCCTCGGGAGGCCGAGCGTCGTACCCCATCACCGTGTCCGTCTCTGCTTGTGCCGCGTGCTCGTCGTGCGACGCGTCCTGCTTTTCGAATTGTTGTTCTTCTTGGTCTTCTTGTCGCTCTTGATCTCGTATCACCAGTCACCGCCCGGACGATGGTGGCATGAAGCGGCCCCCGACGGAGGCATCAGGGCGTTGTCGGTGGGGTGAGGCAGGATGGGGCGGATGAGCGTGGAGGAGCTTCCGGAGTACGCGGAGCGGGTCCTTGAGGTCGCGGAGCTGATCCCGCCGGGCCGGGTGATGACCTACGGAGACGTGGCCGAATGGCTGGGCGAGGGCGGGCCGCGCCAGGTCGGCCGGGTGATGGCCCTGTACGGCGGTGCCGTGCCGTGGTGGCGCGTGGTCCGCTCCGACGGCACGCTGCTGCCCGGCCACGAGCTGCGCGCCCTCGGCCACTACCGGGACGAGGGCACCCCGCTGCGCCAGGCCGGGCGCAGCGCCGAGGGTCACATACCGAAGCTCGACATGCGGCGGGCCCGGTGGGACGGCGCGGATCCGGATCCGCGTGCGGGAACTCACACGTGACAGCTTTGCCCATGGCAGGAGGGGCCGGTCGGCCCGATGACGGTACGGAGGCCCGTACGGAGTACGTCTCGGGTGCCCTCCGTTTCCCGTAACGTCGTCGTTCGCCCCGTACACGTCTCCACCTCTTCGCTCAGGACCGGTCGATCCACGTGAGTTCCTCCTCCACCACCCGGCGTACGCCGTACCAGGGGCGGACCACGGGCGCGTACCGACTGGTGCGTACCGCCCCGGCCAAGGTGGAGCCCCCTCTGCTGGACGCAGCGCAGCGGGAAGTGGTTGACCACGCGGGCGGACCGCTGCTCGTCCTCGCCGGACCGGGCACGGGGAAGACGACGACGCTGGTGGAGGCGGTCGCGGCCCGCGTCGAGAAGGGGACGGACCCGGAGCGGATCCTCGTCCTCACCTTCAGCCGCAAGGCGGCCGTGGAGCTGCGCGACCGGATGGCGGCCCGCATCGGAGCGGGCGAGCCCGGAGCGCTCTCCGGCAAGGGCGGTGGCGGGCGACCGACGGCAGGCTCGCGGCCGCCGCAGGCGACGACCTTCCACTCGTACTGCTACGCCCTGATCCGCGCGCACCAGGACGCCGACCTGTTCGCGGAGCCGCTGCGACTGCTGTCCGGACCGGAGCAGGACCTCGCGGTACGGGAGCTGCTAGCGGGCCAGCTCGACCTGGAAAAGGCGGGGCTCGCGCGGGTGCGGTGGCCCGACGAGCTGCGGGCCTGTCTGACGACCCGGGGCTTCGCCGACGAGGTACGGGCCGTGCTCGCGCGGTCCCGGGAACTGGGGCTCGGGCCGCGGGCGCTGGCCGAGTTCGCCCAGCGGGTGGGGCGGCCGGACTGGAAGGCGGCGGCCGGATTCCTGGCGGAGTACCTGGACGTCCTGGACCTGCAAGGGGTCCTCGACTACACGGAGCTGGTGCACAGGGCGGTGCTGCTGTCGGAGAGCGTGACGCTGCCCGACTACGACGCGGTCTTCGTGGACGAGTACCAGGACACCGACCCGGCGCAGGTGCGGCTGCTGCGCGCGCTGGCGGGGGGCGGACGCACGGTGGTCGCCTTCGGCGACCCGGACCAGTCGATCTACGCGTTCCGGGGTGCCGATGTGAACGGCATCCTCGATTTCCCCGACACCTTCCGGCGGGCCGACGGGCGGCCGGCGGGCGTACGGGTCCTGACGGGCTCGCGCCGCTCGGGCGCGCGGCTGCTCGCCGCGACGCGCGAACTCACCCGGCGCATGCCCCTGCCGCGGCTGCCCGGCGACAAGGTCCGCGCCCACCGCGAGCCTGCCGCGACGCGCGACGGCGGCCGGGTCGAGGTCTACACGTACCCCACGGCCTCCACCGAGTCCGACAACATCGCCGACCTCCTGCGCCGTGCCCATCTGGAGGACGGCGTCCCCTGGCACGACATGGCGGTCCTGGTCCGTGCGACGGCGAGCGTCCCGGCCCTCCGCCGCGCCCTCACCTCCGCCGGCGTCCCCCTCGAGACCGACACCGCCGACATCCCCCTCCGCCACGAGCCGGCGGTGGCCCCGCTCCTGCTGGCTCTGCGCGCGGCGGCGACACCGGTCGGACCGGCGGAGCCGCGGGTCGACGATCGGGATGCCGGGGAGAGCCCGGCCTTGGACGATCCGGACGCCTTGACCCTGCACGGTCAGGACACCCTGGCCGTGGAGGACCCGGCCGCCTCGGCCCTGGAGGCTGACGTCCCGGCGGACCCGGCTGCGGGGGCGGCGCACGGAGCGGGCCCGGCCGACGGAGAGCATTCCGCCGCGGGGGCGGCCATTCCGGCCGACGGAGCGGGCCCGGCCGACGGAGAGCATTCCGCCGCGGGGGCGGCCATTCCGGCCGACGGAGCGGGCCCGGCAGCCGACGCTGACCCGGCCGCCGGAGCGGGCCCGGCCGAGGGCGCTGACCCGGCCGCCGGGCCGGCGCATCCGGCCGACGGGTACGCCGCGGTGGGGCATGAGCCTGCCGTGCGCACGGCTGAGGCCGCCGACGGCGAGGTCGCGGTCGGGCGGAGCGCCGAGCGCTCGGCGGACATCGAGGACACCCTCCCCGGAGGGGAGGACGAGGGGGTCCAGGGGCTTGGACCCTGGCTCGACACCGAGACCGCCCTCACCCTGCTCGCCTCACCCCTCGCCGGTATGGACCCCGCCGATCTGCGCCGCCTCGGCCGCGCGCTGCGCGACGAGGAGCGGGCGGGCGGGAATCGCGTACCGCCGCCCTCCGACGTACTTCTCGCCCGCGCGCTCGCCGAGCCCGAGCGGCTCGTCGCGCACGACCAGTCGTACGCGCGCGGCGCCCGGCGACTCGGCGAGCTGCTCCGGCAGGCCCGCAACCGCCTCGCCGCCGGCGGCACCGCCGAAGAGGCCCTCTGGCTGCTCTGGAACGGCACCCCCTGGCCCGGCCGGCTGGAGCGCGCGGCCCTGCGCGGCGGCCCGGCCGGCCGTAACGCGGACCGCGACCTCGACGCCGTCTGCGCCCTCTTCGACGCCGCCGCCCGCGCCGAGGACCGTGTCGGCGGCCGCGGCGCCCTGAACTTCCTCGAAGAACTCGACGCCCAGGACATCGCCGCCGACACCCTCTCCAAGCGACAGACCCGCCCGGACGCCGTCCGCCTCATGACCGCCCACCGTTCCAAGGGCCTCGAATGGAGTCTCGTGGTCGTCGCCGGCGTCCAGGAGGGCCTCTGGCCCGACCTGCGCCGCCGCGGCTCGCTCCTCGAGGCCGACCGCATCGGCCGCGACGGGCTCGCCGAACCCCTCACCCCCGGCGCCCTCCTCGCCGAGGAGCGCAGGCTCTTCTACGTCGCCGCCACCCGCGCCCGCGACCGCCTCGTCGTGACCGCCGTCAAGACGCCCGCCGACGACGGAGACCAGCCCTCCCGCTTCCTCACCGAGCTCGGCACCGAGCCCAAGGACGTCTCCGGACGCCCCCGCCGCCCCCTCGCCGTCGCCGCGCTCGTCGCCGAACTACGCGCCACCACCGTCGACCCCGACGCCTCCGAAGCCCTCCGCGAGGCCGCCGCCGAGCGCCTCGCCCAGCTCGCCGCCCTCACCGACGACGAGGGCCAGCCGCTGGTCCCGTCCGCCCACCCGGACCGCTGGTGGGGCCTGTTCGAGCCGACCCGCAGCCAGGTCCCGCTCCGCGACCGCGACCATCCTGTCGCCCTCTCCGGCTCCGCGCTGGACCAGCTCGCCAACACCTGCGCCCTCCAGTGGTTCCTGGGCCGCGAGGTCAAGGCCGACGCCCCCTCCACCGCCGCCCAGGGCTTCGGCAACGTCGTCCACGTCCTCGCCGACGAGGTCGCCTCCGGCCGTACCCCCGCCGAACTCGACGTCCTCATGGCCCGCCTCGACTCGGTCTGGGACGCGCTCGCCTTCGACGCCCCCTGGAAGTCCGCCCAGGAGAAGGAGCACGCGCGCGTGGCGCTGGAACGCTTCCTGCGCTGGCACGTCATGGACCGCGGCGGCCGCACGCCCGCCGCGAGCGAGCACGACTTCGACGTCACGCTCGAAGCGGGCGAGTACGAGGTACGGATCCGCGGCTCCATGGACCGCGTCGAGGCCGACGAACACGGCCGCGCCTACGTCGTCGACTTCAAGACCGGCAAGTCCGCCCCCACCCGGGACGAGGTCGCCCACCACCCCCAGCTCGCCGTCTACCAGCTCGCGGTACGCGAAGGAGCCCTGGACGAGGTCTTCGGCGGCAGCCGTCCCGAACCCGGCGGGGCCGAACTCGTACAGCTGCGCCAATCCGCCCCCAAGAAGGAGGGCGGCGACGCCCTCCCGAAGGTCCAGGCACAGGAGCCCCTGGCGGGGGAGTGGGTCGGCGATCTGCTGGCCACCGCGGCCGGCCGGGTCCTCGACGAGCGCTTCACCCCCACCACCGGCCAGCACTGCACCCACTGCACCTTCCGGGCCTCGTGCAGCGCGCAGCCGGAAGGCCGCCACATCGTGGAATAGCGACCGCCGGGCCGCGACGTGTCCGAGGTCACGTTTGACGCCGTGCATCCATAGGAGCCCCACAGGAGTCGGACAGTCCCGGGGGTAACAGAACCTATTGAGGAGTACGAAGAAGATGGTGGCCAACCGGAAGATCTGGGTCGCGGCGATGGTCTGCGCGGCCACCGTCGTCGGTGTGACGGGCTGCTCCAAGAGCGACGACACCAAGGCCAAGGGCGACAAGAAGGAGCCGGTGGCGTCCGCCACGACCACGCAGGCCCCCGTCGACCCCTTCAAGGGTCTGGACGCGGACGCGATCGCCGACCGGGCCGTTCAGGCCACGAAGGGCGCGACCTCAGTGCACGTCGTCGGTGACACCACTGACGATGGCGACAAGATGACGCTCGACCTCGCCGTCGACAGTAAGAGCTGCACCGGCAAGATGGGTATGAAGGACGCCACCGCGGACCTGCTGAAGGCGGACGGCACCATGTACATGAAGGGCGACGAGAAGTTCTGGCAGGTCATCGCCGGCGGCGAGGGCGGCTCCGCAGAGGAGGGCCAAGCCTTGGCCGAGCTCCTGAAGGGGCGATGGATGAAGATGTCCAAGGCCAACGCGGGCGAAATGGCCGACCTGTGCGACCTGAACGGCCTTATGAAGGACATCGACAAGGACAAGTCCGAGCACAAGGGCATGACCAAGGGCCCCGATGCTGTGGTCGATGGCAAGCCCGCCGTCACTCTCACCAAGAAGAAGAGCACCGGCGAGACCACCACCATGTATGTCGCCAAGGAGGGCCAGCCCTTCATCCTGAAGGTGGTCGACGTGGGTGGCGACGATCCGGGCACGTTCGTCTTCTCCGAGTACAACAAGCCGGTCACCGCCACCGCGCCGCCGGCGGACCAGGTCATGGACCCGGAGAAGCTCGGCTGACGCAACCGCCACCCGGCGTGCGCCCGCCGCAGCGAAGTAGCGGGCGCACGTCGCAGGGGTGACGCTGGTGGACAGGGGAATCCGCGAGGAGGCTCGTATGCCGTCCCAGCGACGAATGCTCCGCACCGCGACGGCCGCCGTGACCGCCGGCGCGACAGGCGTCTGCACGGCCGTGATCGTCGGGGCCGCTCCGGCGGCCTGGTCCCAGGTGCTCCCTCCACCGGCATACGTACAGGCCGCCGCCCCCTCGCCCTCGCCCGACCCCTTCGAGGACCTGACCGCCGACCAGATCGGCGACCGTGCCGTCACCGCCACCCAGTCCGCGACATCCCTCCGGATGAAGGGCCGGGTCGTGTCGGACGGGCAGCCGCTGGACGTCGACTTCGCCGTCAACGACAAGAGCGAGTGCACCGGCCGGATGAAGATCGGCGGCGGCACGGCGGAGCTGCGGCAGGCCGACAAGATCACGTACATGAAGGGCGACGAGCACTTCTGGCGGATCTCCATGACCTCACAGGGCGTGCCGGAGCCCCAGATCGACGCCACGATCGAGCTCCTCGAGGGACGCTGGCTGAAGATCACGCCCGGACAGGCGGGAAGCAGCGATCTGAGCGGGGTCTGCAACCTCAAGGAACTCCTCGCCGACCTGGACGACGACGAGGACGAACGCAAGGGCCTGACCCGCGGACCGGACGCCGAGGTCGACAAGACCCCCGTCGCCACCCTCGTGAAGAAGAAGCCCGGCGGTGAGACGACCACGGTGTCCGTCTCCCAGAAGGGCAAGCCCTACATCCTCAAGATGGCCAAGACCGGCGGCGAGGAGCCCGGCACGGTGGTCTTCTCCGACTACGACAAGCCGGTGAAGGTCGTCGTACCGCCCGCGGACGAGACGGTGGACCTCACCAAGCTCGACCCGGGCACCACGACCTGAGCCCCCCGGCCCGATCACGCGGCGGTCGGCGCTGTCAGTGGTCCCCGTTAGCCTCTTTGGGGTGACCGCACGCATCACCGACCCCGAGCAGCTCAAGGAGCTCCTCGGCATCCCGTTCACCCCGGAGCAGACGGCCTGCATCATCGCGCCGCCCGCCCCGCAGGTCATCGTGGCCGGAGCCGGCTCCGGCAAGACGACGGTGATGGCCGCCCGGGTGGTCTGGCTGGTCGGCACGGGCCAGGTCGCGCCCGAGCAGGTCCTCGGTCTCACCTTCACCAACAAGGCCGCCGGCGAACTCGCCGAACGCGTCCGCACGGCCCTCGTCCGCGCCGGCGTCACCGACCCCGACGTCATCGACCCCGACAACCCCCCGGGCGAGCCCCGCATCTCCACGTACCACGCCTTCGCCGGCCAGCTGCTGACCGACCACGGTCTGCGCATCGGCCTGGAGCCCACCTCCCGCCTCCTCGCCGACGCCACCCGCTACCAGCTCGCCGCGCGCGTCCTGCGCGAGGCGCCCGGACCGTATCCCGCACTGACCAAGTCGTTCCCGACCCTGGTCAGCGACCTCCTCGCGCTCGACGCCGAGCTCGCCGAGCATCTCGTACGTCCCGAGGACCTGAAGGCGTACGACTCCGAGCTCCTCGACACGCTCTCCCGCGCCAAGCTCACCAACGCCGACCTGCGGAAGGTCCCCGACACGGCCGCGGCCCGCCGCGAGCTGCTCGACCTCGTCGTCCGCTACCGCGCCGCCAAGCGCTCCCGCGACCTCCTCGACTTCGGCGACCAGATCGCCCTCTCCGCCGAACTCGCCACCACGCGCGCGGAGGTCGGCGCCATCCTGCGCGACGAGTTCCGGGTGGTGCTGCTCGACGAGTACCAGGACACCTCCGTCGCCCAGCGCCTGCTGCTCTCCGGCCTCTTCGGATCGGGGACCGGGCACGCCGTGACCGCGGTCGGCGACCCCTGCCAGGCGATCTACGGCTGGCGCGGCGCGTCCGTCGCCAACCTGGACGACTTCCCCACCCACTTCCCGTACGAGGATGGCAGGCCCGCCACCCGTTACGCGCTCTCCGAGAACCGGCGCAGCGGCGGCCGTCTCCTCGACCTGGCCAACGGGCTCGCCACACCCCTGCGCGCCATGCACGCAGGCGTGGAGGCGCTGCGCCCCGCGCCAGGCGCCGAGCGGGACGGCTCGGTACGGATCGCGCTCCTGCCCACCCACGCCGAGGAGATCGACTGGCTCGCCGACTCCCTCGCCCACCTGGTCCGCACGGGCAAGGAGCCCGGCGAGATCGCGGTCCTGTGCCGGACGGCCACAGACTTCCCCGCCATCCAGGCCGCCCTGGTCGCCCGTGACGTGCCCGTCGAGGTCGTCGGCCTCTCGGGGCTCCTCCACCTGCCCGAGATCGCCGACCTGGTCGCGGTCTGCGAGGTGCTCCAGGACCCCGGCGCCAACGCCTCCCTGGTCCGCCTCCTGACCGGACCCCGCTGGCGTATCGGCCCGCGCGACCTGGCCCTCCTGGGCCGCCGCGCCCGGCTGCTCGTCCACCGGGAGCGGGCCGTCGACGACGCCGACGCCGACCAGCGGCTCGCGGCGGCGGTCGAGGGCGTCGACCCGGCCGAGGTCATCTCGCTCGCCGACGCGCTCGACACCTTCCTCGACTCCGGCGGCGAGGACGACGGCCTGCCGTTCTCCGCCGAGGCACGGGTCCGTTTCGCGCGGCTCGCCGCCGAGCTGCGCACCCTGCGCTCCTCGCTCGCCGACCCGCTGATGGACGTCCTGCACCGGGTCCTCACCACCACGGGCCTGGAGGTCGAACTCTCCGCGTCGCCGCACGCGCTCGCCGCCCGGCGCCGCGAGACCCTGTCGAACTTCCTCGACATAGCGGCCGGCTTCGCCTCCCTGGACGGCGAGGCGACCCTGCTGGCCTTCCTCGGCTTCCTGCGCACGGCCGCGCAGTACGAGAAGGGCCTCGACAACGCGCTCCCCGGCGGCGAGAACACGGTCAAGGTCCTCACCGCGCACAAGTCCAAGGGCCTGGAGTGGGACGTCGTGGCGGTGCCCGGCCTGGTCGCCGCCCAGTTCCCGAGTACCAGGTCCCGTGAGTCGTGGACCTCCCAACCCCAGGTGCTGCCGCACGCGCTGCGCGGCGACGCGGCGACCCTCCCGGAGATCACCACCTGGGACTCCAAGTCCCTCGTCTCCTTCAAGGAGGCGATGCGCGACCACCAGCACACCGAGGAGCTCCGCCTCGGCTACGTGACCTTCACCCGCCCGCGCTCCCTCCTCCTGGGCTCCGCCCACTGGTGGGGCCCGGCCCAGAAGAAGCCCCGCGGCCCCTCGGCGTTCCTCGACGCCCTGTACGACCACTGCGCGGCGGGCTTCGGCGAGATCGAGGCCTGGGCCGACGAACCGGAGAAGGACGCGGAGAACCCGTCGCTCCACGAGAACCTCCCGGACGAGGCGTGGCCGCTCCCCCTGGACGAGACGTCCCTGCAGCGCCGCCGAAGGGCGCGGGACCAGGTCCTGGCCCGGTTGTGGGATTTCGTTCCGCATGAGGGTCCCCCCAGGACTAGTGGGCACCCTCCGAACGCGCTGCCCGCGCAAGGGCCCGCGCCCCAGGACCCCGAGGACCTCTGGCCCGACGAGGAGCCGCTCTGGGACGAGGACCCCTTCTGGGACGAGGAGCCCCCGGCCGACGAGGTCCCTGCCCCGGGCAACGCGATCGCTGCCCCGGCCGACGAGGTCCCCGCGCCCCGGGAGCCCCTGGACGACGCCCAGGACCACCTCACCCCCGAAGACCGGAAGACCCTCGCCTCCTGGGACCGCGACCTCACCACCCTCACCACCGAACTCCGCCGCGCCCGCGCCACCACCCGCGACGTCCTCCTGCCCGCCTACCTCTCCGCCTCCCAGGTCCTCCGCCTCGCCGCCGACCCCGACGGCTTCGCCCAGGACCTGGCCCGTCCCATGCCCCGCCCCCCGCAGCCCGCCGCCCGCCGCGGCACCCGGTTCCACGCGTGGGTGGAGTCGCGGTTCGAGGAGCTCCCGCTCCCCATGCTGGGACCGGACGAGCTCCCCGGCGGCGAGGACTTCGCCGGCGAACCGGAGATCGTCGACGAACGCGACCTCGACGCCCTCAAGGACGCCTTCGCCCGCACCCCGTACGCCCACCGCACCCCGTACCGCGTCGAGGTGCCCGTCCACCTCTCGCTCGCGGGGCGGGTCGTCCGCGGCAGGATCGACGCCGTCTACCGGGATCCGGAATCCGGCGCGTACGAGATCGTCGACTGGAAGACCAGCCACCTGCGCACCGCCGACCCCCTCCAGCTCGCGATCTACCGCCTCGCCTGGGCCGAGCAGCACGGCCTCGACCCCGACGAGGTCGCGGCCGCCTTCGTCTACGTACGGACGGGAGAGGTCGTACGACCCCGCCGCCTGCCCGGCCGTGCCGAGCTGGAGGAGATCCTGCTGGGCGGGCCGGCGCCGGACAAACCGGCCCAGGACAGAGCGGCTCCGGACGCCGGATAGGCTCAGGAGCATGAGCGAGACCCCGGACAACGCCGTCCAGACCGTACGTACCCAGGCCGTGCGCACGTACATCGAACAGCACCGCGCCGCCTTCCTCGACGACCTCGCCCAGTGGCTGCGCATCCCCTCCGTGTCCGCGCAGCCCGCCCACGCCGAGGACGTACGGCGCAGTGCCCGCTGGCTCGCCGACAAACTGTCCGACACGGGTTTCACGACGGTCGAGATCTGGGAGACGGACGGCGCCCCCGCGGTCTTCGCGGAGTGGCCCTCCGGCGAACCGGACGCCCCGACCGTGCTCGTCTACGGCCACCACGACGTCCAGCCCGCCGCCCGCGAGGACGGCTGGCACACCGACCCCTTCGAGCCGCACGTCACCGACGGCCGGATGTACGCGCGCGGTGCCGCCGACGACAAGGGCCAGGTCTTCTTCCACACCCTCGGTGTCCGCGCCCACCTCGCCGCGACCGGACGCACCGCCCCGGCCGTCAACCTCAAGCTGATCGTCGAGGGCGAGGAGGAGTCCGGCTCCCCGCACTTCCGGGCCCTCGTCGAGGCCCACGCGGACCGGCTCGCCGCCGATGCCGTGATCGTCTCCGACACCGGCATGTGGTCCGAGGACACCCCGACGGTCTGCACCGGCATGCGCGGCGTCGCGGACTGCGAGATCGAGCTGTACGGGCCCGACCAGGACATCCACTCCGGTTCCTTCGGCGGCGCCGTGCCCAATCCGGCCACCGTCGCCGGCCGCCTGGTCGCCGCTCTGCACGACGAGGACGAGCACGTCTCGATCCCCGGCTTCTACGACGGCGTCACCGAGCTCTCCGACGCCGAGCGTGCCCTCATCGCCGAGCTGCCGTTCGACGAGGCGGCCTGGCTGAGCACCGCCAAGTCCCACGACACCCTCGGTGAGGCCGGCTTCTCCACCCTGGAGCGCGTCTGGGCCCGCCCGACCGCCGAGGTCAACGGCATCGGCGGCGGCTACCAGGGCCCCGGCGGCAAGACGATCGTCCCTTCCTCCGCCCAGCTGAAGCTCTCCTTCCGGCTGGTGGCGGGACAGGACCCGGCCAAGATCGAACTCGCCGTTCGCGACTGGCTCGCCGCGCGGATCCCCTCGGGCATCCGGTACGAGGTCGTCTTCGGCGCCCCGACCCGGCCCTGCCTCACCCCGCTCGACCACCCGGCCCTCAAAGCGGTCGCGGGCGCGATGAGCCGTGCCTTCGACGGCGCCAAGGTCCGCTACACCCGCGAGGGCGGCTCGGGCCCCGCCGCCGACCTCCAGGACGTCCTGGGCGCACCGGTGCTGTTCCTCGGCATCTCGGTGCCGTCCGACGGCTGGCACGCCCCCAACGAGAAGATCGAGCTCGATCTTCTCCTCAAGGGCGTCGAGACCACCGCCCATCTGTGGAGCGACCTGCCCGCCGCCCTCCACACCGCCGCGCGATGAACCCATACACCGATCCGGGGGAGTTGGAAGTACCTGTGTCCACCTTGAACAGCCAGTTCGCGGACCGGCCGATCTCGCTCACCGCCCCGAGCGGCATCGACCGCGCCGCTCACCACCGTCTCGACGAGGCATGGCTCGCGGCGGCCTGGAGCCACCCCACGACCCGCGTCTTCGTGGTCTCCGGCGGTCAGGTGCTGATCGACGACACTCCTGACGGCCGCACCGAGCTCGTCATGACCCCCGCCTTCGAGGCCCCGGTCACCGAGACCCACCGCTACTTCCTGGGCACGGACGCCGACGGTGTCTCCTACTTCGCCCTTCAGAAGGACTCCCTGCCCGGCCGCATGGACCAGTCCGCCCGGCCCGCGGGGCTGCGCGAGGCGGGCCTGCTGCTCTCGCCCCGGGACGCGGGCCTCATGGTGCACGCCGTCGCCCTGGAGAACTGGCAGCGGCTCCACCGTTTCTGCTCCCGCTGCGGCGAGCGCACGGTGATCGCGGCCGCCGGCCACATCCGCCGCTGCCAGGCCTGTGGTGCCGAGCACTACCCGCGGACCGACCCGGCGGTCATCATGGCCGTCACCGACGAGGCGGACCGCATCCTGCTCGGCCGGCAGGTCCACTGGCCCGAGGGCCGCTTCTCGACCCTCGCGGGCTTCGTCGAGCCCGGCGAGTCGATCGAGCAGGCGGTCATCCGTGAGGTCTTCGAGGAGGCCGGTGTCTCGGTCGGCGAGGTCGAGTACGTCGCCAGCCAGCCCTGGCCCTTCCCGTCCAGCCTGATGCTGGGCTTCATCGCGCACGCCACCTCCTCGGAGATAGACGTGGACGGCGAGGAGATCCACGAGGCGCGCTGGTTCTCCCGCGAGGAGCTGGCCGCCGCCTTCGACTCGGGCGAGGTGCTGCCCCCGTACGGCATCTCGATCGCCTCCCGGCTGATCGAGCTCTGGTACGGCAAGCCGCTGCCCAAGCCGGGCGACGTCGTCTGACCCACCCCGTGACATGGAACAGCCCCCGCCCGGCACTGCCGGACGGGGGCTGTTTTCGGCCAGGCGCGCTCAGACGCCGACCTTCTGCTTGACCTGGGCGAGCGACGGGTTCGTCAGCGTCGAGCCGTCCGCGAAGAGCACGGTCGGAACGGTCTGGTTGCCCCCGTTGGCCTTCTCCACGAACGCGGCCGACTCCGGGTCCTGCTCGATGTTGATCTCCGTGTACGCGATGCCCTCGCGGTCCATCTGGCTCTTCAGCCGACGGCAGTAGCCGCACCACGTGGTGCTGTACATCGTCACAGTGCCCTGCATGGCCTGGCGCTCCTCTGTTCGCGGGTGGGTGCCGAGGAAGAGAACGTACGCGCCGCCGACACCATTCCCGTATTCGTACGACCGGCGGCGCCGGCCTGTGGACAGCGCGCCGCACCGGCCCCTCGGAACCTGGCAAGCTGGCGGGGTGACAGCAGCAACGCACTCCACTCTCTTCCCGCAGGTCCCCGAGTCGGCCGACGCGGTGCTCGACGGGCTCGACCCCGAGCAGCGCGAGGTCGCCCTCGCCCTGCACGGTCCGGTGTGCGTGCTGGCGGGAGCCGGCACGGGCAAGACGCGGGCCATCACGCACCGCATCGCCTACGGAGTGCGGGCGGGCATACTCCAGCCCGGCAGCGTCCTGGCCGTCACCTTCACCAACCGGGCCGCCGGAGAGATGCGCGGCCGTCTGCGGGAGCTCGGCGCGGGCGGCGTCCAGGCCCGCACCTTCCACTCCGCCGCCCTGCGTCAGCTCCAGTACTTCTGGCCGAAAGTCGTCGGTGGCGATCTTCCCCGGCTCCTGGAGCGCAAGATCCAGCTCGTCGCCGAGTCCGCCGCGCGCTGCCGCGTCCGGCTCGACCGCAACGAGCTGCGCGACGTCACCGGCGAGATCGAGTGGGCCAAGGTCACCCAGACCGTCCCCGCCGACTATCCGGCGGTGGTCGCCAAGTCGGTCCGGGAGGCCCCCCGCGACCCGGCCGAGATCGGTCAGATCTACGCCATGTACGAACAGCTCAAGCGCGACCGCTCGGTGATCGACTTCGAGGACGTGCTGCTGCTCACGGTCGGCATCCTCCAGGACCGGCATGACATCGCCGACCAGATCCGCGGCCAGTACCAGCACTTCGTGGTGGACGAGTACCAGGACGTCTCCCCGCTCCAGCAGCGGCTCCTCGACCTGTGGCTCGGCGACCGCGACAGCCTCTGCGTCGTCGGCGACGCCAGCCAGACCATCTACTCCTTCACCGGCGCGACCCCCGACCACCTGCTGAACTTCCGCACCCGGCACCCGAACGCCACGGTGGTCAAGCTCGTCCGGGACTACCGCTCCACCCCCCAGGTCGTCCACCTCGCCAACGGACTGCTCAGCCAGGCCCGCGGCCGGGCCGCCGAGCACCGCCTGGAGCTGATCTCCCAGCGCGACCCGGGACCCGAGCCCGTCTACGCCGAGTACGCCGACGAGCCCGCCGAGGCCGAGGGCACCGCCCGCCGCATCCGCGACCTGATCGCCGCCGGCGTCCCGGCCGGCGAGATCGCCGTGCTCTACCGCATCAACGCCCAGTCCGAGGTCTACGAGCAGGCCCTCGCCGACGCCGGCGTGCCGTACCAGCTGCGCGGCGCCGAGCGCTTCTTCGAGCGCCAGGAGGTACGGGAGGCCGGCATCGCACTGCGCGGCGCCGCCCGCGCCGGGGGGAACGACTCCCTCCTCGACGACGCGGAGGACCTGCCCTCCCAGGTCCGCGCCGTGCTCTCCACCAAGGGCTGGACCACCGAACCGCCCGCCGGCTCGGGCGCCGTCCGCGACCGCTGGGAGTCCCTCGCCGCGCTGGTGCGCCTCGCCGAGGACTTCGCCCGGGCCAAGCCCGGCGCCGGCCTCTCCGACCTGGTCGCCGAGCTCGACGAGCGGGCCGCCGCCCAGCACGCCCCGACCGTCCAGGGCGTCACCCTCGCCTCCCTGCACGCGGCCAAGGGCCTGGAGTGGGACGCCGTCTTCCTGGTCGGCCTCACCGAGGGCATGATGCCGATCACCTACGCCAAGACCGACGAGCAGGTCGAGGAGGAGCGGCGCCTGCTGTACGTCGGGGTCACCCGCGCCCGCCTCCACCTCTCGCTCTCCTGGGCGCTCTCGCGCTCCCCGGGCGGCCGCGCCTCCCGTCGCCCCACCCGCTTCCTCAAGGGGCTGCGTCCCGGATCCGGCGCCCTCGGCGCGGGCGGCGCGGGCGGCGGCGGCTCCGTCGAGCGGGGCAGCGCCGCCCGGCGCAAGCGCCGCGGACCGTCGCTCTGCCGCGTCTGCGGAGCCACGCTCACCGAAGCCGGCGAGATGAAGCTGATGCGCTGCGAGGACTGCCCCTCCGACATGGACGAGGCGCTCTACGAGCGGCTGCGCGACTGGCGCTCCGACCAGGCCAAGCAGCTCGGGCAGCCCGCGTACTGTGTGTTCACCGACAAGACGCTGATGGCGATCGCCGAGTGCGTGCCGTCCAGCGACGGGGAACTCGTCGGCATCTCCGGGGTCGGCGCCCGCAAGCTCGACCGCTTCGGCGCCGACGTCCTCGCCATCTGCGCGGGCGAAGAGCCAGGTGGGGAGCCTGGAGGAGACGACGAGGAGGACTGACGAAAACTCGTCGAAAAAATAGTTTGCGCACCCCCCGTCAAGCCCCATAGGTTCTTAACCACGGAAACAGCGGCTTCTTCGAAGCCCTGCTTTCGTGCTGTACTTGTCCAAATGAACATGAGGGTCCGGCTCACCCCGAGCCCTCCGAGACGCCGAGAGGAGGCGATTCCAGTGATCAGCAACATCAACAGCACCAACGTCAGCTTCGTCAGCACCGACAAAATGACCGATCGCTCGGTCGTCTCCGCCTGCTCGCTCGGCCTCTCCGGCTCGGCGTTCATTGGCAGCGGTCTTCCTGGCACCGGTCTGTCCGGCGCCGGCCTGGCCCTCGCCTCCCTGCGGCCGGCGGCCGCCCCGGCGGGTCTTCCCGTCATGGAGCGCAATGAGCGACCGACCAAGGCACTGGAAGCAGGAGTAGCAGCAGTCAAGGCCACGGCCTATGGCTTTGCGGCGACCGGTGCCGGAACCAAGCAGCAGACGACGCAGCACCACACGATGTGGGCCTTCCGTGGGCTCGAACCCTGGAGTGATCCAGCCTGATCTCGATCAGGCCGGCGCCTTCAGGGCCGCGGAACCCCACCCGGGATCCGCGGCCCTTCTGTTTTCCCCGAACGGGGACGACGGAGCGAAGGGGCCTCGGGACCAAGCAACACCCGGTACCAGCCGAAACCCCGGCCAACAGGCCGGAACGACCAGACGAGGAAAGCCACCCGTGCAACTCGAAGCGCACGCCCCGTCCGTACCGCCTTCCGAAACGATCCCCCCGCCCGGCCTCACGGAGGACTCCACCTTGACCCCCCTCACCGCGCTCACCGCGCTCGACGACGCCATCGAGAACCTCGGCGTACCCGTCCCCTGCCGCTCGTACGACCCGGAGGTCTTCTTCGCCGAGTCCCCGGCCGATGTCGAGTACGCCAAGTCCCTCTGCCGTACCTGCCCGCTGATGGAGGCCTGCCTCGCCGGCGCACAGGAGCGGCGTGAGCCGTGGGGCGTCTGGGGCGGCGAGCTGTTCGTCCAGGGAGTCGTCGTCGCCCGCAAGCGGCCGCGTGGTCGCCCGCGCAAGAACCCGGTCGCGGCATGAACGTCACCGGAACCATCGACCGACCCCTCACGCACGATCCCCAGAAGCAGGCCCCGATGACCTCTTCCACGAGCGAGCCCTCCGGCTCCGCGACCCCAGACGTTTCCATCACCGGCGCGAACGCCTCGCGTCAGAACAGGACCCGTGAGATGCAACTCATCCCAGAAGCCCTGGCCCGTGCTCATATGCACGACCGCCTGCGGGAAGCCGACGCGGAACGCCAGGCCCTGCGCCTGGTCGCCGCCCGGCGGATGCAGCGGCGCGCCGAGCGCGTCTCCCTGCGCGCCCGCCGCGCGCTGGCCATGGCCGTCATGCACTGACCCGAAGAACCTCGCGGGGGCCGGTCCGAACGGACCGGCCCCCGCGGTGCGTTGCGGCGCGGCCGAGGCGCCGCCGGACTATCGTCAGGAGGGTGAACGACGCCCGGCCCCCCGAGGAGCCCATCGTCTGCGCCCGCTGCGGCAGGACCGCCGAGGAGCTCCCGGTGACGTGGACCTGCTCGGTGGAGAACGGCGCCCGCCTCTACCTCTGCGAGACCTGCGCCCGCGAGAACATCCGGTCCATCGAGGGCCGCCTCGACTCCTCCTGGTGGTGACGGCGCCGCTCTAGGGGGTGTCCGTCGCGACGAAGCCGGGCAGCCACTCCTCCAGTTCGTCGCGCAGCCGCACCGTCGCGTTCAGCTGACAGAGCACGCCGATCGTGCTCAGGGTCACCCGGTGTATCAGCAGATACGACGGCGGCAGGTTGAGCTGCTTGCCCAGTTGGTGCGCGGGGGAGCGGAGGTCGGCGATGCGCGCGGCCTGGTTCCTCATCCACCCCCGGCTGAAGCCGAAGACCTCGGCCTCGGCCGGCTCGATGATCGGCAGCAGGTACTCGAGCACGGCGTCCGGGTCGAGATCGATGGTCTCCTTGACGAACCCCTCCTCGCGCAGCAGCTCGTAGACCGTCTCGGCGTCGCCCTCCAGGGTGAGCCGCAGACAGGTGCCGATCGTCTCCGGCAGGCCGCCCGGCAACCGGTCCACGGTGCCGAAGTCCAGTACCCCGAGCCGCCAGCTCTCCGGACCCTCCTCGTCGTCACCGCCGGGCAGCAGCCGGAAGTTGCCCGGGTGAGGATCGGCGTGGAGCAGCCCCGTGCGGGCGGGCCCGGAGAAGAGGAAGCGCGCCAGCAGCTGGCCGGCCCGGTCCCGCTGCTCCTCGGTGCCGTCCGCGATCACCTCGGACAGCGGGATCCCGTCGATCCACTCCGTCACCAGGATCTGGTCGCACTGGTGCACGACCTGCGGCACCACCACATCGGGATCGTCCGCGAACTCCTCGGCGTGCTCCCGCTGGGCCTCGGCCTCCAGGCCGTAGTCCAACTCCTCCGAGACCCGGTCGCGCAACTCGGTGATCAGCGGCTTGATGTCCATGCCGGGGATCAGCGGGCCGAGCAGCCTGGCGAACCGGCTCAGCTGCGTCAGATCCGAGAGGAGCGCCTCGCCCGCCCCCGGGTACTGCACCTTCACCGCGACCTCGCGGCCGTCGTGCCACACCGCCCGGTGCACCTGCCCGATGGAGGCCGCCGCCGCGGGCTTGTCCTCGAACTCCAGGAACAGCTCACGCCACTCCTCGCCGAGCCGCTCCGCCAGCACCCCGTGCACCGTGCGGGTCGGCATCGGAGGCGCCGCCTCCTGGAGCTTGGTGAGCGCCGCCCGGTAGGGGCCCGCCACCTCCTCGGGCAGCGCCGACTCGAAGACGGACAGCGCCTGCCCGAACTTCATCGCCCCGCCCTTGAGTTCCCCGAGCACCTTGAACAGCTGCTCGGCCGTGCGCTGTTGCAGTTCGCGCGCGACGATCTCGGCGGACTTGCCGCCGATCCGCTTGCCCAGACCCCAGGTGGCCCGTCCTGCGAAGCCCAGGGGCAACGCGGCCAACCTGGCGGTCCGGGTGACCGCCTTCCGGGGAAGATCAGACATACGCCCCTCCAAATCCCAGACTGCCGTGCCGCACAGGGCCGTTACCCCGCCATTGTGTCGTGCGGGGTCGGAGCCTCCGCGTCATGCTCCCCCTCTCCGCGACGTAAGGCGCCGCACGAACATCCCGCATGCGGCCTCATCCGCTCCGCCCGCCACTCCAGGAGAGGCAGCGAGGCCTCGAAACGTGCCCCGACGCTTGCGGGCAACTCCCCGTCCAGGAAGGCCAGCGCATGGGCCGCGGCCAATCCGGCCACCGCCGTCGCGAGACCCAGATCACAGGCCGGCAGGGCCTCCGCCGCACCCGAGCGCCACTGCGCCAGCATCCGGGGCCACATCGGCTCCCGGTCCGTCCGCTCCTCCTGTACGCACCCCGCGCAAGCCGTCCCGCCCGGCAGCACCAGCGGTCCGACGAACCCGGTGGCCTCCAGCACCCCCGCGTAGAGATGCGGAGTGCCCGTGGTGATCCAGCTCTCGGCGAGGGCCGGATCCGGGAGGTAGGCGGCGAGGCCGTCCCTCGGTGTCACCACGACGAGTGAGAGTCCGGGCTCGTGCCCCTTCTCGGCCGACTCGCTTCGTGTCGTCCGTGGCGCCCGTCCACCCGGGGCCGACCGCCCCACGAGCCGCCGCGCCGCCGCGGCCCTGCGCTCGCCCACCGCCTCGGCAGGCAGCCCGCCCGGCGACACCTCCCACGGCTCCACCGATCCGGAGTCCAGCACCTCCACCCGGCCCACGCCGGACGCCGAGAGCAGAGCGGCGACCGCCGCGCCGACCCGCCCCGCGCCCCGGACCTGGACGCACAGGGCACGCCGGGCGGCCAGCCGCCGTAACGCCCCGTCCGGCTCCGGGTCGATCACGGAGAGTGAGGCGAGATCGGCCCGGAGCGGATCGAGCGCGCCGTCCGCGGACGTCGCGGCACCGGCCTTCCCGGGCCGCCCGGCCGAGCCGTCCGCGATCAGACCCGCCTCCGCCAGCCGGCCGAGGAGCCGCTCGAAGAGCCCGTCCGGCAACCCCAGCGCACGGGCCTCGCCCCGCAGCCGCTCCATGCCCCGGGTGCCGTCGAGCAGCCGCAGCAGGCTGCCGGTGGTCGTGTCGACCGGGCCCACCACCACCGCATGCGCCCGAGTGGCCCCGAACTGCACGCTCTGCAGATCTCGCCAGGCGCGCCGCAGCGCCGGTTTCAGCATCGGATGCATTTCCGCCCCCGTGATCTTGATCGGTCGTCTTCCTCGCGCTCGGCCGTTCCCCTCCGGCCGTTCTCAGATTGCCCGGGAGTCGAGGCTGACGCCGAAAGTTGTCCACAGGGGCGGGGTATTAATCATTCAAATGGTGCACGGTGTGACGGGATCACGGCCGAACCGTCCCGGAGGCGGGACTTCCCATGCTGACAGCGGGTAACGTCGGGCCCGTGCCCGCCGACCCACAGCGCAGCGTGACAAGCAAACCGCCCCGCGGCTCGGGGACGAGTGCGGTCGAGGTCCGCAGAAGCTCCCGGCGGAGGAGAACCGTCTCCGCCTACCGTGAGGGCGACCGGACCATCGTTCTCATCCCGGCCCGGATGTCCGAGGCGGAGGAGCAGCGCTGGGTGACGGTCATGCTGGACAAGCTGGCCGCCCAGGAGAGCAAGCGGCTCCTCGGCGACAGCGAACTCACCGAGCGCGCCGAGCGGTTGTCGGAGCAGTACTTCGGCGGCCGGGCACGGCCGACATCGGTCCGCTGGGTGACCAACCAGAACACCCGCTGGGGCTCGTGCACCCCGTCGGAGGGCAGCATCCGCCTCTCGCACCGGCTCCAGGGCATGCCCGAGTACGTCGTCGACTACGTGCTCGTGCACGAACTGGCCCATCTTCTGGTGCCGGGGCACGGCCCCCGGTTCTGGCGGCTCCTGGAGGCGTATCCGCGCACCGAACGGGCCCGGGGATACCTCGAGGGCGTGGTCGCGGCGGACCGTCTGCCCCATCTGCCCGGCGCACGCGGCGAGTAGCCCACCTCGTCAATCCTGTACCGAATACGTACCAGCTTGGCTCAATGTCAGGTTCAGCCGTTAGCCTGGCGCGACGCATTCACATTTCGGGATGGGGGACGGTCGTTACGCATGGCCAGGGAATTCCAACGCGGCCACAAGGCCAAGATCAGTGATCTGACACCGGGGACCGATCTGTACGTGGGGGTGCAGATCGCCGCGCCCGGACTGACCTTCGACATCAGCTGCTTCGGCCTCGACGCCAACGAGCAGCTCTCGGACGACCGGTACTTCATCTTCTTCAACCAGCCGAAGTCGCCCGAGGAGTCCATTCAGCTGCTCGGCGCGCAGTCGGGCGACACCGAGTCCTTCCGCGTCACGCTCGACCGGATCCCGGCGAACATCCACAAGCTGTCGTTCACCGCGACCATCGACGGTGCCGGCCAGATGTCGCAGATCGGCCCCGGCTACATCCGCATCGTGGCGGGCGGTGAAGAGGTCGTCCGCTACCCGTTCACGGGCGCCGAGTTCTCCACCGAGCGCGCGGTCATGCTCGGCGACTTCTACCTCAAGGACGTCTGGCGGTTCGCGGCCATCGGACAGGGCTTCGACGGCGGCCTCGACGCGCTGTTGAAGAACTTCGGCGGCGAGGTCGCCGAGGAGCAGCCCGCGGCCCAGGCTCCGCAGGGATCCCCGGGCTTCGGCCCGCCCCCGCAGGCCGCCGCTCCGCCCGCGTTCGGTGCGCCCGCCGCGCCCGCGCCGGCTCCGGCGCCCGCACCGCAGGCCCCGGTCCAGCCGATGCACGCGGCCCCCACCATGGCCGCGCCCATGGCGCCGCCCGCCCCGGCTCCGGCGCCCTACGGCCAGCCGCAGCCGCCCCAGCAGCCGCAGTTCGGGCAGGTCCCGGGCCAGGGCCAGCCGTACGGCCAGCCCGCCCCGGCCCCGTACGGTCAGCCCGCTCCTGCCGCCCCGTACGGTCAGCCCCAGTTCGGCCAGCAGCCCCCCGGTACGCCTCCGGGCATGCCCCCGGGCCAGATGGGCGTCCCCCAGGGCGTCCCGGCCACCGGCGCCGGACTCGCCGCCGCGCTGCAGCCGTACAAGGAGACCGCGACCGGCGCCCGCTGGACCCCGCAGAACCAGCAGCTCATGCGGGTCGACCTGCAGATGGGCGGCCTTCCCGTCCTCGCCCGCCAGGGCAGCATGGTCATGTACCAGGGCAAGGTCGACTTCAGCCACAAGGGCGCCGGTTTCACCGGCCGGATCGTCGGCAACGCCACCGGCCAGGAAATGCAGCTGATGCGCTGTACCGGCCGCGGCCAGGTCTTCCTCGCGGAGGAGGGCGCCCACCTCCACCCGATCGAGCTCCAGGGCGACGGCATCTGCGTCTCCGCCGAGAACGTGCTCGCCTTCGACGAGTCCCTTCAGTACGAAGTACGGAGGATCGAGGGCCACGGCATCCCCGGCGGCGCCCTGTTCACCATGCAGTTCCAGGGCACCGGCACGGTCGTCGTCAAGACGCACGGCACCCCGGTCGTCCTGCCCGTCACGCCGACCACCTTCGCCGACTGCAACGCCGTCGTCGCCTGGTCGTCCGCGTCACAGGTGATCCTCTCCAGCCAGGTCCGGCTGCGCCGCAACGCGTACCCCGGACACAGCGGAGAGACCGTCAACCTCCAGTTCCGGGGCGCCCCCGGCAACTTCATCGTCGTCCAGCCGTACGAGGTCTGAGGGAGCCCGAAGAAATGAACCAGCAACTCGCGGGCTTCGCCCCGACCCCCATGGCGGCCCGGATGGAGAACCACGGGCGCACGATGCTCAAGGTCGCCATGGCCTCCGGCCAGGACCTCTACGCGCGCACCGGTTCGATGGTCGCCTACGAGGGCTTCGTCACCTACGAGCCCAACCCGCCCGCCGCCCGTCAGGTCGCCCAGCAGTGGTTCACCGGCGAGGGCGCGCCCATCATGAAGTGCTCCGGCGACGGTCTGCTCTACCTCGCCGACTACGGCGCGGACGTCGTCGTGATCAACCTTCAGAACGACTCGCTCTCCGTCAACGGCACCAACGTCCTTGCCTTCGACGCCCACCTCCAGTGGGGCGTCGAGAAGGTCAAGGGCCTCGCCAAGTTCGCCGGCCAGGGCCTGTTCAACGTCGAGATCGCGGGCACCGGCTGGGTCGCCCTGACCTCGCGTGGCACGCCGATCGTCGTCGACTGCGGCCGCGGCGAGGACGAGACGTACGTCGACCCCGACGCGCTCGTCGCCTGGTCGCCGGCGCTCAAGGTCAAGGGCAAGCGCAGCTTCAAGGCCTCCTCCCTGATCGGACGGGGCAGCGGCGAGGCGTACCAGATGGCCTTCTCCGGCCAGGGCATCGTCGTCGTACAGCCGAGCGAGGACAGCACCGACCGCCTGCGGATCCGGGGCTGAGGGGGAGCGAGAACACACCATGCAGAGCCCGCTTTTCAACTACGCCGAGCAGCAGAGCCAGGAACGGTACGTCATCCAGAACCCGCAGCTGCTGCGGGTCGCTCTGACCGGCTCGGACGACATCCTCGCCCGCAAGGGCGCCATGGTCGCCTACCAGGGGCTCGTCGACTTCGACGGCGAGTACCAGACGCCCACGCAGCGCCGCGCCCAGGCCCGGACGGGTGAGGGCCTCGACCTCATGCGCTGCTCCGGCCAGGGCACGGTCTACTTCGCCAACCTCGCCCAGTACATCCACGTCGTGGAGGTCGAGCAGGAGGGCATGACCGTCGACAGCGCCTACGTCCTGGCGCTGGACTCGACCCTGCACACCGAGGTCATCGCCGTGGACAGCCAGTACGGCATCTCCGGCTCCGGCAAGTACCAGCTCAACATCTCCGGCCGCGGCAAGGTCGCCCTCATGACCTCCGGTCAGCCGCTGATGATGCAGGTCACGCCGGACAAGTACGTCAACGTCGACGCGGACGCGATCGTCGCCTGGTCCACCGGGCTGCGGGTGCAGATGCAGTCGCAGACGACGAACTCCAGCATCCGTCGCCGCCGTGGCAACACGGGTGAGGGCTGGGAGCTCAGCTTCCTCGGACAGGGCTTCGCCCTCGTCCAGCCCAGCGAGGTCATGCCGCCGCAGAACGCGGCCATCGGCCAGGGCATCGCCGCCCAGTTCGGCGCCGGTCAGCACGGTTCGCACGCCCAGAACCAGAACAACGCCTGGAACTGAGCGTGCGTAAGGGGCGGCCTCCTGGGAGGCCGCCCCTTACCCGTGTCTCCGTGCCTACAGCCGGGCGCGGGTGTCCTCCAGCAGCCGTACCACCGAGGTGTCGGCCACGGACGCCACCTCGTCGTACGCGAACCACCGCAGGTCCAGCGACTCCTCGCTGATGGCCTCCACCGCGTCGGCCGGTGCCGCCGCCGCGTACTGCACATCCAGATGCCAGTGGCACGGCGCCGGGATCGGATGCCGGTCGAGGCGTACCGGGCCGCCGGACAGCAGCGTCAGACCGGGGATGCCGGACTCCTCCGTCGCCTCCCGCAGGGCCGCCTCGGCCAGCGTCGTGTCACCCGGCTCGCAGTGGCCGCCCATCTGCAACCACATGCCGAGCTTCTTGTGCAGCGTCAGCAGCACCCGCTCGCGCTCGGGATCCACCACCAGCGCGCTGGCCGTCAGATGGCCGGCCTCGCAGGCCTTCCACATCCCGTCCTCGTGCGCCGCGAGATGGTCCAGATACGTCTGGCGCAGCTCTTCCTGCGCCCCGTCCGGTCCGGCGGGGCCGTATGCCTTCAGTACGAGTACGGCGTCGTCGTGCAGGCTCACTTGGCGCTGTCGTCCTTGCCCTCGTCGTCGCCGTCCCGCTGCGCGGCCTCGCCCAGCATCTTGTCGATCTCCGAGAAGTCGAGGTGCTCGCGGTGGACGAAGCCGTCCGGGTCGTCCAGGTCCGATGCCGTCGGCAGCATGTCCGGGTGCTCCCACAGGTCGTCGCGGCCGTCGACACCGCGCGCGTCCGTGAGCGAGGCCCACAGCCGCGAGGCGTCCCGCAGCCGGCGCGGACGCAGCTCGAGACCGATGAGCGTCGCGAAGGTCTGCTCGGCCGGACCGCCGCTCGCCCGGCGCCTGCGCAGCGTCTCGCGCAGCGCGTCCGCCGAGGTGAGCCGGGACTTCGCGGCCTCGTGGACCACCGCGTCCACCCAGCCCTCGACCAGCGCGAGCGCCGTCTCCAGACGGGCCAGAGCGGCCTTCTGCTCCGGCGTGTCCTCGGGCTGGAACATGCCCTGCTGCAACGCCTCCTGCAGCTGCTCCGGGTGCGTCGGGTCCAGCTGACCCACCGCCTCCTCCAGCTTCGACGTGTCGACCTTGATCCCCCGGGCATAGCCCTCGACCGCGCCGAACAGATGCGAGCGCAGCCACGGCACATGGGCGAAGAGCCGCTGGTGGGCGGCCTCGCGCAGGGCCAGGTACAGCCGCACCTCGTCCTTCGGGACACCCAGGTCCTTGCCGAACGTCTCGATGTTCAGCGGCAGCAGCGCCGCCTTGCCGGCCGGACCGAGCGGCAGACCGACATCGGTCGAACCGACGACCTCGCCCGCGAGCGCACCGACGGCCTGCCCGATCTGCTGACCGAACATGGCGCCACCCATGGAGCGCATCATGCCGATCAGCGGGCCCGCCATGGCCTGCATCTCCTCGGGCAGCACATCGCCCATCGCCGCGCCGACCCGCTCGGCGACCGGGTCGACCAGCTGCTGCCAGGCCGGCAGCGTCGCCTCGACCCACTCCGCGCGGCTCCACGCCACGGCCGTGCTCGCACCCGAGGGCAGCGAGGTCACGCCGTCCAGCCACAGGTCGGCCAGGCGCACGGCCTCCTCGACCGCCGCCTTCTCCGCCGGACCCACGCTGGCGTCCTTGGTGCCGTCGGACGTGCCCTGGGCGACCACCTGGCGGGCGATCTGCTTGGCCATGTCCCAGTTCACGGGTCCGCCCTCGTACGAGAGCATCTGGCCGAGCTGCTGGAAGGCCGCGCCCAGGTCGTTGGGGTTCAGCGAGCCGAACATCGCGGCGAACGGATTGTCCGCCCCGCCGGGGCCGCCCATGCCCGGCAGACCGCCCATGCCCGGCAGACCGCCGAAGCCGAACGGATTGGCCCCGAACGGGTTGTCGCCGCCCTGGCCACCGGACCCCTGGCCACCTCCGGCGGGGTCCTTCTTCTTGCCCTCGTCGCCGTTCTCCGGCTCCTCCGGCGGAAGGCCGAATCCGAATGGGGTGTCACTCACAGGTTTCCTCGGCTCGTAGGGCCGCCGGCTTCCTGCCGACGGCGACTGCCCGCTACACACCACCAGCGTAGACATCCGGGCCGGATATGGGCTCGGTGCTCCGCCGGGCCGTGGCCTGCGGCAGGATGGACGCCACCTGGTACGTACGCGTCATTCGTGTACGTACTGAAGACAACCGCTGGAGACGCCCGGTGAGTTCCCCAGATCCTCAGGTTCGCGCAGCGCGAAACATCTCGACCCGGTCCCCCGGGCGCGGCCCCGTGGTCGCGGTCACCGGCGCCGCTTCCGGAGTCGGCGACCTGCTGACCAGGCGCCTTGCCGCCTCCGATGAGATCAAGCAGGTCATCGCGATCGACGAGCGCCGGGGCGAGGTCTCCGAGGCGCAGTGGCACATCCTCGACGTCCGCGACCCGGCGATCGCCGAGAAGCTGCGGGGCGCCGACGTGGTCGTGCACCTCGCCGTCGACCTCGACCTGGAGTCGGACGCCGCCGCCCGAACGGCCTACAACGTGCGCGGCACACAGACCGTGCTGACCGCCGCAGCGGCGGCCGGCGTGCACCGGGTGGTGCTCTGCACCTCCGCGATGGTCTACGGCGCGCTGCCCGACAACGACATCCCGCTCTCCGAGGACGCCGAACTGCGGGCGACCGCGGAGGCCACCGGCGTCGGCGACATGCTGGAGATCGAGCGGCTGGGCCGCCGCGCGCCCCGCGCCCACCCCGGGCTGCACGTCACCGTGGTCAGGCCCGCGGTCCTGGTCGGCGGCACGGACACCGCCCTGACCCGCTACTTCGAGTCGCCGCGGCTGCTCGTCGTCGCCGGCTCGCGCCCGACCTGGCAGTTCTGCCACGTCGAGGACCTGGTCAGCGCGCTGGAGTACGCGGCCCTGGAGAAGGTCGACGGGGAGTTCGCGGTCGGCTGCGACGGATGGCTGGAGCAGGAGGAGGTCGAGGAGCTCTCCGGGATCCGGCGCATGGAGCTGCCTTCGGCGGTCGCCCTCGGCGCGGCGGCCCGGCTGCACCGGATCGGCCTCACGCCGTCCCCGGCGGGAGACCTGGCGTACACGATGCACCCGTGGGTGGTCAGCGTGGGACGGCTGCACGACGCGGGCTGGCGGCCGCGGTGGACCAACGAGGAGGTTCTCGCCGCGCTCCTGGAGGAGGTCGAGGGCCGGCACACGGTCGCGGGCCGCAGGCTCGGCCGCAAGGACGCGACGGCGGCGGGTGCGGCCGGTGCGACGGTGGCGCTGCTGGGCACGGCGGCGCTGGTCCGGCAGATGCGGAAGCGGCGCGGCATGTAGGACCCTCCTACGGAGGGTCCTGTCCACCGGTCGAAAGCGCTATTCCGGTACGTCCGTGCGGTACGGCACCATGGGCGCATGGCACGTACCTACGATCACCCCGGCGAGCGGACCGCCGCCGATCCGATCAAGCTGCTCGCGATCCGCGACACCCCGCTCTCGGTCGACGAGGTCTTCCGGGCCGTCGGCGACGACGCGGCCGGGGGCACGACGCTCTTCGTGGGCACCGTGCGCAACCACGACGGCGGTGCGGACGTCGACGCGCTCGGGTACTCCTGCCACCCCTCCGCCGAGGCCGAGCTGCGCCGCGTCGCCGAGAAGGTCGTCGCCGACTACCCGGTCCGCGCACTGGCGGCCGTCCACCGGGTGGGCGATCTGCAGGTCGGCGATCTCGCGGTCGTCGTCGCGGTCTCCTGCCCCCACCGCGGCGAGGCCTTCGAGGCCTGCCGCAAGCTGATCGACGACCTCAAGCACGAGGTCCCCATCTGGAAGCACCAGACCTTCTCCGACGGCACCGAGGAGTGGGTAGGCGCCTGCTGAGCGGCCGGCCCGCCAGGTCTGGGGGTCGCCCGGACGGAGTCTGGGGGAGGGTCGGAGCCTGCTGAGCGGCCGCCTACGTCGGCGCCTGTCGAGGCGCCCGCTCCGGTGGTGGCAAGGCGCCGCGCCGACGCCGTGTAGCCGAACGCCCCGATTTGCGTAACCGCCCCCCTGGCAGCAGCGTTGAAGCTGCAGATCGTTAGTCTGCTGATCGGCCGGGTCACGGTCGGTTGCGGTCGCTCATGGGGATGGGAGGTCGGGATGGCAGCGCTTGCTTGGTTGCTGATTCCGCTTTTCGCAGTTGTCGGCGCGGCGATATGGGGAAGCTGGGCCCAGAGGAACAAGACCATCGGGGACGTGGCCGAGCTCGCCGGCTACGCGCGGTTCCGGGACGCGATGGAGCGTTCTCATTCCGGTATTGCAGGTACCGACCCTCAGATGGCTCCGGCCGCCTCCGCGTCCGGCGTACGCAGTAGCCAAGTCTCCGGCTGACCTCCCACCGCCGGCCGGCTCGTACGGACCCGCCCCACAGGTGCACTCACAGACCGGTCCCGTACTGTCGTTCCATGCCACGCCGCACTGCGACGATGCTCGCCTCCACCCTGGTCCTGATCACTCTGCTCTGTGTGGGCGTCCTGGTTCCGGTGCCGTACGCGGAGATGAGCCCCGGCCCGACGGTCAACACCCTCGGCGAGGCCGATGGAGAGCCCGTCCTCCAGATCTCCGGTCACCAGACGTACCCCACCGACGGGCACCTCAACATGACGACGGTCCGCGTCACCAGCGCGGACTACCGGATGAACATGGTCGAGGCCGTCTACGGCTGGCTCGCCCACGACAACGTCGTGGTTCCCAAGGAGACCCTCTACCCGGACGGCAAGACCGAGGAGGAGTCGAGCCAGGAGAACGCCGAGGAGTTCAGCCAGTCGCAGGAGAGCGCCAAGGTCGCCGCCCTCGACGAGCTGAACATCCCGGTGACCACCCGGGTCGTCGTCGCCACCGTCGTGAAGGACAGCCCCGCCCAGGGCAAGCTGCACGCCGGGGACGTCATCAAGTCCGTCGACGGCGTCCCCGTGAAGGAGCCGGGGGACGTCGCCAAGCAGGTCACCAAGCGCAAGCCCGGCGAGACGGTCGAGTTCACCATCGTCCCCGCCAAGGAGGCGGCGGAGGCCGAGAAGGCCCGCAAGGAGCCCACCGCCACCGAGAAGGTCACGATCACCACCGTGAAGTCCGAGGAGGGCGACCGGGCGATCGTCGGCATCCAGGCCGGCACCGACCATGTCTTCCCGTTCACGATCGACATCAAGCTCGCCGACGTCGGCGGGCCGAGCGCCGGTCTGATGTTCGCGCTCGGCATCGTCGACAAGCTGACGCCCGGGAGCCTCACCGACGGCAAGTTCATCGCCGGTACGGGAACCATCGACGACAAGGGCAAGGTCGGCCCGATCGGCGGTATCGAGATGAAGCTGGTCGGCGCGCGCGACGCGGGCGCCCGGTACTTCCTCACCCCGGCCGACAACTGCGAGGCCGCCGCCTCCGACATCCCCGACGGCCTCACCCTCATCAGGGTGGACACCATCGACGACGCGACGAAGTCGCTGGAGAAGCTCCGCAAGGGCGACACGAAGAGCCTGCCGAGCTGCTCGAAGAGCTGAGACGCACGAAGGAAGACGCACGAAGGAAAGGGGGCGCCCCGGTCATCGACCGGGGCGCCCCCTTCTTTTCGCGTACTTCTCAGGACTCGAACGTCGCCGCCAGGGCGTCCGCGAGCCCCGGCACCAGGTCCGCGCCGGTCAGCACCTCGTTCGGGGAGTCCTTCTCGCGCAGCCGGATGGCCGCCTCGCGGGCGCCGTCACGGAGCACCGCCACGGTCATCCGGACCTCCTGGCGGTCCGGGTGCCGGGCCACCCACTTCGCCAGAGCGGCCTCGTCCAAGCCGTCCGGCACGGACGCCTCGGCCGACGGCGGCAGCATGAGCCGCTCCACCGTCAGCGCGCAGCCGGCCACGGCGTCGGGCCAGGCGATCGTGCCGAGGAACTCGTCGAGGGGCTTTCCCTTGGGCAGCTCCTCCTGCTCGATGGGGGTGAAGGCGGCGGCTTCCGCGCCTTCGAGGCCGAGCTGGGAGGCGAGTCCCGGCTCCTGGGCGCGCAGGCGGGCGGTGTCGACGAGGGCGAAGAGCCGGGCCGGCCGGTCCCAGCCGAGGCCGGAGGCGTACTCGTCGATCTCGAGCACCGCGCGGGTGAGGGGGCTCGCGGCCATGGGGGTGCCGGAGGGGGAAACGTTGGACATGACCCATATCCTGCCTCCTTCGCCCCCGAAGACGGGAACTAGGTAAAGCCTCAGTAAGTTGCACCAGTGGGCTCTACGATCGCGGAGCCTGCTTATCGACGCATCAACCTCGAGGGGCGCACGTTGGCTTTCCAGATGCCGGACCGCGGAGGCGGCGGAGGCCCGTCCGGGCCAAGGATCAGAGTCGGCCGGCCGTCCCGGCGGGCCCGCACGCTGCTCATGACGCTGGGCGTGCTGGCCGTCCTGGCCATGGTGTTCGTCATGTTCGCCGGGTTCTGGACGGACTGGCTCTGGTACCGCTCGGTCAATTACTCGTCCGTGTTCACCACCACCCTGTGGACCAAGATCGGCCTGTTCGCCGTCTTCGGTCTGCTGATGGGGCTCGCCGTCGGATTCAACATCTGGCTGGCGCACCGGCTGCGGCCGCCGCTCAGTGCGATGTCGCTGGAGCAGCAGAGCCTCGACCGGTACCGGATGGGCCTGGCCCCCTACAAGAAGTGGGTGCTCCTCGCGATCACCGCTCTGGTGGGTCTGATCGCCGGTGCCTCGGCCTCCGGCCAGTGGCGGACCTGGCTGATGTGGGTGAACGGCGTCCCGTTCGGCCAGAAGGACCCGCAGTTCCAGCTGGACGTGGCGTTCTACGCCTTCGACCTGCCCTGGTACCGCTTCCTGCTCGCCTTCGGCTTCGCCGCCACCGTCCTCTCGCTGGTCGCCGCCGCGCTGACGCACTATCTGTACGGCGGACTGCGCGTGACCAGCCCCGGTGCACGCGCCACCGCCGCGGCGACCGGCCACCTCTCGGTGCTGCTCGGCGTCTTCGTCTCGCTGAAGGCCGTGGCGTACTGGCTCGACCGGTACGGCCTCGCCGTGAAGTCCAGCGACTTCAAGGCGGCCGGCAACTGGACGGGTCTGCGGTACGTCGACGCCAACGCCTACCTGCCGGCGAAGACGATCCTCTTCTGCATCGCCGCGATCTGCGCCGTGCTGTTCTTCGCGACGCTCTGGCGCCGCACCTGGCAGCTGCCGGTGATCGGCTTCGGGCTCATGGTCCTGTCGGCGATCCTGATCGGCGGCCTGTACCCGGCCATCGTGCAGAAGTTCCAGGTCCAGCCGAACGAGCAGGCCAAGGAAGCGCCGTACATCCAGAAGAACATCAACGCGACGCGCAAGGCGTACGCCATCGACTCCACCGAGCCGGAGAACTACTCCGGCAAGTCCACGGTGAAGGCCAAGGACACGCTCCGCGCGAACGCCGACACGGCGGCCAGCTACCGGCTGATCGACCCGAACATCGTCTCGCCGACGTTCCAGCAGCTGGAGCAGAAGCGGAAGTACTACCAGTTCCCGACCACCCTGGACGTCGACCGCTACCAGGGCAAGGACACCGTCGTCGGCCTGCGTGAGCTCAACATCAAGGGCATCCCGAAGCGGAACTGGATCAACGACCACTTCACGTACACCCACGGCTATGGCGCGATCATGGCGGCGGGCACGCAGACGGACGCCAACGGCTCCCCGGTCTTCACCGAGTCCGGCCTGCCGACCACGGGGATGCTCGGCCCGTACCAGCAGCGGGTCTACTACGGCGAGAAGACGGATCAGTACTCGATCGTCGGCGGCCCGCAGAAGGAGCTGGACTACGAGGAGAACGGCGAGAAGACCACCAGCTACGAGGGCAAGAGCGGGGTCAACCTCTCCAACACCTTCAACCGCGCCGCCTACGCGGTCGCGTTCAGCGAGCCGCAGATCCTCTACTCGGGGGCCATCGGCGAGGGCTCGCGGATCCTCTACAACCGCACGCCCAAGGAGCGCGTCGAGGCGGTCGCACCCTGGCTGACCATCGACGGCGACGCCTACCCGGCCGTCGTCGGCGGCAAGATCCAGTGGATCGTCGACGCGTACACGACGACGAACGGCTACCCGTACGCCTCGCGCACCACGCTGGGCGAGTCCACGGCCGACGCGCTGACGGTCGGCAACCAGCAGCGCGCGGTGGTCGCCCAGCAGAACCAGGTCAACTACATCCGCAACTCGGTGAAGGCCACCGTCGACGCGTACGACGGCACGGTCACGCTGTACCAGTGGGACAAGGAAGACCCGGTCCTCAAGACCTGGATGAAGGCGTTCCCGGACACCGTGCAGTCGCGTGAGTCGATCAGCCCCGACCTCATGCAGCACCTGCGGTACCCGCAGGACATGTTCAAGGTCCAGCGCGAGCTGCTCACCCGGTACCACGTGAAGGACCCGGCGCAGTTCTACAGCGGCTCGGACGCCTGGCAGGTGCCGGACGACCCGACCAACAAGGACCGCAGCGCGGTCCCGCCGTACTACCTGAGCATGAAGATGCCCGGGGACAAGCAGCAGCAGTTCTCGCTGACGACGACGTTCACCCCGAACGGGCGGCCCAACCTGGGCGGCTTCATGGCGGTCGACGCCGACGCCGACAGCAAGGACTACGGCCGCATAAGGCTGTTGCGCGTCACCTCCGAGGTCCCCGGACCGGAGCAGGTGCAGAACAAGCTCAACAGCCTGCCGTCGGTGGCGACCTTCGTCCGGGACATGAAGGGTGCCGACTCCGACATCCAGTACGGCAACCTGCTGACGGTGCCGCTCGACGGCGGGTTCCTGTACGTCGAGCCGGTGTACGCCCAGGGCCGCAACGCGCACTACCCGCTGCTGAAGAAGGTCGCGGTGTCGTACGTGGACGCGGACCAGCCGGACGGTGACACGACCAAGGACACCACGGTGTTCGAGGACAACCTCACCGAGGCGCTGAACGCGGTCTTCGGGGTGGACGGTGCGACGCCGCCCCAGCAGCCGGAGCAGCCCGGCACCAAGCCGCCGACGACGCCGACCACGAACGACGCGGCGCTGAAGCAGGCCATCGCGGACGCGCAGAAGGCGTACGACGACGGCGAGGCCGCGCTCCAGAAGGGTGACTGGGCCGCGTACGGCAAGGCCCAGGAGGCCCTGCAGGACGCGCTCGACCGGGCGGCGGACGCGGGCGCGAAGCTGACCCCGAGCGACCAGAAGCCGGCGGACCAGAAGCCGGCCGAGCAGAAGCCCGGGGCGACCCCGTCGACCAGCGCGAGTCCGCCCAGCGGCTGACCGGTCGACCGACCTGGTCAAAGCTCCACTCCGCGTCGTGATACCTTGAGTACACAACGACGCGGGGTGGAGCAGCTCGGTAGCTCGCTGGGCTCATAACCCAGAGGTCGCAGGTTCAAATCCTGTCCCCGCTACTGAAGACAAGGGCCCGGATCCATCAGGATCCGGGCCCTTGTCGTGTTCGGCGGGACGCGCCGGGCCCCGAAGCGCGGTGGGGATGGGGCGAGTTGGGGTGAGTCGTGTTTGACTTATCTCTCTGTGGGCATGTCGACAAAACGCTGAAGTGACCTCACTGGCTGCGGTATACCAGGTGTACGCGCGTTGCGGGTGGTGCGACGATGGAATTTATGGGGGACAGGGCAACTCTGTTGGAGACAGGGCGGTTTGTGCAGCGGCACGTCAAGAGTGCCGCAGACGACATCATCGAGGCCGCGGTGGCCGTCGATGCGACCGTCGACACCACCGCCGAGAACGAGACCGAGACCGAGGCGCGTCACCGGCGTGCCGCCGAGAGCGGCGACGCCGCGTCGATGAGCGTGCTCGGCGCGCTGCTGCTGCGCCGTGGTGACCTGGACGGCGCGGAGCCGTACCTGCGCGGCGCCACCGCCGAGGGGGACCGCGCGGCCGCCAACAACCTGGGTGTCCTGCTGCACCAGCGCGGATACGCCGACGAGGCCGCCGGCTGGTGGCGGGTCGCCGCCGTCGCGGGCTCCGCGCCCGCCGCCCACGCGCTCGGCCGCCACCACCGCGAGCGCGGCGACGAGCCCGCCGCCGAGTACTGGCTGCGCCAGTCCGCCGAGCAGGGCCACGCCCTGGGCGCCTACGCGCTCGCCGACCTCCTGGAGCACCGCAGCGACGTCGGCGCCGAGCGCTGGCTGCGGGCCGCCGCCGAGCGGGGTCACCGCGAGGCCGCGTACCGGCTCGCCCGCGCCCTGGAGCGGCGCGCCCAGGAGACCACCCGCGGTCCGTCCGCCTCCGGTCTCTCGGCCCGCGACGCGCTCGCCCACGACACCGCGAAGGCCGACACCGCGAAGGCCGACACGGCCAGGGCCGATGTCGCCGAGGTCGACGTCGCGAAGTCGGACACCGGCGCCGCCGCCGCGACCGTCGACGAACTCACCGAGGCCGAGCAGTGGTTCCGGCAGGCCGCCGCCCGCGGGCACCGGCGTGCCGCGCTGCACCTCGGGGCGATCCTGGAGAAGCGGGGCGAACTCAAGGAGGCCGGCCGCTGGTACCTGAGTTCGGCCAAGGAAGGCGAGTCCAAGGCCGCCTGCGCGCTCGGCTTCCTGCTCCGCGACGCCGGTGACGAGGAGAGCGCCGCCGTGTGGTGGCTGCGCGCCGCCCAGGACGGCGACGGCAACGCCGCCAACGCGCTCGGCGCCCTGCACGCCGCCCGCGGAGAGCAGCAGACCGCCGAGCGCTGGTACCGCGCCGCCATGGACGCGGGCGATGTGAACGGGGCGTACAACCTCGGGCTGCTCTGCGCCGCCCAGGACCGTGTCCAGCACGCCGAGCAGTGGTACCGCCGCGCCGCCTACGCGGGCCACCGCGAGGCCGCCAACGCGCTGGCCGTGCTCCTCCTCCAGGCCGGGGACACGGACGGCGCCGAGCCCTGGTTCTCCAAGGCCGCGGAGGCCGGCAGCGTCGATGCCGCCTTCAATCTCGGCATTCTCTACGCGGGTCGCGACGACGACCGGTCGGCGCTGCGCTGGTACGAGCGCGCGGCCGCCGCGGGCCACACCGAGGCAGCCCTCCAGGTCGGCATCGCCAGCCTGCGGGACGGCGACGAGCAGACCGCCGAGCGGCATCTGCGGTGCGCGGCGGGCGGCGGCAGCGCCGAGGCCGCGTTCCGGCTCGCCTCCGTGCTCGACGCGCGTCGGCCGGACCCTGGCCCGCCCGCGCTCGGGGCTCCGAGCGCGGGTGAGAAGACCGAGTGCGAGGAGTGGTACGAGCGGGCCGCCCAGCAGGGCCACCGGCGCGCCCAGGTGCGGGTGGGCATGCTCGCCGCGGCGCGCGGTGACGTGGCGGACGCGGCCCATTGGTACCGCGAGGCGGCCGAGGCAGGCAGCCGTAACGGCGCCTTCAACCTCGGCCTGCTCCTCGCCCGCGAGGGCAGCGAGCGCGAGGCCGCGCTGTGGTGGACCCGCGCCGCCCGCGCCGGCCACGGACGCGCCGCGCTCCGGCTCGCGCTTCTGGCTGCCCGGCGGGGTGAGCTGTCGGAGGGGCGGCGCTGGTGCGCGAGGGCCGTGGAGCTCGGGCCCGCGGAGGTGTCCGAGCGGGCGGCCCGGCTGAGCGAGGCGCTGCACCAGGAGCTCACTGCTTAAGGGATTTGCGCTGGTCGTGGGCGTCCCGTAAGGTTGGGTTCACCGACGCGGGGTGGAGCAGCTCGGTAGCTCGCTGGGCTCATAACCCAGAGGTCGCAGGTTCAAATCCTGTCCCCGCTACTCAGTAGCGAACGAAGGCCCGGATCCAGTCACTGGATCCGGGCCTTCGTCGTATGTGCGCACAGGGAGCATGAGGAAGCCCCCACCTTCCGGTGGGGGCTTCCTCATGTCGTCTCAGGCCGTGGCCGCGCAGTTCGGGCAGATGCCCCGGTACGTGACCTCGACCCCCGAGATCGTGAAGCCGAAGCGCTCCGTGTCCGGGAGGTCCGCCAGGGGGTTGCCGGAGGGGTGGACGTCACGGATGGCGCCGCAGCGCCCGCAGACCAGGTGCTGGTGCGGGCGGTGGGCGTTCGGGTCGTACCGCTTGGCGCGGCCGTCCGTCGCCACTTCCATGACCTCACCGAGCGTGACCATCTCGCCCAGCGTGTTGTAGACGGTCGCCCGGGAGATCTCGGGCAGCCGCTCCACGGCACGGGCGTGTACCTCGTCGGCGGTCAGATGGACGTGATCGCCGTCGAGGACCTCGGCGACGACGCGCCGCTGCGCGGTCATTCGCCAGCCGCGGCCGCGCAGTCGTTCCAACAGGTCACTCATAAGGGCCAGCCTAACAGTGGAGGGACCAAGATCCCGAACGGGTGTGACTTTGGAACGCTGCTTGACTTAGACAATGTCCATTGTAGGATCGGGCTCAGGCCAGGACAGGGCTTGCAGGCGACAACGCAGGAGGCGCACGTGACGCAGGGACCGCTCACCACGGAGGCCGGCGCGCCGGTGGCCGACAACCAGAACAGCGAGACGGCGGGCGTCGGCGGTCCCGTCCTCGTCCAGGACCAGCTCCTCCTCGAGAAGCTCGCCCACTTCAACCGCGAGCGCATCCCGGAGCGCGTGGTCCACGCCCGCGGCGCCGGCGCGTACGGCACCTTCACGCTCACCCGTGACGTCTCGCGGTGGACGCGCGCCGCGTTCCTCTCCGAGGTCGGCAAGCAGACCGAGACGTTCCTGCGCTTCTCCACCGTCGCCGGCAACCTCGGTGCGGCCGACGCGGTACGCGACCCGCGCGGCTGGGCGCTGAAGTTCTACACCGAGGAGGGCAATTACGACCTCGTCGGCAACAACACCCCGGTGTTCTTCATCAAGGACGCCATCAAGTTCCCCGACTTCATCCACACCCAGAAGCGCGACCCGTACACGGGCTCGCAGGAGGCCGACAACGTCTGGGACTTCTGGGGCCTGTCCCCGGAGTCGACCCACCAGGTGACGTGGCTCTTCGGCGACCGCGGCATCCCCGCCTCGTACCGCCACATGAACGGCTACGGCTCGCACACCTACCAGTGGAACAACGAGGCCGGCGAGGTCTTCTGGGTCAAGTACCACTTCAAGACCGACCAGGGGATCAAGAACCTCACCCAGGACGAGGCCAACAGGCTCGCCGGTGAGGACCCCGACTCCCACCAGCGCGATCTGCGCGAGGCCATCGAGCGCGGCGACTTCCCGACCTGGACCGTGCAGGTCCAGATCATGCCCGCGGCCGACGCGGCGACGTACCGCTTCAACCCGTTCGACCTCACCAAGGTGTGGCCGCACGAGGACTACCCGCCGATCGAGATCGGCAAGCTGGAGCTCAACCGCAACCCGGAGAACATCTTCGCCGAGGTCGAGCAGTCGATCTTCAGCCCCGCGCACTTCGTGCCGGGCATCGGCCCTTCGCCCGACAAGATGCTGCAGGGCCGCCTCTTCGCCTACGGCGACGCCCACCGCTACCGCGTCGGCATCAACGCCGACCACCTGCCGGTGAACCGCCCGCACGCCACCGAGGCGCGCACCAACTCCCGTGACGGGTTCCTGTACGACGGCCGCCACAAGGGCGCGAAGAACTACGAGCCGAACAGCTTCGGCGGCCCGCACCAGACCGACCGCCCGCTGTGGGTCGGCACCCCGGTCACCGGCGTCACCGGCGACCACGTGGCTCCCTCCCACTCCGAGGACGACGACTTCGTGCAGGCGGGCACCCTCTACCGCCTGATGTCGGAGGACGAGAAGGGCCGTCTGATCGACAACCTGGCGGGCTTCATCGCCAAGGTGTCGCGCGACGACATCGCCGAGCGGGCGATCGACAACTTCCGCAAGGCGGACGGTGACTTCGGCAAGCGGCTCGAGACCGCGGTCCAGGCCCTGCGCGGCTGAGGGCGCTTGCTGGAGAGAAGGAGCGGGCCGGACTTCCGTACGGAAGTCCGGCCCGCTCCCGTGTCAGCTCGCCATGGGCGCCGCGTGCCGGTGGGCCGGTGACCAGCAGCGGATGATGTCGCGTACGGAGACGATGCCGACCGGTCCCCGGCCGTCGAGGACGACGAGGTGTCGGAAGCCGCCGTGCGACATGGCCGAGGCCGCCTCCTCCAGGGTCCAGGTGGGGGCGGCGAAGACGATGTCGGTCGTGGTGTGGGAGCCCGCGGTCTCGTGGTCGGGGTTCTGGTCGGCGCCGATCGAGTTGAGGATGTCGCGTTCGGTGAGGATGCCGAGGCCGCCGGCGTCGGTGTCGAGGACGACCGCCGCGCCGACGCGGCGCGCCGACATCAGCCTGGCCGCCTGGCGGAGGGTGTGGGCGGGACCGATGGTGAGGACCACCGTGCTCATGGCGTCACGGACGAGCATGAAAAGAGCCACCTCCTTCGTGAACCGTTCCCGCCTTCAACGAGAACGGTTTCACAAGTTCACAAGTGGGGGGACTCTCAGAGTGGCATCGGGGGCGGGACTCAACAAGGGGGCGCGCGAGGCGCCCGCAGGGGGGCGCGTCAGCTCTTCTGGTTCAGATAGCTCAGCAGTTCGCCGTGGAGCAGGCCGTTCGACGCCGCCGCGTTGCCGCTGTGCGGACCGTGCCGGCCGTCGAGACCGGTGAACGTGCCGCCCGCCTCCTGGACGACGATCGCCGTCGCCGCCATGTCCCAGAGGGACAGCTCCGGCTCGGCGCAGACGTCCACCGAGCCCTCGGCGACCATCATGTACGGCCAGAAGTCGCCGTACGCCCGCGTCCGCCAGCACGCGCGCGTGAGGTCGAGGAAGCCGTCGAGGCGGCCCCGCTCCTCCCAGCCGCTCAACGAGGAGTACGCGAAGGAGGCGTCGGCGAGCTCGGAGACCTGCGAGACCTGGATCCGGGTCGCCGAGGTCAGGCTGCGGCCCGTGTACGCGCCCGCGCCCTTCGCGGCCCACCAGCGCCGGCCGAGCGCCGGCGCCGAGACCACGCCCACCACCGGCTGGAAACCGGTGTCGCCGGCCTCCATCAGCGCGATCAGGGTCGCCCAGACGGGCACACCGCGCACATAGTTCTTGGTGCCGTCGATCGGGTCGATCACCCAGCGGCGCGGGCCCGTGCCCTCCACGCCGTACTCCTCGCCGAGGATCGCGTCACGCGGCCGTGCCCGCTGGAGCTGGCCGCGGATCAGCTCCTCGGCGGCCTTGTCCGCCTCGCTGACCGGCGTCATGTCCGGCTTGGTCTCGACTTTCAGGTCGAGCGCCTTGAACCGGTCCATGGTGGCCGCATCGGCGGCATCCGCGAGGACATGGGCGAGACGCAGATCATCGTGGTAATCGGCCATGGTCGAAACTCTATCCCTCGAAGGGACGTGGGCCGACGGATGCCCTTGACAGTGCGTGGCCGCCCGTCAACTCTGAGCGCAGAACCGTTCTGGCCGGGAGGCGACGATGCCTACTGCCCGTGAGGCCCTGTTGGACGCCGCGCTGGCGGCCCTCGCGGGGCTGCCCTGGTCCGCGGTCCGGATGGTCGACGTCGCCTCCGCCGCGGGTGTCTCGCGGCAGACCCTCTACAACGAGTTCGGCAGCAAGGAGGGTCTGGCCCGCGCGCTGGTACGGCGCGAGGCCGACGCCTACCTCCATGGTGTGGACCAGGTCCTCGCCCGACCCGTCCCGCCCGCGCGGAACCTCGCCGCCGTCGCCGAGTGGACCGTCGCCGAGGCCGTCGCCCGTCCGGTGCTGCGCGCGCTGCTCACCGGCTGCTGGGGCGAGCGGCTCCCCACGCCCCGCCCGGCGCGGCCCGGAGCCCGCGCCTCCGCCGTCCCCGCTCAGCGGCGCGCCGATGCCGGGGTGCCCTCGCCCGCGGACCTGCTGGGACTCGCACGGGACCGGGCCGCGAGCGCGCTGGGGCGGGACGACGGTGAGGTGCTGCGATCGTGCGAGGTCGTCCTGCGCCTCGCGCTGTCGTACGTCGTCGCCCCCGGACCGTCGGCGGCGGACGGTCAGTGGGTCGAACCGGAGAGCTGGAGGCCGATGACGCCGACGATCACCAGCGTGATCGAGACGATCTTCAGGGTCGACACCAGGTCGCCGAGGAAGATCATTCCGTAGATCGCCGTCCCGGCCGCGCCGATGCCGGTCCACACGGCGTACGCGGGACCCACGTCCAGCTTGCGCAGGGCGAGCGTCAGCAGACCGAAGCTGCCGAGGGCGAAACACGCGAAGGCGACCGTCGGCCAGAACCGGGTGAACCCGTGCGAGAGCTTCAGGCAGACCGCGAAGCCCGTCTCGAGGAGCCCCGCGACCACCACCAGCAGCCACGCCATCGTCAGTGCCTCCCACGCCGTCGGTGACTGCTTCGTCGCACTTGGTGCGATTATGCACTTACCAGCAGCAGCCGACCGCAAACGTGCGCGACTCAGTCGCCTTCGCGTCGCTCCCGGGTGGAGAGAAGCCGCCGCAGCGAATGCAGCCGCGCCGGGTCGGCATGGCCCTCGGCCACCCACGTGTCCAGCGCGCAGTCCGGCTCGTCGTGGCTGCAGGCCCGCGGACAGTTCTCGGTGCCGGGCACGAGATCGGGGAAGGCGAGGATCACCCGGGACGGATCGACGTGGTTCAGACCGAAGGACCGCACGCCCGGGGTGTCGATCACCCAGCCGCCCTCCTTGTCGTTGAGCGGCAGGGCGAGCGCCGAGGTGGTGGTGTGCCGGCCGCGGCCCGTGACCGCGTTGACCACACCCGTGGTCCGCCGCCGGTCCGCCGGGACCAGCGCGTTGACCAGGGTCGTCTTGCCGACACCGGAATGCCCGACGAACGCCGTGGTCCGCCCCTTGAGGTGCTCGTGCACCCGCTCGGCGGCGACCCCGTCCACGAACTCGTCGCGCGTGGTGACCACGTGCGGCACGCCGAGCGCGCCGTACATCTCCAGGAGCTCGTCCGGCGGCGCCAGGTCCGACTTCGTCAGGACGAGGAGCGGGGAGAGCCCGCCGTCGTACGCGGCGACCAGACAGCGGTCGATCAGCCGCGGGCGGGGCTCGGGGTCGGCGAGCGCGGTGACGATCGCCAGCTGGTCGGCGTTGGCGACGACGACGCGCTCGAAAGGATCGTCGTCGTCGGCCGTACGGCGGAGTACGGAGCTGCGCTCACCGATCCGGACGATCCGGGCCAGCGTGTCCTTCTCGCCGGACAGATCGCCCACGAGGGAGACCCGGTCGCCGACGACGGCGGCCTTGCGGCCCAGCTCGCGCGCCTTCATCGCCAGGACGACCCGGTCGTCGACGAGACACGTCAGCCGGCCCCGGTCCACGGTGAGGACCATGCCCTCGACCGCGTCCTCGTGCTTCGGGCGGATGTTGGTGCGGGGACGGTTGCCCTTGCGGTTGGGCCGCTGGCGGATGTCGTCCTCGTCGGTGTGCTTCCCGTAACGCCGCATGCCTCAGACTCCGAGCATTTCGGTCCACATCCTGGGGAAGTCGGGCAAGGTCTTGGCGGTCGTCGCCACGTTCTCGATCTCCACGCCCTCGACCGCGAGGCCGATGATCGCGCCGGCCGTCGCCATGCGGTGGTCGTGGTACGTGTGGAAGACCCCGCCGTGCAGCGGGCGCGGACGGATGTGCAGACCGTCCTCGGTCTCCGTCACGTCGCCGCCGAGCTCGTTGATCTCCTTGGTCAGGGCCGCCAGGCGGTCCGTCTCGTGGAGCCGCAGATGGGCGACGCCGCGCAGCGTGGAGGGGGAGTCGGCCAGCGCCGCGACCGCCGCGATGCCGGGCGTCAGCTCGCCGACCTCGCTCAGGTCGACGTCGATGCCGTGGATCCGGCCCGTGCCGGTGAAGGTGAGGCCCGCCTCGGTCAGCTCGCAGGAGCCACCCATCTCGGTGAAGATCTCGCGCAGCGCGTCACCGGGCTGAGTGGTCCGGGCCGGCCAGTCCGGGACCGTGACCCGGCCACCGGTGACCAGGGCCGCGGCCAGGAACGGCTGGGCGTTGGACAGGTCGGGCTCGACGGTCAGGTCCCGGCCGAGCAGGGCGGAGGGAGAGACCCGCCAGACGTTCGGCTCGCCACCGGTCTCCGGCTCGTCGACCTGCGCGCCGACCAGACGGAGCATGTCGACGGTCATCCGGATGTGGGGGAGGGAGGGCAGGTTCGCGCCGACGTGCCGTACCTCCACGCCCTGGTTGAAGCGGGGCGCGGAGAGCAGCAGGGCGCTCACGAACTGCGAGGACGAGGAGGCGTCGATCTCCACCGGGCCGCCGTCGAGCGCCCCGCCGCCGTGCACCGTCATCGGCAGCGCGCCGCGCCCGTCGTCGTCGATCCGGGCGCCGAGCACGCGCAGCGCGTCGATCACGCCGTTCAGCGGACGCTCGTGGGAACGGGCGTCGCCGTCGAAGTGCACCGGGCCGTCGGCGAGGGCCGCGACCGGCGGCAGGAAGCGCATGACCGTACCGGCGTTGCCGACGTCCACGGTCGCCGGGCCGCGCAGCCCGGCGGGGATGATCCGCCACGCCTCGCCCGTACCGTCCGGGCCCACGCCCTCCTCGATCTTCACGCCGAGCGTGCGCAGCGCCTCGGCCATCAGGAGCGTGTCGCGGGAGCGCAGCGGGCGGCGCAGCCAGCCCGGCTCGGCGGCGAGCGCCGCGAGGACCAGGCCACGGTTGGTGACCGACTTCGATCCGGGCACGGTGACGGTCGCGTCGACGGGACCGCTCGCGTACGGGGCGGGCCAGGGGTCGGTCTGCAGGTCGGCGTGCGAGGAGGTATCGGTCATGCCCTCACTTTAGTGGGGACCGCACCGACTACAGCCCCAGCAGCCAGCGCCCTCCGCCGAGCAGGGAACAGATCGACACGGCGTGGAAGAGGAAGAGCCAGAGCACCGGGTGCACATGGGTGAGTCGGGCGAGCTGGTCGGCGTCCGAGTCCGGCGCCCCTCCGTGGCGCCTCTTGCGCTGGAGTTCGAAGACCGGCCGGACCCCGCCGACGAGCAGGAACCAGACGAAGGAGTACGCGAACGCCGACTGCACGTCCGGGCCCGTCAGCCAGGAGACCAGGACGAACGCGGCGCCCGTGAGGAGCACGGTGAAGATCCCGTACGCGTTGCGGACCATCACGAGCATGGCGAGCAGGAGCGCCGTCGCCAGCCAGAGCAGGAGCGTGATCCGGTGGTCGGCGAGCAGCCAGGCGCCGCCGAGTCCGAGCAGCGGGGCGGCGGTGTAGCCGGCGGCAGCGGTGAGGATCATGCCGAGGCCGGTCGGGCGGCCGCGGGAGACGGTGAGCCCGCTGGTGTCCGAGTGGAGCCGGATGGACTCGAGCCGACGGCCGGTGACGAGGGCGATCAGACCGTGGCCGCCCTCGTGGGCGATGGTGATGGCGTTGCGGGACAGCCGCCATATCGCGCGGGGGACGGTGACGAGGAGGGCTGCCACGCCGGTGACGATCACCAGCCACTCTTCCGGGGCGGGCTGCGTGCCGAGGACTTCGTTCATTTTCTGGATCGGCTCCTCAGCGGGGTCGGGGATCGTGGCAGTGTGGCACGTATGTGCGGACGGTATGCAGCGAGTCGTCGGCCCGAGGACCTGGTGGGTGCCTTCGAGGTCGAGAAGTGGGAGCCCGAGGAGACCCTGGCTCCCGACTGGAACGTGGCCCCGACCAAGGAGGTCTACGCGGTTCTGGAACGCCCTCTGAAGGACGCGGATTCACCGCGGCCGGTTCGCCAGCTGCGGAGACTGAAGTGGGGCCTGGTGCCGTCCTGGTCGAAGACGCCGGAGGGCGCGGCCAGGATGATCAACGCCCGGGCGGAGACGGTCGCCGAGAAGCCGTCGTTCAAGCGGGCCTTCTCCGCGCGGCGCTGCATCCTGCCGGCCGACGGCTATTACGAATGGGTGACCGGCTCGGGGGAGCGGGACCTGGAGGTCGAGGGGAAGAAGAAGCGGCCGCGGAAGCAGCCGTACTTCGTGACCCCGGCGGACGGCTCGGTCTTCGCGATGGCCGGACTCTACGAGTTCTGGCGCGACCGCACGCTGCCGGACGACCACCCGTCGGCCTGGTGGGTGACCTGCTCCGTGATCACCACGGAGGCGGAGACGGGGCCGCTGGGCGTGTCCCCGGCGGAAGGCCCCCGCTCGCTCGCGGACATCCACCCCCGGATGCCGCTGATGCTGACCCCGGACCGCTGGGACGCGTGGCTGGACCCGCGCCGCACGGACGTGGAGGAGCTGCGGGGGCTGCTGGCGGCCCCGCCGGAGGGCCTCATGCGGGCGTACCCGGTGGCCACGGCCGTCAGCAACGTCCGCAACAACGGCCCGGAACTCCTGAAGGAACTGGAGGGCCCGGAGGTCGGCACGCTGTTCTGAGCGCCGCCCCGGACGGCCCCGCGCGGCAGGATGGTCGCGTGACCAAGAGCGAGAACGTATCGACCGACGCCGGGGACGCCCGGATCACCTGGCACCCCGGCAGGAAGCCGTGGGCGGTCCTGGCCCTCGGCCATGGGGCCGGCGGTGGGATCGAGGCGCGGGACCTCCAGGCCCTGGCCGGGGCGCTGCCCGCGCACGGGGTGAGCGTGGCGCTCGTCGAGCAGCCATGGCGGGTCGCCGGGAAGAAGGTGGCGCCCGCGCCGAAGACCCTGGACACCGGGTGGCGCGGGATCTGGCCCGCCCTCGCCGCGCCCGGCCTCCCCGTGATCGCCGGGGGCCGCAGCGCGGGCGCCCGGGTCGCCTGCCGGACCGGGAAGGAGCTCGGCGCCACCGCCGTGCTCGCGCTGAGCTTCCCGCTGCACCCGCCGGGCAAGCCGGAGAAGTCCCGGGCCGACGAACTGCTCGGGACGGGCCTGCCCACGCTCGTCGTCCAGGGCGGCAACGACGCCTTCGGCAAGCCCGCGGAGTTCCCCGAAGGGCGGTACGGATTCGTCGAGGTGCCGTACGGCGATCACGGCTTCGCCGTCGCCAAACGCGCCCCCGTCACACCGGAACAGACCCTCGGTCTGATCGTCGAGGAAGTCACCGCGTGGCTCGCGTCACTCCGGGAATCCTGAGCACGCGAGCGGGAATGTGGAGCAGTCGACCACGGTTGTGACCCATGTCGGTGTGAGAGCAAGGAAGAGGGAGTCCGTCGCATGGGTTCGACCATCTGCCCCGAGCGCGCGCAGGCCGCTGACCTCGACTGGACAGTGCTGCCCGCGCCCAAGACGGCCCCTATTCGGGCGGCGGGCGGAGCGGTTCCTCGTCTATCCTCCGAATCGAGCGGGTCCGCATTCGGGTTCGCCGCAGCGCTGGAGGAGGTGGGTCCGGTCACTGGGACCGACACAGGGACCGACGACGGCCCCGAGGAGACGACCGAGGAGCGCAACGCGCGCTTCGAGCGGGACGCCCTCGGATACCTCGACCAGATGTACTCCGCCGCGCTGCGCATGACGCGCAACCCCGCAGACGCCGAGGACCTGGTGCAGGAGACGTATGCCAAGGCGTACGGCTCGTTCCACCAGTTCCGCGAGGGTACGAATCTGAAGGCGTGGCTGTACCGCATCCTCACCAACACCTTCATCAACTCGTACCGCAAGAAGCAGCGTGAGCCCCAGCGCAGCGCTGCTGAGGAGATCGAGGACTGGCAGCTCGCCCGCGCCGAGTCGCACATGTCGACCGGGCTGCGGTCCGCCGAGTCACAGGCCCTCGACCACCTGCCGGACTCCGACGTGAAGGAAGCACTTCAGGCGATCCCCGAGGAATTCCGCATCGCGGTCTACCTCGCGGATGTAGAGGGCTTTGCGTACAAGGAGATCGCGGACATCATGGGTACACCCATCGGTACGGTGATGTCCCGACTGCACCGGGGCCGCCGCCAGTTGCGCGGCATGCTCGAGGACTACGCTCGCGACCGCGGGCTCGTTCCCGCGGGCGCCGGAGAGTCGTCGAACGATCTGAAAGGCTCGGGCTCATGAGCTGCGGAGAGCCGCACGAGACGGATTGCTCAGAGGTCCTGGATCATCTCTACGAGTTCCTCGACCATGAGATGCCCGACAGTGACTGCACCAAGTTCGAGGTGCACTTCGAGGAGTGCTCCCCGTGCCTGGAGAAGTACGGCCTGGAGCAGGCGGTGAAGAAGCTCGTCAAGCGCTGCTGCGGCAGTGACGACGTGCCCACCGATCTGCGGGCCAAGGTGATGGGCCGGATCGACCTCATCCGCTCGGGCCAGCTGGTGCCCGAGCAGGACATCACGGCGACCGCCCAGGAGTGACCGCCGATCCTGCGTGAAAGGCCGCCGCGAGGTGATCGCGGCGGCCTTTCACGCGTCCATCGGCTCGCGTGCGTATATCAGCCGTCATGCATACATCAGCTTGTATCACCCGATGGTGCGAATCGGCTGCCGACCGCCCGAAGCCGCCGCCCAACTCGCTAGCGTGACAGGCGTGATGGGCGTGATGGCGATTCCGCGAGCGGCACGGGTGTACATCGGTTGCGCCCTCCTCGGCGCCGCCGCGTGCGGCCTGCCCGCCCTGCGCCCCGGCGCACAGACCCCGTGGGGCACCGTCGCGCTCGTCGCCGGCCTGTACGCCGTGTGCGAGCTGCCCGGCCGCTGCCCGCTGCTCGGCCGCGCCCTGGGCGGCTCCGTGCCCATGGGTGCCGGCTCCTTCTTTCCCGTCCTGCTCACCTCGGCCCTGCTCCTGCCGCCCTCCGCCGCCGCGCTCACCGCGCTGCCCGGAGCGCTGCTCGCCCGCGTCGAGCAGCGGCCGGCGGGGGTGCGTCGGGTGTGGCGGGCCGGTCAGCTCGTCCTCGCCGTCTGGGCCGCCGCGCTCGTCGCCACCGTCCTGAGCTGCGAAGAGGTCCTCGGGCACGGAGCGCACACCCCCGACTTCCCGTACGTCCTGCTGCCGGCCGGGGTCGCCGTGCTCACCTTCTGTCTGGTCCTGACCGCCCTCGACGGCGGGATCCGGTGGACGGCCGAGGGCCTCGCAGCACGCACCGCCTGGCGCGGCCTGTTCCTGCGGGCCCTCGCCCCGCACGCGGTGCACGGCCTCGCCGGGCTGATGATGGCGGTGCTGTGGCGCAGCACGTACGGACCCGTCGCCGCGCTCTTCGTCCTGCTGCCGATGTACATCTCCTGCTGGGTCTTCGCCCAGTACCACCGCGAACGCGCCGCGCACCAGGCCACGATCCGCGCCCTGGTCCAGGCCGTCGACATCAAGGACACGTACACCCGGGGGCACAGCGAACGCGTCGGCCGCGCCTCCGTGCTGATCGCCCGTGAGCTCGGGATGGAGGAGGAGCGCCTGGAGATCCTCCGCTTCGCGGGGATCCTGCACGACGTCGGGAAGCTCGGCGTACCCACCCGGGTCCTCAGGAAGGACGGGCCGCTGACCCCGGAGGAGCGCCGCATCATCGAACTGCACCCGGAGTACGGACACGAGATGATCCGGGGAATCGGCTTCCTGGGCGAGGCACGGGCGGCGATCCTGCACCACCACGAGAAGATGGACGGCAGCGGCTACCCGTACGGGCTCAGGGGCGGCCAGATTCCCGAGTTCGCCCGGGTGGTGGCGGTCGCCGACGCCTTCGACGCGATGACGTCGACCCGGTCGTACAGCAGGGCCCGGCCGGTGGAGAAGGCCGTGGCGGAGCTGGAGCGGTGCGCGGGCACGCACTTCGACCCGCGGATGGTGCGGGCGCTGGTGCGGGCCCTCGACCGCCACGGCTGGCAGACCGGGGTCACGGCGGACGAGCCCCCTCCCCCGGGCACGGTTGCTCCGGAGGCTCCGGTGGTTCCGACGCCGAGGCCGGTCGCGCGGCGCGACACCGCCCCCGAGCCGCCCCTCGCCCGCCCCCAGGGCACGGCGTGAGGCCCGCCGTGAGGCCGGGGGCCGTCACCGTCGGCACGGTCTACGGGGCGGCGCTCGCCCTGACCGTCGCCGGGTTCGCCGCCACCCTCTGGTACGGGGTCGACGAGCCCGGCAACGCCCTCGCCTTCGGCGTCCTCATCGCCTTCGGCGAGCTCGCCCGCTGGGGCGCCCCGCCCGGGGAGAGGGAGCCCGCGCCGCTCGCCGCCGCGGGAGCCCTCGCGTACGCCATGCTCGGCGAGAACGGGGGCAGCACCACCACCCACGGCGTCCTCCAGATCGTCGCCGTCGCCGTCGCGGGCGGGCTCGCCGGGATCGTCCCGCACATCGCCCGCGGCAAGGGCCCCGAACTGGACCACCTCGCACGGCGCATCCTCACCGTCGGCTTCGCCGCCCTCTGCTTCCAGCCGCTCTACAACTCCGGCGCCGTCACCCACTACCTCGGCCAGGGCCCCTCCTACGCCCTCTACCTGCTGCTTCTCCTCGTCCTCACCGCCCTGTGCGACGCCGTGCTCGGCGCCCTGATGCTCCGCGCCCGCACCCTCCCCCGTCGCGCCAGGCGCACGGGTGGGGGAGCCCCCGGCGCAGCCAGGGGGAGCGCCCCCCTCCCGTTCGGCCCCCTCCTGCGCGAAGAGGTACGGGCCCTGCTGGGCATCGGCTCCGCGGTCTGCGCCACCGGCGCCGTCATGGCCCTCGGCGTGGCCGTCGCGGGGCTCTGGGCGCTGCCCGTCTTCTGCGTACCGCTGCTGCTCACCCAGGTCTCGTTCCGGCGGTACGCCGCCGTGCGCACCACCAACCGGCAGACCATCGCCTCCCTCGCCCGCGCCACCGAGATCGCCGGCTGCACCCCGCCCGGCCACGCCCACCGCGTCGCCGCGCTCAGTGGCGCCGTCGGGCGCGAGCTGGGACTCTCCGGGTCCGAGCTGACCGTCCTGGAGTACGCGGCGCTCATGCACGACATCGGCCAGCTCTCCCTCGTCGACCCCGTCCCCGAGGGGGCCACGGCCCTCCTCCCGGCCGAGGAACAGCGCCGGATCGCGCTCCTGGGCGGCGCGGTCGTCCGTCAGACCGGCGTCCCCGCGGCCGTGGCCGTCGTCGTGGAACGGCAGGCCGATCCGTACCGCGACCAACCGCTGCCCGCCCGGATCGTCCGCACCGTCAACGCCTACGACGACCTCGCGGGCGACAGCGCCGGCGGGGCGCTCACCGCTCTCGAACGGCTGCGGCTGTCCACCGCCCGCGACCACCATCCCGAGGTCGTGGAATCCCTCGCGAGAGTCCTGGCAAGGGGCGGGGTGAAGGGGAGCATCGCCCCCGTCCCACCTGGGTAACCCATGGGTAATGAGCGCGCGTCCAACCGGGCATGGTTGGATGCGAACAAGAGGGTGAAGCGACCGGCAGGCGGGAATCGTGAGGATCTTCGGGAAGGTACGGCATCGGCCCTCCGCCTCGTGGCGGCAGGCCACCGACCGCGCGTTCACGCTGATCGGCGACGGCCGGTACGAGGACGCGGGCGCGCTGCTGACGCGCGCGGCGGATCTGGAGCCCTGGCTCTCGGAGTCCTGGTTCAACCTGGCGCTGCTGCACAAGTTCCGGCACGACTGGGAGCAGGCACGGGCCGCAGGACTGCGCGCCGTCGCGCTCCTCGACAAGGAGACCGGCGCCCCCGACTGGTGGAACGTCGGCATCGCGGCCACCGCGCTCCAGGACTGGCCGCTGGCCCGCCGTGCCTGGCAGGCGTACGGGCTGAAGGTGCCCGGAGCCTCCGCCGGCACCGGTGAGCCCGCCGGCATGGAGCTGGGCAGCGCCGCCGTCCGGCTCTCCCCGGAGGGCGAGGCCGAGGTCGTGTGGGGCCGCAGGCTCGATCCGGCCCGCATCGAGGTGCTCTCCATCCCGCTGCCGTCCTCCGGCCGGCGCTGGGGCGAGGTCGTCCTCCACGACGGCGTGCCCAACGGCGAGCGCACCACCACCGCCGGCCCCTCGTACCCCGTCTTCGACGAGATCGAGCTCTGGGCCCCGTCGCCCGTCCCCACCTGGGTCGTCCTCCTGGAGGCCGCCACCGAGGCCGACCGCGACGCCCTGGAGCAGCTCGCCGCCGACGCCGGATTCGCCGCCGAGGACTGGTCCTCGTCGGTCCGGCTGCTCTGTCGCGCCTGCTCCGAGTCGACCATGCCCAGCGCCGAGGGCGAGGGCGAGCACCTCGACCCCCACGACCACAGCGAACCGGGCCACCCCGGCCCCCTCGGCCACCGCTCGCCCGGCGAGCTCTGGGTCCCCGAACGGGAGTGCGGTATCGCCGCGCCCGTCGGCCTGGTCCGCGGGCTCCTCGACGGCTGGGTGGCGGACAGCCCCGACAGCCGTGAGTGGCGGGATCTCGAAGAGGTCTGCTGACCCTCTCCGGACCGTGCCCTTAGGCTGTACGGGACCATCGACTGGGGTTCTGAGGAAGGCGTGCGGCGGAATGGCGCAGCAGGAGACTGACGAGCAGATCAACGACGGGTTCGTCGTCGACACGGAGGACTGCGAGGCGCGTGAGCTCGCGCACCGCGAGCGCGGCACGGCGCGCCCGATCACGGTCGTCGGCAACCCGGTGCTCCACCGGGAGTGCAAGGACGTCACCGAGTTCGACGACAAGCTCGCGGCGCTGATCGACGACATGTTCGCCAGCCAGAAGGCGGCCGAGGGCGTGGGCCTGGCCGCGAACCAGATCGGTGTGGACCTCAAGGTCTTCGTCTACGACTGCCCCGACGACGAGGGCGTGCGGCACACCGGCGTCGTCGTCAACCCGGTGCTCCAGGACCTGCCGGCGGACCGTCGTGTTCTGGACGACTCCAACGAGGGCTGCCTGTCGGTCCCGACCGCCTACGCCTCGCTGGCCCGCCCGGACTACGCCGAGGTCCACGGCCAGGACGCCCAGGGCAACCCGATCAAGGTCCGCGGCACCGGCTACTTCGCCCGCTGCCTCCAGCACGAGACGGACCACCTGCACGGCTTCCTGTACATCGACAAGCTCTCCAAGCGCGAGCGCAAGGAAGCCCTCCGCCAGATGGCCGAGGGGACCCCGCGCTACGAGACCGTCCCGAACGACTGATCTCGTTCTCGCACACGACGAAGGGCCCCCTCCCCCGGAGCGGGGCCCTTCGTCGCGTACTCCCTGGAACGCGAAGGGACTAGAAGTCCTCGTCCAGGTCCACCGAGCCCTCGACCGCCACCTGGTAGGCGGACGGCCGGCGCTCGAAGAAGTTCGTCAGCTCCTGGACGCCCTGGAGCTCCATGAACGCGAACGGGTTCTCGGAGCCGTAGACCGGGGCGAAGCCCAGGCGCTGGAGGCGCTGGTCGGCGACGCACTGGAGGTACTCGCGCATCGACTCCGTGTTCATGCCCGGCAGGCCGTCGCCGCACAGGTCACGGCCGAACTGCAGCTCCGCCTCGACGGCCTCCTTCAGCATGTCGGTGACCTGCTGCTGCAGCGCGTCGTCGAAGAGCTCGGGCTCCTCCTTGCGGACGGTGTCCACGACCTCGAAGGCGAAGTTCATGTGCATCGTCTCGTCGCGGAAGACCCAGTTGGTGCCGGTCGCCAGACCGTGCAGCAGGCCGCGGGACCGGAACCAGTACACGTACGCGAAGGCGCCGTAGAAGAACAGGCCCTCGATGCACGCGGCGAAGCAGATCAGGTTCAGCAGGAAGCGGCGGCGGTCGGCCTGGGTCTCCAGGCGGTCGATCTTCTCGACCGAGTCCATCCACTTGAAGCAGAACTGCGCCTTCTCGCGGATGGAGGGGATGTTCTCGACGGCCGCGAACGCGGCGGCACGGTCCTCCGGGTCGGGGAGGTAGGTGTCGAGCAGCGTCAGATAGAACTGGACGTGCACGGCCTCCTCGAACAGCTGGCGCGAGAGGTACAGCCGCGCCTCGGGGGAGTTGATGTGCTTGTACAGCGTCAGCACGAGGTTGTTCGCCACGATCGAGTCGCCCGTCGCGAAGAACGCGACCAGCCGGCCGATCATGTGCTGCTCACCCGGCGTCAGCTTGGCGAGGTCGGCGACGTCCGAGTGGAGGTCGACCTCCTCCACCGTCCAGGTGTTCTTGATCGCGTCCCGGTAGCGCTCGTAGAAGTCCGGGTAGCGCATCGGACGCAGGGTCAGCTCGAAGCCCGGGTCGAGGAGGTTCTTGTTCTCGGTACTCATTACTGGCAGGCCTCGCAGGACTCGGGGTTTTCGAGGGAGCAGGCGATGGCCTCTTCAGGAGTCGCCTGCACGGGGATCGGGGCGGCGGCCACGGTCGACGCCTGGGCCGCGCGGGCGATCCGGGTCGCCGGGCGGGAGCGCAGGTAGTACGTCGTCTTCAGGCCCTGCTTCCAGGCGTACGCGTACATCGACGAGAGCTTGCCGATGGTGGGGGTCTCGAGGAAGAGGTTCAGGGACTGGCTCTGGTCGAGGAACGGCGTACGGGCCGCCGCCATGTCGATCAGGCCGCGCTGCGGGATCTCCCACGCCGTCCGGTACAGCTCGCGCACCTCGGCCGGGACCCAGGTGAAGCCGGCCACCGAGCCGTTGGACTCGCGCAGCGCCTCACGGGTCTGCGCGTCCCACACGCCGAGCCTCTTCAGCTCGTCGACCAGGTACGAGTTGACCTGGAGGAACTCGCCGGAGAGCGTCTCGCGCTTGAAGAGGTTGGAGACCTGCGGCTCGATGCACTCGTACACGCCCGCGATCGAGGCGATGGTCGCCGTCGGCGCGATGGCGAGGAGCAGGCTGTTGCGCATGCCGACCGCGGCGATCCGCTCGCGCAGCGCCGACCAGCGCTCGGGCCAGTTCAGTTCGACGTCGTAGTGGTCGGGGTGGAGCACACCGCGGGCCGTGCGGGTCTTCTCCCAGGCCGGGAGCGGGCCGTTGCGCTCGGCCAGGTCGGCCGAGGCCTCGTACGCCGCCAGCATGATCCGCTCGGCGATACGGGTGGACAGCGCGCGCGCCTCCGCCGAGTCGAAGGGCAGCTTCAGCTGGAAGAAGACGTCCTGGAGGCCCATCGCGCCCAGGCCCACCGGGCGCCAGCGGGCGTTGGAGCGGCCGGCCTGCTCGGTCGGGTAGAAGTTGATGTCCACGACCCGGTCGAGGAACGTGACGGCCGTACGGACGGTGGCGTCGAGCCGCTCCCAGTCGATGTCCCCGGTGGCCGTGTCCACGAACGCGCCGAGGTTGACCGAGCCCAGGTTGCAGACCGCCGTCTCGCCGTCGTCCGTGACCTCCAGGATCTCCGTGCAGAGGTTGGAGGAGTGGACCGTGTGGCCCGGCTCGGCGGTCTGGTTGGCCGTGCGGTTCGAGGCGTCCTTGAAGGTCATCCAGCCGTTGCCGGTCTGCGCCAGGGTCCGCATCATCCGGCCGTACAGGTCGCGGGCGGGCATGGTCTTGCGGGCCAGGCCCGACGCCTCGGCCTTGCGGTACGCGGCGTCGAACTCGTCGCCCCACAGGTCGACCAGTTCGGGCACGTCGGCCGGGGAGAACAGCGACCACTCGGCGTCGGCGTTGACGCGGCGCATGAACTCGTCGGGGATCCAGTGCGCGAGGTTGAGGTTGTGCGTACGCCGGGCGTCCTCACCGGTGTTGTCGCGCAGCTCCAGGAACTCCTCGATGTCCGCGTGCCAGGTCTCCAGGTAGACCGCGGCCGCGCCCTTGCGCCGGCCGCCCTGGTTCACGGCGGCCACCGAGGCGTCCAGCGTCTTCAGGAACGGCACGATGCCGTTGGAGTGCCCGTTGGTGCCCCGGATCAGCGAACCGCGGGCGCGGATACGGGAGTACGAGAGCCCGATGCCGCCCGCGTGCTTCGACAGGCGCGCGACCTGGTGGTAGCGGTCGTAGATCGAGTCCAGCTCGTCCAGCGGGGAGTCCAGCAGATAGCAGGAGGACATCTGCGGGTGGCGGGTGCCGGAGTTGAAGAGCGTGGGGGAGGAGGGCAGGTAGTCGAGCCGGCTCATCAGCCCGTACAGCGCAGCGACCTCGTCCAGCGCGCGGACGCTGTCGTCCTCGGCGAGGCCGGAGGCGACGCGCAGCATGAAGTGCTGCGGGGTCTCGATCACCTTGCGGGTGATCGGATGGCGCAGCAGATAGCGCGAGTAGAGGGTGCGCAGACCGAAGTAGCCGAAGCGGTCGTCGGCCGCGGCGTCGATCAGCGTGTCGAGCCGCTCGGCGTGCAGGGCGACGAACGCGGCCGTGCGGTCGGCGATCAGGCCCTCGTGGTGCCCGACGGCGACCGAGGCGGAGAAGGTGACGGCGCCCTGGCCGGCCGCCTCGTCGGCGATGGTGATCGTCAGGAGCCGGGCGGCGAGCCGGGAGTACGCGGGGTCCTCGGCGATCAGACCGGCGGCCGCCTCCGTGGCCAGCTCGCGCAGCTCGGCCTCGTCCGAACCGGCGTTGCGGCCGCGCAGCGCGGCGGCGGCGACCTTGCCGGGGTCGGTGTCGGGGAGGTCGGCGGTGAGGTCGGTCAGGGTCCGCAGAAGCACGGTCCCGGGTCCGTCGCTCTCGTTACCGTCGCTCTCGATCGCTGCGGCCGGATCGGCGGGCGCGATGGTCACGTGGGGGCTCTCCCTCGCTCGGCTCGGGGCCGGCGGGGGAGGCGGGCGGCGGGCGCCCGTACGCAGGGCAGCGCCGCGCCACGGCCCACTCCGCGAGGCCCGGACGTCTGTGGCACCCGGAACGGACGGACCGGGCGCGCTGTCCACAGGTCTTCGGACTCGGTCGGCGTACAAGCACGTCGAAACCACACCGTTGCGGGACAGTTCCGGATTTCCACCGGATTCCCCTGCGAGGACAGCGAGGATGAGCATACATGTGGGGGGCGCTCCCCGAAGCACCCCCCACATGTTGTGTCGTTGGCGCGTCAGAGGGGCCATTCCGGCAGTCCGCCCCGGGTACGGCGAAGGGCCCGGGAGTTCCGTTCGGAATCCCGGGCCCCGCGCGTGCTTCTCGGTGTCGGTGCGAACTCGATGTCCGTGCGAACTCGATGTCCGTGCGAGCTCGGCGTCAGTGCGTGGGGGCACCGACCTTGGGCAGCTCGGTCTGGACGCCCGGGTCGCCCGCGTCCGCCGTGTAGTCCGACGGCGAGGTCTCGTCGACGCCCTCCGGCGCCTTCACGGCCTTCAGGACGAAGGTCAGGACGACGGTGACGACGACGTTGATCACGAAGGCGGTGAGGCCGATGTAGCCGATCTCGCCGATGCCCGGGATCTCGGCGGACGAGCCGCCGAAGTGCTTCTGGGTCGGGCTGGCCACGCCGTACGCCGCCGCCGTGCCGTAGACCATGCCGACGGCCCAGCCGGCGAGCAGCGCCCAGCGGTGGAACCAGCGGGTGAACAGACCGCCGACCAGCGCCGGGAGGGTCTGCAGGATCCAGATGCCGCCCAGCAGCTGGAAGTTGATCGCCACGGTCTTGTCCATGGTGAGGACGAAGGCCAGTGCCCCGACCTTCACCAGGAGCGACACCAGCTTGGACACCTTGGTCTCCTGCTCCGGAGTGGCGTCCGGCTTCAGGAAGTCCTTGTAGATGTTGCGGGTGAAGAGGTTCGCGGCGGCGATCGACATGATCGCGGCGGGCACCAGGGCGCCGATGCCGATGGCGGCGAAGGCGACGCCCGCGAACCAGTCCGGGAACATGTTCTCGAACAGCTGCGGGATGGCGAGCTGGCCGTTCGTCACCTTCACGCCGGCGGCGATCGCCATGAAGCCGAGCAGCGCGAGCAGGCCCAGCATCAGCGAGTACAGCGGCAGGATCGTGGTGTTGCGGCGGATCACGTCACGGCTGCGCGAGGAGAGCGTCGCCGTGATGGAGTGCGGGTACATGAAGAGCGCGAGCGCCGAGCCGAGCGCCAGCGTCGCGTAGCCCCACTGGCCCATCTCGCCCGGCACCAGCGCGCCGCGCGGCTTGTCGGTCGCCGGGTTGATCGTCGCGTACGCCTCGCCGGCCTTGGCGAAGATCTCGTCGAAGCCGCCGAGCTTGATCGGGATGTAGATGATCGCCACCGCTATGACGATGTAGATCAGCGTGTCCTTGACGAAGGCGATGAGCGCCGGGGCGCGCAGACCCGAGGAGTAGGTGTACGCCGCGAGGACACCGAAGGCGATGAGCAGCGGCAGGTCCTTGATGAACCAGTGCGTGTTCTCGCCGCCGCCCACGCCCATCACGTCCAGGACGGCCTGGATGCCGACCAGCTGGAGCGCGATGTACGGCATGGTGGCGAGGATGCCGGTGACGGCGACCGCCAGCGACAGACCCTTGGAGCCGAAGCGTCCGCGGACGAAGTCGGAGGTGGTGACGTAGCCGTGCTTGTGCGACACCGACCAGAGGCGGGGCAGGAAGGTGAAGATCAGCGGGTACACGAGGATCGTGTACGGGACGGCGAAGAAGCCCGCCGCGCCCGCCGCGTAGATGGCCGCCGGGACGGCGACGAAGGTGTACGCGGTGTAGAGGTCGCCGCCGAGCAGGAACCAGGTCACCCAGGTGCCGAACGAGCGGCCGCCCAGGCCCCATTCGTCGAGGCTGTTCTCGTTCTCGGCCTTGCGCCAGCGCGAGGCGAGGAAGCCCATGACCGTGACGGCCAGGAAGAAGAAGATGAAGACGGCGAGTGCGACGCCGTTCACGCCGTCCGTCACTTCGACGCACCTCCCTTGCGGGCGCGCTGGTCACGCTGCCACAGCTGGTAGGCGACCATGGTGAGCGCGGTCGAGATCACGACCCAGGCCATCTGGTACCAGTAGAAGAACGGGATGCCGACGAAGGTCGGCTCGACCTTGGCGTACGAGCTCACCCAGAGCATCGCCACGAACGGCGCGATGAGGCAGAGCGCCACCACGACCCGCACGGGTGTGACGGTTGGTTGTCTTCCCTGCGTTTCTTCCGACATACGACGGAACCGTCCCCTCGCTGATCACCTGTGTAATGCGCAGGAAATCTAGGGGACGGTTCCGCTCCATGGAACCCCCGTCCGGATAACGGACGGACGCTGTGGGGCCTTTTGTCAGCCGTTGGGTCGCTTGAGTCGCGCAACGAACTTGTATCGGTCGCCGCGGTAGACCGAGCGGACCCATTCCACGGGCTCGCCCTGGGCGTCCAGCGAGTGGCGGGAGAGCATCAGCATCGGCAGGCCGACGTCCGTACCGAGCAGGCCGGCCTCGCGCGGGGTGGCGAGGGAGGTCTCGATGGTCTCCTCGGCCTCGGCGAGATGCACGTCGTACACCTCGGCGAGCGCCGTGTAGAGCGAGGTGTACTTCACCAGTGAACGGCGCAGCGCCGGGAAGCGCTTGGCCGACAGGTGCGTGGTCTCGATCGCCATCGGTTCGCCGCTCGCGAGTCGCAGCCGCTCGATCCGCAGGACGCGCCCGCCGGGCGAGATGTCGAGCAGGCCGGCGAGTGTGTCGTCGGCGGTGACGTATCCGATGTCGAGCAGTTGCGAGGTGGGCTCCAGGCCCTGCGCCCGCATGTCCTCGGTGTACGAGGTGAGCTGGAGTGCCTGGGACACCTTGGGCTTGGCCACGAAGGTGCCCTTGCCCTGGATCCGTTCCAGCCGGCCCTCGACGACCAGCTCCTGCAGTGCCTGGCGCACGGTGGTGCGCGAGGTGTCGAACTCGGCGGCGAGCGTGCGCTCCGGCGGGACCGGTGTGCCGGGCGGCAGGGTCTCCGTCATGTCGAGCAAGTGCCGCTTCAGTCGGTAGTACTTGGGCACGCGCGCGGTACGGGTGGTGACCCCGCTGTCCTTCTCGTTACTGCCCGCGTCCGTGGCCATGGCCTGCCTTCCCGACTCCTGTGCTGCTGCCGTCACCGGCTCCTCCGTCTGTCGCGGCTCACATGGTGGCACGGACCGGTCACGGGTCGTCGCCCTCCCTCAGGTGTCGGTCCGATAACGGACGCGACTGCCCTTCTTATACACCCTTGACACCCCTAAAGGTCTAGGCCAAGCTCCGGGTACTGGTCTAAACCATTAAAGACCAGGTCCCAGCCCCACGAGCACTACTCGACGTATGTCTTCGCGCGGTGGGGGGGTTGCAGGCATCCCTGAGGAGGGTGGCGTGAAGCGCAAGCTCATCGCGGCGATCGGCGTCGCGGGCATCATGGTCAGCATCGCTGCGTGCGGTTCCGACAAGAGCGGGGACAACGCCGGCGGCGACGCCAAGGAGCTCACCGTCTGGCTGACGGTCGACGCCCAGAACAACTGGCCCGAGCTGGTCAAGGCCGCCGACGACGCGGTGACCAAGAAGCACCCGGGCGTCAAGATCAAGCACGAGTACTACGGCTGGCCGGACAAGAACACCAAGCTCGACGCGGTGCTCGCCACGGACAAGGCCCCGGACGTTGTCGAGATGGGCAACTCCGAGATGATCAGCTACATGGCGAAGGGTGCCTTCGCCGAGGTCGACGCCTCGAAGTTCGACAACTCGGGCCAGTGGCTGGACGCCCTCAAGGACTCGGTCACCTACAACGGCAAGACCTACGGTGTCCCCTACTACGCCGGTGGCCGTATCGGCACGTGGCGCAAGGACGTCGCCGCCGAGGCGGGCGTCAAGGCGGCCCCGAAGACCTGGGCCGAGCTGACCGCCGCGCTCGACGCCATCCAGAAGAAGAAGGGCGACAAGTTCAGCGCCTGGTACCAGCCGTCGCCCGACTGGTACGCCGCGATGTCCTTCGTCTTCGACGCCGGTGGCTCGATCGCCAAGCAGGACGGCGAGACCTGGAAGGCGAACCTGTCCTCGCCGGAGTCCGTCAAGGGCCTCAACGAGTACAAGACGATCGTCGACAAGTACATGCACGGCGACAAGACCAAGGACGAGGCGGACCGCCCGGTCGTCTTCGGCCAGGGCAACTCCGCCACGATCTTCGCCGCCGCGTGGGAAGGCGCCACCGCGGCCGACCCGAAGAGCGACAAGGTCGGCGGGCTCAAGGACAAGCTCGAGAACTTCGTGATGCCCGGCCCGTCCGGCAAGAACCTCCCGGTCTTCCTCGGCGGCTCCGACCTGGCCATCCCGGTCAAGTCCAAGGCGCAGGGCCTCGCGGCCGAGTGGATCAACGCCTACACCGGCACCGAGGGCCAGAAGGGCCTCGTCGGCAAGGGCAACCTGCCCAACAACAAGACCGCGCTCGCCCCGCTGAAGGCCGACCCGGCCACCACGGTCGCGGCCACGGCCGCCGAGTCCAGCTGGTTCGTCCCGACCGCTCCGGGCTGGGGCCAGGTCGAGAAGGCCCAGATCCTCAAGACGATGCTGATCGACATCGCCAACGGCAAGAAGTCGGTCGAGGCCGCCGCCAAGGACGCGGACGCCGCGATCGACAAGGTCATCAACACCAAGTGACCTATGGGCAGGGCCCCGTCACCGCGACGGGGCCCTGCTTCCCGTACCACGAGAGGGATCGCTGAGGAGCACGGGATGAGTGCCGCAGACACAACCACCGCGAAGGTGCCGCCGGTGCGGCAATCGCCACCAGCCGGCCCGGGGGCCGGTGCCCCGAAGCCGGGGAAGAAGCCCACCAACGGCGGAGGCGGAGTCCCCTGGCTCCTGCTCGCGCCGTGCCTGCTCGTCCTGCTCCTGGTGCTCGGCTATCCGCTCCTGCGCCTGGTCACCCTCTCCTTCCAGCACTTCGGACAGCCGCAGCTCTGGGGCTTCCAGGAGGCGGAGTCGGCCGGCTTCGCCAACTTCACCAAGATCCTCGGTGACGGCGAGTTCTGGACCGTCGTCCTGCGCACCGTGCTCTTCACGGCCGGCGCGGTCGTCCTCACCATGGTCCTCGGCATGATGATCGCGCTGCTGCTCCAGAAGGTCTCCGGCTGGGTCAAGGCCCTCATCAACATCGTGCTCGTGGCGAGCTGGGGCATGCCCATCATCGTCGCCACCGCCATCTTCAAGTGGCTCTTCGACGCCGACTACGGCGTTCTCAACTGGCTGCTGAGCAGGCTGCCGGGCGTCGACATGATCGGCCACAACTGGTTCGCCAGCGGCCCGCAGGGTCTCGCCGTGATCATGCTGCTCGTCGTCTGGGGCGCCGTGCCCTTCGTCGTCATCACCCTGAGCGCCGGTCTCACCCAGGTCCCCAAGGAGCTCGAGGAGGCCGCCCGCCTCGACGGCGCCGGAGCCTGGGGCGTCTTCCGCTTCGTCACCCTGCCCATCCTCAAGCCGATCATCGTCATGCTGACGACGCTCTCGGTGATCTGGGACATGGGTGTCTTCCCGCAGGTCTACGTGATGCGCAACGGCCACCCCGAGGCGGAGTTCCAGCTGCTCACCACGTACTCGTTCGACAAGGCGTTCGTCGTCAACGACTACGGCACCGGCTCCGCGATCGCGCTCGTCACGGTCCTGCTGCTGCTCGGAGTGGTCGCCGTGTACATGCGTCAGATGCTCAAGATCGGAGAGGTGGAGTGACCACGACCACCGCCGCCCCCGCCGTCACCCGCCGCCGCACGTGCAAGCTCGGCTGGAACCTGCTCGGGCTCCTCGTCTTCGTCGTCGTCGGCTTCCCCGTCTACTGGATGGTGAACACGGCGTTCAAGCCTGCGAAGGACGCCATCGACCCCGACCCGCACTTCTTCCCCTCCACCTTCACGCTGGAGAACTTCAAGCGTGCGCTGGAGATCGCGGACTTCTGGGGACCGGTCACCCGCAGCCTCGTCGTCTCGTCGGTCGTCGTCGTCATCGGCATCGTCGTCGGCATGCTGGCGGCGCTCGCCATCTCCCGCTTCGCCTTCCGCGGCCGCAAGATCGTGATCGTCGGCATCCTCGCCGTCCAGATGGTCCCGCTCGTCGCGATGATCATCCCGGTCTTCCTGATGCTCAACGACCTGGGCCAGTACGACAGGATCACCGGCCTGATCATCACCTACCTGACCTTCATCCTGCCCTTCACGGTGTGGACGCTGCGTGGCTTCATCGTCAACATCCCCAAGGAGCTGGAGGAGGCCGCGCAGGTCGACGGCTGCACCCGCACCGGCGCCTTCATCCGGGTCGTCTTCCCGCTGCTCGCCCCGGGCATGGTCGCCACCTCCGTCTACGGCTTCATCCAGGCGTGGAACGAGTACCTCTACGCCCTGATGCTGATGAGCCAGCAGAACCAGACGGCCACCGTCTGGCTCGGCAACTTCATCACGAAGAACGGCACGGAGTACGCCCCGATGATGGCGGGCTCCACGATGATGGCCGTTCCCATCGTGATCCTCTTCCTCCTTGTCCAGCGCAAGATGGCCGCCGGCCTGACGGCCGGCGCGGTGAAGGGATAACGCCGCCTCATGACCACTCTCGTCAGCGCATCGGACACCCTGACCCGCGACGCGCTCACCGTCCTCCAGCCCGGCTTCGTCGGCACGACCGCTCCCGACTGGCTGCTCCGCAGGATCGGCGAGGGGCTCTCCTCCGTCGGTCTGTTCGGCCGGAACATCGCCTCTCCCGAGCAGCTCGCCGCGCTCACCGCCCGGCTGCGGGCCGAGCGGGACGACGTCCTCGTCGCCATCGACGAGGAGGGCGGCGACGTCACGCGCCTGGAGGTCCGGCACGGCTCCTCCTTCCCCGGCAACTACGCGCTGGGCTCGGTCGACGACGTGCACCTCACCCGGGCCGTAGCCGAGGAACTCGGCCGCCGGCTCGCCGCGTGCGGGGTCGACCTCAACTGGGCGCCCTCGGCCGACGTGAACTCCAACGTCGAGAACCCCGTCATCGGCGTCCGCTCCTTCGGCCCGAGCCCCGAACTGGTCGCCCGGCACACCGTGGCGTACGTCGAGGGCCTCCAGGCCGTCGGCGTCGCCGCCTGCACCAAGCACTTCCCCGGGCACGGCGACACCAACGTGGACTCCCACCATGCGCTGCCCCGGATCGATGTGGATCTGGACACACTGCACGCCCGTGAGCTGGTACCTTTCCGCGCCGCGATCGCCGCGGGTACCCAAGCGGTGATGAGCGCGCATATCCTGCTCTCCGCGCTCGACCCGGACCGTCCGGCGACCCTGAGCCCGCAGATCCTGACCGGTCTGCTGCGCCAGGAGCTGGGCTTCCAGGGGCTGATCGTCACCGACGGCATGGAGATGCAGGCCATCGCGTCGACGTACGGCATCGAGCGCGGATCCGTCCTCGCGATCGCCGCGGGCGCCGACGCCATCTGCGTCGGCGGCGGGCTGGCCGACGAGGGCACCGTACTGCGGCTGCGCGACGCGCTGGTCGACGCGGTACGGACCGGTGAACTGCCCGAGGAGCGGCTGGCCGACGCCGCGGCGCGTGTACGCGCCCTGGCGGCCTGGACCCAGGCGCACCGGGCCAGGGGGGCTGTATCGGGGCCGGGCGCGGCAGTGCAGGAGGGGACCGCGCCCGGCACCGAGATCGGACTGGTCGCCGCCCGCCGGGCGCTGAGGACGACGACGGGGGAGCGGCCCTACACGCCGATGACCAGCGCTCCCTATGTCGCCGCCTTCACCCCGGTCGCCAACATCGCGGTCGGCGACGAGACGCCGTGGGGCGTCGCGGCGGAGCTGGAGCGGCTGCTGCCGGGCACCGGGACGGGCGCGTACGACAAGCCCGCGGTGGACGCGGTCCTCGCCGCGGCGGGGGAGCGACGGATCGTCGCGGTGGTACGAGATGCCCACCGGCACCCGTGGATGGCCGAGGCCCTGGACGGCCTCCTCGCGGCCCGTCCCGACACGGTCGTGGTGGAGATGGGCCTGAACCGGGCGGCACCCCGTGGCGCCTTGCACATCGCCACGCACGGCGCCGCACGGGTCTGCGGCCGGGCGGCGGCGGAGGCCATCGCCGGGGTCTGAGACCGGTACGACGAGAGGGGCCCGGCACCTGAACCAGGTGCCGGGCCCCTTCGTCGTACGGGGGCGTGGCCCTAGATGCCCTGCCAGGAGGGCTTGTTGGCGAAGGTGTGGCGGAAGTAGTCCGCGAGCTTCAGCTTGGACGCGGCGGCCTCGTCCACGACGACGGTGGCGTGCGGGTGCAGCTGCAGCGCGGAGGCCGGTACGAGAGCGGCGACCGGGCCCTCGACGGTCGCCGCCACGGCGTCGGCCTTGCCCTCGCCGGTGGCCAGGAGGACCAGGTGGCGGGCCTCCAGGATGGTGCCGATGCCCTGGGTGATGACGTGGTGCGGCACCTGCTCGATGTCGTTGTCGAAGAAGCGCGCGTTGTCGACCCGGGTCTGCTCGGTGAGCGTCTTGATCCGGGTCCGGGAGGCGAGCGAGGAGCACGGCTCGTTGAAGCCGATGTGCCCGTCGGTCCCGATGCCGAGGATCTGCAGGTCCACCCCGCCGGCGTCCTTCAGCACCCGGTCGTAGTCCTCGCACGCCGCCTGGACGTCCTCGGCCGCGCCGTCGGGCCCCATGAAGGCGTCCTCGGAGAGTCCGAGCGGCTCCACGACCTGGCGCAGCACGGTGGAGCGGTACGACTCCGGGTGCCCCGTGGGCAGTCCGACGTACTCGTCGAGCTGAGCGATCCGGGCGCGCGAAGCGTCCACGGAACCGGCCTTGACCTGGGCGATCAGGGCCTCGTAGATGGGCAGCGGAGTCGAACCCGTGGCAACGCCTAGCAGCGCGTCGGGCTTGCGGCGCAGGAGGCCGGCGATGCCGTCCGCGATGAGCTCTCCGCCTGCCGTGGCGTCCGGGACGATGACAACTTCCACGCTTTGCCTGCCGATCTGATGAGGGGCTGGTGAGGGGCCTGGTGGTATAGACCAATCAAAGCCCAATCTAGCAGAGCGGAGGGCGTCTGCTCAGGCCCTTCCAGCGGGCGGACGGGACCTCCCCATCGTCGAACGGCGAGGCTCTCGCGGCCACCGGGGACCGGCCCCCGGTCAGGCGATGGAGCCTCCCGTGGCGTCGATCCACTGCCCCGTCACCCAGCGGCCGTCGTGCGAGGCCAGGAAGGCCACGACATCGGCTATGTCCGCGGCGGTGCCGACCTTCCCGAGCGCCGACAGTGCCGCCGCGCCTGCCCATGCCTCGTCGTTCCCCCGCAGCCAGTCCGCGTTGACGTCCGTGTCCACGATTCCCGGTGCCACCGCGTTGACCGTGATGCCCCGCCCGCCGAGGACCTTGGACAGGTAGCGCGTGAACACGTCGAGCGCACCCTTCGACATCGCGTACGCCATCGCGTCCGGCATCATCGCCGCCCGGCTCAGGCCCGTGGAGATGTTGACGATCCGGCCGCCGTCGCGCATCCGGTCGGCGCCGAGCCGTGCCAGGAAGAAGGGGGCCTTCGTGTTGACCGCGAAGAGCCGGTCGTACTCCGCCTCCTCGATCGTCGCGAACGGCCGCGAGGCCCCGATCCCCGCGTTGTTGACGAGGATGTCGAGCCCGTCCGCGTGGGCGTCGAACCGCTCCCAGAGTGCCGCCGCGTCCCCCGGTACCCCCAGCTCCTGGCCGATCGCGAACGCCTCGCCGCCGGCCGCCTCGATCGCCGTGACCGTCTCCTTCGCCGCTGCCTCGTTGACTCCGTAGTGCACCGCGACCCGAGCCCCGTCCCGGCCGAGTCGCTCAGCGACACCCCGCCCGATGCCCCGGCTGCCGCCCGTGACCAGTGCCGTCTTCCCCTTGAGCGCGCTCATGGGGCGCCCCCCTAATTTCCTAGCGGTCGTTACAGAAAGAACCGTAGCATCGTTTCGTAACGCTCGCTATAGAATTGGCGCCATGACGACGAAACCGCGCGGCCGCCCCCGCTCCTTCGACCGCCTCACGGCGCTGGAGCAGGCCACGATGGCGTTCTGGGAGCACGGGTACGAGACGACCTCCGTGGCCGACCTCACCCGCGCCATGGGCATCAGCGCGCCCAGCCTCTACGCGGCCTTCGGCGACAAGAAGGCGCTGTTCGAGGAGGTCGTGGAGGCGTACGCCGTCTCGTACGGTGCGTACGGCGGTCGGGCCTTCGAGCAGGAGCCGACGGCGCGCGGTGCGTTCGCCCGGATGCTCGGGGAGGCGGCCGAGGTCTTCACCGACCCGGCCCACCCGCGCGGCTGCCTGATGATCTCCGCGGCGATCAACTGCTCCACCCCGGAGGTCGAGAGGGCGCTGCGTGAGCGACGCAACAGCAACCTGGCGTCCTTCGAGACCCGGATCCGGCAGGGCGTCGACGCGGGCGAGCTGTCTGCGGACACCGAGGCGGGCACGCTGGCCCGGCTGTACGGAGCGGTCCTCCAGGGCATGTCCCAGCAGGCGCGCGACGGGGCGACCCGGGCGGAGCTCGAGGCGGTGGCGGAGGCGGCGATGGTGGCCTGGCCGTCCGCACCGGCCGCGAGCTGAAACGCCCCCGGAAACACCCGCGGGCCGCGGCGCCCGACGGGACCCTCAACCCGTCCGGCACCGCAGCCCGGAGTTGCCCGGCCGGGGGTATGCGGTCCCGCGGCCGTATGGGAGGTCTCGGCGCAGTCAGGGCAGAGAGCGCCGGGTACCTCGTCCACCCTCCTGTGCGGGGAGGGCGGAGGTCTTCATGGTGATGTGCCCTGCCATTGTGGACTAGACCATTCTTGTCTGTCCATCCACATGCGCGGGGTGTTCACCGGCCCATCCTCCAACACGAACGCCGCGAGATCCAGGTTCATCGCGCCTCAATTCCGCAGGTACGCTCGCACCTGTGCCCTCCATGAACGACCTCGTACGCCAGCACACCGCTCTGAGTGAGTCCGACCTCGAGTGGCTGCACCTGCTGGTCTCGGAGTGGCAGCTGCTCTCCGACCTCTCCTTCGCCGACCTCGTCCTCTGGGTCCCCACCCTCGACGGCACCCGTTACGTCTCCGTCGCCCAGATGCGGCCCAACACCGGCCCCACCTCCTACCAGGACGACATGGTCGGCCACCTCGTCCCGCGCGGCCGCCGCCCGCTCCTCGACGCCGCCCTCGACGAGGGCCGGATCGTGCGCGAGGGCGACCCCGAGTGGCGCGAGGAGGTCCCGGTACGGGTCGAGTCCATCCCCGTCCGCCGCGAGGGCCGCGTCCTCGGCGTCATCGCCCGCAACACCAACCTGCTCACCGTGCGGACCCCGTCCCGGCTGGAGCTCACGTACCTCCAGTCCGCCTCCGACCTGGCCCAGATGATCGCCGCCGGCGCCTTCCCCTTCCCCGGGGAAGCCGTCGACATGGACTCCTCGCCGCGCGCCGGCGACGGCCTGATCCGCCTGGACGCCGACGGCATCGTCCAGTACGCCTCGCCCAACGCCCTCTCCGCGTACCACCGTCTCGGCCTCGCCGCCGACCTCGTCGGTCAGCACCTCGGCCAGATCACCGCCGAACTCGCCCCCTCCCGCGGCCCCGTCGACGAAGCCCTGGTCAAACTGGCCTCCGGCTACGCCCCCCGCGAGGCCGAGGTCGAGGGCAGCGGCGGAGTGATCCAGCTGCGGGCGATCCCGCTCAAGCCCAAGGGCACCCGCATCGGTTCGCTCGTACTGCTCCGCGACGTCACCGAACTGCGCCGCCGCGAGCGCGAGTTGATCACCAAGGACGCGACCATCCGGGAGATCCACCACCGGGTGAAGAACAACCTCCAGACCGTGGCCGCGCTGCTGCGTCTCCAGGCGCGCCGGATGGACTCCGACCGGGGCCGCGAGGCCCTCAACGAGGCCGTACGCAGGGTCGGTTCGATCGCCATCGTGCACGAGACGCTCTCCCAGAACCTGGACGAGCGCGTGGAGTTCGACGAGATCGCCGACCGCGTGATCGCGATGGTCGCCGAGATCTCGCCGGGCAAGGTGACGTGCCGGCGCAACGGCCGCTTCGGCATCCTCGACGCCGAGGTCGCCACCCCGCTGTCCATGGTTCTCACCGAAGTGCTGCAGAACGCCCTGGAGCACGCCTTCGCACAGGGGGAGCAGGGCACGGTCGAGGTCACGGCCGTCCGCGGCGAACCCCGCGCCGACGCCCGGCTGCTGATCACGGTCCGGGACGACGGCCGCGGTCTGCCCGAGGGCTTCGACCCGCAGCGGGCGGGCAACCTCGGCCTGCAGATCGTGCGGACGCTGGTCGAGGGGGAGCTCGGCGGCACCTTCGACATGCAGCCGGGCGCGGAGCGCGGGACCAAGGTCGTCCTCGACATCCCCGTACAGCCGCAGAAGTGACCGCGCCGCCGCGGTCGTAGGCGGCGCCGCCGGAGTTCGTGGCCGGCACGGCCGGAGCACAGCAGCGAGCCCCGGACCGAGAAGATCGGTCCGGGGCTCGAATGCTGTGGGTTACTGCTGCGCGCTGCGGCTCGGGGGCGGTGATTGCGTACGCGATGTACGCGCCGCTTGCCTCAGGCTTGTCAGGGTGTTCAGGCGCTGGCGTTGCGCGCCCGGTTGCGAGCGGCACGGCGCTTCATCGCGCGGCGCTCGTCCTCGCTGAGGCCACCCCAGACGCCGGAGTCCTGGCCGGACTCGAGCGCCCACTGCAGGCACTGCTCCATGACGGGGCAGCGGCGGCAGACGGCCTTGGCTTCCTCGATCTGCAGCAGCGCAGGACCGGTGTTGCCGATGGGGAAGAACAGCTCGGGGTCTTCCTCACGACAAACGGCGTTGTGACGCCAGTCCATGGCTGCTACCTCTCTAGGGTGTTATAAGCTGGTTGCTTGTGAATGTGAACGCTTTCACGAATCCCCCCGTAAGTGAAGGGCCGACTGCCAGTTGAACTGGTGTGGTCCTTGGACTGAGGAGGGGTTCTGGCTCTCAGTGGAGGCCGGTCTTGCGGGCCGTCCCGATCGCCAAGAAGAGACTCGCAAACCTCGGCAGCGGATACAACCCCTTCCGGAAAGTTTTTTTTGATTCCTCGGTGTCGACTAGGTCACAGCCGTACTTCTAAGGGGTGGATGGCAGCCTAAACGTTCGAGTGAAAGGACTTTGGGCCCTTCCACTCACACAATCACACGCAGTGCACGGCGAACGCCTGTGAACGTCACGCTCGTACGCAGTCCGAGGTGGTCTCCGTCCATCTGCAGAGGGAGCGGAACCTTCGAATGCAAGGTGAAGTCCGTCAGATCGTGCAGAGACAGGGCGTGCTTGCCATGAGGGCCGCGCTCGGGGCTCGAAGTGAGCAGCTGGGTGGCGTACCGGGCCAGCGCGGGGGTCGAGAGACGGCTCAGTCCGAGGACGTCCAGAGCGGTCTCGAAGGATGCCTCCGGAGACGCGTACACCGGGCGATTGCCCAGGTAGGTCCAGGGGGAGGTGTTGCAGATTATCGACAGGACCAGGTCCTCGACCGGGTCCGCGCCGGGGCGCTCCAGGGTGATCGTTCCGTGCCGCCGGTTCGACTCCCCGAGGAACTGGCGGAACGCCTGGCGCAGGTACAGGGCATGGGTCGACGTCTTGCCGCGTTCCCGCTGCTGTTCGACCCGCCCGATGACACCGGCGTCGAAACCGAACCCGGCACAGAAGGTGAACCAGCGGGCCGGCACCGCCTCGTCATCGCTCCCAGGGGTCCCGGAGGCGAGCCCCAGGCTCACTGTGCGTGTCCGGCGCTCACGGAGCGCGTCGAGCAGCGCACCGGTCGCCTCGACGGCGTCGTTGGGCAGTCCGAGCGCGCGGGCGAAGACATTGGTGGAACCACCGGGGACCACCGCGAGACCGGGCAGCCGGTCGGGGTCCGGCCCGTCGTGCAGCAGCCCGTTCACGACCTCGTTCACGGTGCCGTCACCGCCCAGGGCGACGACCAGCTCGATGTCCTCGGAGTCCGCGGCCCGGCGACCGAGATCGCGGGCGTGGCCGCGGTACTCGGTGGTGACGGCCTCCAGCTTCATCTCGCTGGCGAGCGCGTGGATGAGTACGTCACGCGTGCGGGCACTGGTCGTGGTGGCTGCCGGATTGACCACAAGAAGTGCGCGCATGACCGCCAGCGTACCTACCCGGCGGTACCGATCCCAGTCGTGGCCACCTGCCGGACAGGCCCCCACCCGGCCCCGGCTACCCTGCCAGGTATGAGCAGTACGGAGCAGACTTCCCGCCCTGTCCGGTTGACCGCCGCCGCGGCGGTGGCCGGGATCGAGGCCCTCGCGCTGGTGATCGGGGGCGTGTACGTGCTCGTGACCGGTCTCACCGGAAACCCCGACAGCCTCACCCAGGCGGTCACCGGCGGAGCGACGCTGATCGCGCTCGGTCTGATCCCGGGGGCCGCGGCACGAGGCCTGCTGCTGCGCCGGGGATGGAGCCGCGGCCCGGCGATCATCACCCAGATCCTGGCCCTGCCGGTCGCCTGGCAGCTCCTCCAGGCGAACAGCGCCATGATCCCGGCCGGCATCGCCCTCGCGGTCCTCGCCGTGTCCGGCCTGGTCCTGCTGGTGAACCCGGCGACGACCGAGGCCCTGGGCATCGGCCGTCGCGGCGAGGCGTAAGACGGGTCCTACTCCTCGACGAGGAGCTTCTCCCGGAGCTGCGCCAGCGTGCGGGCCAGCAGACGGGAGACGTGCATCTGCGAGATGCCGACCTCCTGCGCGATCTGCGACTGCGTCATGTTGCCGAAGAAACGCAGCAGCAGGATCCGCTTCTCCCGGGGCGGCAGGTCCTCCAGGAGAGGCTTGAGCGACTCGCGGTACTCGACGCCCTCCAGGGCCTCGTCCTCCGCGCCCAGTGTGTCCGCGACCGCCGGGGACTCGTCGTCCGTGTCCGGGACGTCCAGCGAGAGCGTCGAGTAGGCGTTCGCCGACTCCAGGCCCTCCAGGACCTCCTCCTCCGAGATGCCGAGACGCTCCGCGAGCTCGTGCACCGTCGGGGAGCGGCCGTGCAGCTGGGAGAGCTCCGCCGTCGCCGTCGTCAGCGAGAGCCGCAGCTCCTGCAGGCGGCGCGGCACCCGGACTGCCCAGCCCTTGTCCCGGAAGTGGCGCTTGATCTCGCCGACGACCGTCGGCGTCGCGTACGTCGAGAACTCGACGCCCCGCTCCGGGTCGAACCGGTCCACCGACTTGATCAGGCCGATCGTCGCGACCTGCGTCAGGTCGTCGAGCGGCTCGCCACGGTTGCGGAAGCGCCGGGCCAGGTGCTCGACCAGCGGCAGGTGCATCCGTACCAGCTGATTGCGCAGCTCCGCCTTCTCCGGGGAGCCCTCCGGGAGCTTGCGCAACTCGATGAAGAGCGCGCGCGCCCCACTCCGGTCGTGCGGATCCGGAGCCTCCCGCGGCTCGGAAACCTGGTTGTGCTGCTCGTGCTCGCTCATCTGGACCGCCTGCTCCGTAGCGACCTCGACCTCGACCTCCGGATGCGGCCGCGCCTGCTGCTCAGGGATGCCGGCCGTCGCGTCCCCGCTCCTCACGCCGGGCCTGGCCCCGCGCCGCGCTGTTTGTACAGGCTGATGGAGACCGTACGGTCCTCCGCCACGGACGACTCGACCTTTCCGGCCAGGGCGGAGAGCACGGTCCACGCGAAGGTGTCCCGCTCCGGCGCCCGCCCGTCCGTCGTCGGGGCCGACACCGTCACGTCGAGAGAGTCGTCGACCAGGCGGAAGACGCAGCTCAGGACGGACCCCGGTACGGCCTGCTGGAGCAGGATGGCGCACGCCTCGTCGACCGCGATCCGCAAGTCCTCGATCTCGTCGAGGGTGAAGTCCAAGCGCGCCGCGAGGCCGGCCGTGGCCGTACGCAGCACGGACAGGTAGGCACCCGCAGCGGGCAGCCGGACTTCCACGAAGTCCTGGGTCCCGGGCTCGCCTGCGATCTGGGACACCCTCACCTCCAAGGTGGCACAAGCTCATTCGGGGCCCGGGGGGAGAAAGCCCCCCGAACCGGGCGGTACGCAGTCGGTTGCGCAATCCGCCGTGACGCTATCGCGATCCATGCTGCCGTGTCGCCGTGGGCCCCTGGCAGGATCCCGCCCCCGTCTGTCACTCATGGTAAGGCCATGAGTACGGACAGTGGCTAGGGGTTTGCGGGGCCCAATTGCACAGCGACCGGCAGCCGATTGCCGGGGTGTCGTACCCAGCCCTCAGACGATCGAACCGTCCACGAAGCACCAGCGCCAGCGTTCGTTCGGCTCGAAGGTCCGCATCACGGGGTGTCCGGTGGTCGAGAAGTGTCCGGTGGCGTGCCGCCCCGACGAGGAGTCGCAGCATCCCACGTGCCCACAGCTGAGGCAGAGCCGCAGCTGGACGGGGTGGGTGCCGTCGGCCAGGCATTCGGGACAGGTGTCGGTCAGCGGCGCCGGTTCGGGGCGCGGCATTTCGGCAACGTGCGGACACTCGCTCATGATGGCCAGGTTACGTGGTCGAACACGATGGGGACGGGGACCGAGGAATGGACGCACTGCAGCTGGTGGGGCTCGTCGCGGCGAGCGCCGCGGTGGCCGGCGCGGCCCGCAGGACACCGGTGCCGGCGCCGCTGCTCCTGGTGGCGGTCGGGCTCGCCGCCTCCTACATCCCGGGCGTCCCCGACTACACGCTCGACCCGCACATCGTGCTGCCGCTGATCCTTCCCCCGCTCCTCTACACGGCGGCGGTGGAGTCCTCGTACCTCGATCTGCGCGCCAACATCCGGCCCGTCGCCCTGCTCTCCGTCGGATACGTCCTCTTCGCGACCGTGGCGGTCGGCTGGCTCGCCTATGTGCTCGTCCCCGACCTTCCGCTGACCGCCGCGCTCGTCCTCGGCGCGGTGGTCGCGCCGCCGGACGCCGTCGCGGCGACGGCCATCGCCCGCAGGCTCGGACTGCCGAACCGGATCACCACCATCCTCCAGGGCGAGTCCCTGGTGAACGACGCCACCGCCATCACCGCGTTCAAGGTGGCGCTCGCCGCGGCGGTCGGGGAGGGCATCAGCTGGGCGGGCGGCCTCGGCGAGTTCGCGCTCGCGGCGATCGGCGGGATCGGCGTCGGACTTGTTCTGATGGTCCCCATCCACTGGGTGCGCCTCCGGCTCCGCGAGGCCCTGCTGCAGAACACCCTCTCGCTGTTGATCCCCTTCGTCGCCTACGCCGCGGCGGAGGAGGTCGGCGCCTCCGGAGTCCTCGCGGTGGTCGTCGTCGGCCTCTTCCTCGGACACCGCAACTGGCAGGTGGACTTCGCGACCCGCCTCCAGGAGGAGGCCGTGTGGAAGATGGTCGCCTTCATCCTGGAGTCCGCCGTCTTCGCCCTGATCGGGCTGCAGCTGCCGTACGTCGTCCAGGGCCTCGGGCGGTACGGGATCGGCGAGGCGATCGGGTACGCCGTGGGCGTGTTCGTGGCCGTGGTCGTGGTCCGCTTCATCTGGGTGTACCCGGCGACCTTCCTGCCCCGCTGGATGTCCGAGCGCATCAGGGAGCGCGAACCGGGGGTGGACTGGAGGGCGCCGCTGGTCGTCGGCTGGGCCGGGATGCGCGGCGTGGTCTCCCTCGCCATCGCCTTCTCGATCCCGGTGATGACGGCCGGGGTGGAGTTCCCCGCACGCAACCTCGTCCTCTTCCTCACCTTCACCACCGTGATCGGGACGCTGGTCGTCCAGGGCCTCACGCTGCCGCCGCTCATCAGGTTCCTGAAGCTGCCGGGCCGCGACACGTACAAGGAGACCCTGGCCGAGGCCCAGGCCCAGAGCGAGGCGTCCCGTGCGGCGGAGGAGCGTCTCGACGCCCTGCTCGCCGACGAGCGCAACGCCCTGCCCCAGCCGCTGGCCGACCGGCTCCGCACAGTCCTGGAACGCCGCCGCAACGCGGTGTGGGAACGCCTCGGCGCGGTCAACGAGGTCACCGGCGAGACGGCGGACGACACCTACCGCCGGCTCGCGCGGGAGATGATCGAAGCCGAGCGCGAGGTCTTCGTGCAGCTCCGGGACGCGCGCCGCATCGACGACGAGATGATGCGCACCCTGCTGCGCCGGCTGGACCTGGAGGAGGCGGCGGCGTACCGCGAGGAGACGGCCTGAGGCCGGGAGCGGCGGCCTGAGGCCAGGAAGTGTGGCCTGAGGTGAGGAGGGTGGCCTCAGGTCAGGAGGGGGCTCCCGTCATCACGGCCGCGACCGTCGTGCCCGGGGCGAACGCGCCCTCCTCGGCCAGGACGACAAGTCCGTAGAGCATTTTGGCGACATACAGTCGCTCAATGGCGAGTCCATGCCGCGCCTCGAAGTCCTGGGCGAACGCGTCGAGGGCGGGGGTCGTACGGCCGTAACCGCCGCCGTGGAAGCGCTCGTCGAGGCTCCACTCGCCGCGGGGGCCACCGAAGGCGGCGCGCTGCAGGGCGCGTATCTCCTCGCCCAGGAAGCCGCCCTTGAGGACCGGGACACCGAGCGCCCGTTGTCCGGCGTCCAGACCGGCGGCCAGGCCCGCGAGCGTGCCTCCGGTGCCGCAGGCGACGGCAACCACGTCGGCGGCTCCGCGCAGCTCGCGCCCGAGCTCCACGCAGCCCTCGACGGCGAGGGCGTTGCTGCCGCCCTCGGGGACCACGTACGTCCCCGAAGGGGACCGGGCGAGCAGTCCGGCCAGGACGGCCGGGTCCGTCTTCGCCCGGTACGTGGACCGGTCCACGAACTCCAGCCGCATCCCGTCCGCCGCGCACCGCGCCAGCGAGGGGTTGAGCGGCCGACCGGCCAGCTCGTCCCCGCGTACGACTCCGATCGTGTCGAAGCCGAGCAACCGGCCGGCGGCCGCCGTCGCGCGCAGGTGGTTGGAGTACGCCCCGCCGAACGTCAGAACCGGCCGGCCGCCGGCCTCCCGCAGATTGAGTGCCAGCTTGCGCCACTTGTTGCCCGGCAGATCGGGGTGGATCAGATCGTCGCGCTTGAGCAGCAGCCGCAGGCCGTGGCGGGTGAAGCGCTCGTCCTCGACCGGCTCCACGGGGGACGGGAGCCGGGGCCGCAGCCGGGACAGTGCGAGGTCGAACGCGTTCACCCGGCCATTGTCTACCGAAGGCGTTCCGCGATCCGCTCCCGCATCGAGGCCATCGTGAAGCCGCGCGGATCGACCTTGCCCGGCTGCCACTCCAGGTGGCCGATCACCGAGCGCTGGCTCCAGCCGTGCACCCGGCACAGCGCCGCGGCCGCCTTCTCGATCGCCTCCAGCTGGACCTTCGGCCACGGGTCCTTCCCGTCCCCGAGGTTCTCGCACTCGAAGCCGTAGAAGTGGCGGTTGCCGTCCGTCGTGGCCTCGTTGTCGGGCGGGAGGTGCTGCTCGGCGATGACCGCGCGCAGGACCTCGTCGTCGCCGGCCCCGGCGTGGTTGGCGCGGCCGTAGCCGACCAGGTGGACCCTGCCGTCCTTGGTGATCACGCCGTGACAGAGCGGCCCGGGCAGGGAGGTGTGGCCGTCCCGGCAGATCCGGACGGTGTTCGTGGTGCCCCGGGTGACCGTGTGATGGATCATCACGCCGTGGACGGGGCCCCAGGGGCCCTTGTTGTTGCGGTTGTGCGTGCGCCAGTCGCCGACCTCGACGACCGTCAGACCCTCGTCGCGCAGTGCGTCGAGGAACCTGCCCGCGGACATGGGTGGGGCCATGACCGACTCCTTCGGATGAGCGGAACGGGACGGAACCGAAGTACCGGAGTACCGGAGTGCTCGGCTCCGGGCCACCCGTTCGGGCCGTGTGCGAGTCGATCCGGACAACGCACCGTGTGACGGGTGGGGCTGGCCTGTTCGAGTGGAAACCGTGTGACATGCCCAGCCGGAGGCCATCCACTCCCACTCATTTGTGTAATGGCGCGCACACTCTCCGTGCTGAAAGGCTTCCTCTCGCAGGTCAGTCTTACGAGAGGGAGTTCCATGTCCGTTGGTTCGGTTGGCGACGAGATCCGCGCGGATCAGGCAAGCCCGCAGCAGAGTCTCGGTACCGCCGCCGCGCGGAACCTGGCGACCACCACCAAGTCGGCCCCGCAGATGCAGGAGATCACCTCCCGGTGGCTGCTGCGGATGCTGCCGTGGGTGCAGGTCCAGGGTGGCACGTACCGGGTGAACCGGAGGCTCAGCTACTCCGTGGGTGACGGACGCGTCACCTTCGTGCAGACCGGAGAGCGCGTCACGGTGATCCCCGCCGAGCTCGGCGAACTCCCGGCGCTGCGTGGCTACGAGGACGAGGAGGCCCTGACCGAGCTCGCGGCGCGGTGCCGCCAGCGCGAGTACGCACCGGGCGAGGTGATCGCCACCGCCGGCGAGCCCACCGACCGCGTCCACCTCCTCGCGCACGGAAAGGTCGAGCAGATCGGCGAGGGCCCGTACGGGGACGAGGCGATCCTCGGAGTCCTCGCCGACGGCGCGTACTTCGGCGACAGCGCGCTGACGCACCCGGACCTCACGTGGGAGTGGACCGCCCGCGCGGCCACCACCTGCACGGTCCTCGAGCTCACCCGCGACGACGTGCGGAACCTCGCCGAGCGGGCCACCTCGCTCGCCGCCCACCTCGCGGGCGTGGCCGCGCTGCCCCACCAGCGCACCAACAAGTACGGGGAGGCGGCGATCGACCTCTCCGCCGGCCACGTCGGCGAGGCGGTCGTCCCGCACACGTACGTGGACTACGACGCCTCCCCGCGTGAGTACGAACTGTCCGTCGCGCAGACCGTGCTGAAGGTCCACAGCCGCGTCGCCGACCTCTACAACCAGCCGATGAACCAGACCGAGCAGCAGTTGCGGCTCACGGTCGAGGCGCTGCGCGAGCGCCAGGAGCACGAGCTCATCAACAACCGCGAGTTCGGTCTGCTCTCCAACTGCGACTACGGGCAGCGGCTCCAGCCCCATGACGGCGTGCCCAGCCCGGACGACATGGACGAGCTCCTCTCGCGCCGCCGGGGCTCCAAGATGTTCCTCGCCCACCCGCGCGCCATCGCCGCGTTCGGGCGCGAGTGCAACCGGCGCGGCCTCGTCCCCGAGTCCATCGAGATCAACGGCAACCGCATCCCGACCTGGCGCGGAGTGCCGATCTACCCGTGCAACAAGATCCCGGTCTCGGACGCCAGGACCACGTCGATCATCTGTATGCGTACGGGTGAGTCCGACCAGGGTGTGATCGGCCTGCACCAGACGGGCATCCCGGACGAGATCGAGCCGAGCCTGTCCGTCCGCTTCATGGGCATCGACGAGCAGGCGATCATCTCCTACCTCGTCACGGCCTACTACTCGGCGGCGGTGCTCGTGCCCGACGCGCTGGGAGTCCTGGAGAACGTGGAGGTCAGCCGCTGGCGCTGAGCGCCGGACGCGCCGATCTGGTGATCCGGTGATCCGGGGCGGGGGGCCGCGCCGACCGGTCCCCCGCCCCGGCCGCACCCGCGACTCACGCCCTCCGGCACGGACCGCGACTCAGGCCTCCGGCACGATCCGGCTGACCACGGTCTCGATGAGATCGTCCAGCTCTCGCTCGTCGTGCAGGCCGGGGACCGTGAAGTGGTCGAACAGCAGCCCGGTGAGGGCGAAGTAGAGCAGCCGGACCGTGTCCGCGTCCCCCGGCATCCCGGACTCGACGTGCAGGCGGATGTTGTCGTCGAGATCGGCGCGCAGCACCTTGGTGAGCTGGGTGCGCAACTCCGGGCGGCGCGTGGCCTCCAGGCGGAGCTCGAACAGGCCCAGATAGCAGGTGCGCTCGGCCGCCATCCGCCGGGCCAGCCAGCGCATCAGCTCCACGACCAGCTGCCGACTGGGCTCCGGCCGCAGAGCCGTGTCCACGGACCCCGGCTCCGGGGTCAGCCGGACGAAGATCCGGTCCCCGACCTGGGAGAGCAGCTGGTCCCGGTCGGTGAAGTAGTTGGACGAGGTGCCCGTGGGGACGCCGGCCCGGGCATCGACCGCCCGGAAGGTCAGCCCGCGGGCACCTTCGTCCGCGAGCACCTCGATCGCCGCGTCGAGGAGGGCCGTACGCCGTTCGGGATTTCGCGCCATCCGGGGTTCCTTCCGTTCTCTTCGAACTTTCTTCGAAAATAGGGCTTGCGCAACCACTACAGATGAAGCACTATAACCGTCGTGGTTGCGACCGCAGCCCACACCCCAGAGACAAAGAGGACCGGTTTGCGCAAGCTCACCTACTTCATCGCCTGCACCATCGACGGCTTCATCGGTGACCCGAAGGGCGATGCCTCGTCCACGTACGCCTACGTGGCCGGGGAGTTCCTGGAGTACTTGAAGGCCGAGTACCCCGAGACCGTCGCCGCCCACGTGTGGCCCGTGCTCGGCATCGAGCCGGGCACCGAGAACCGCCGCTTCGACACCGTGATCCAGGGCCTGAACTCGTACCGGATCGGCCTGGACGTGGGCATCGCCAGCCCCTACGCCCACCTGCGGGAATTCGTCGCGACACGCTCGCTCACCGAGTCGCCCGACGCCAACGTCGAGCTGATCGCCGACGACCTCGTCGGCCGCGTCCGCGAGCTGAAGGCCGAGGACGGCCCGCTCGACATCTGGCTCTGCGGCGGCTCCACGATCGCCGGTGAACTCATCGACGAGATCGACGAGCTGATCATCAAGACCTACCCGCAGGTCTACGGCTCCGGCATGCCGATGTTCGGCGCCGGCTTCGAGCCCCGCGACTTCGAACTGGGTGCGGTGCGCACCTTCGACAACGGCGTGCTCGTTCGTACGTACACCAGGAAGCGGTGACCATCGGGCCGCCCTACCCTTGAGGGTATGGGCAGTGAAACGCCGCGTACGGTACGGGACCCGCAGGCCACGCCCACATGCCCGGCCTGCGGACGGCCCCTGGAGATCGTCGCGAAGCGGCACAAGGTCCTCGGGGCCTGGGTGCCGGAATGGGAAGTGCAGCCGTGCCGCAACCCGCGGTGCGAGCGGTACGTCCACCCCGAGCGCATCGACCGGGACGGCGACGAACCGGAAGGGGCCCCGGACGCCGCTCCCGAGGGTGGTGCGGAAGCCACTACCCCGCACGTGACCGGCAAGAACGGCGAGACCGGGAGAAGTCCGGCCCCTGGGTGACCGGACGCGCGAAGGAGCCGGTCAGACCGCTACAGTCCGCGCATGTCATCGGAGTCGTCAGAAGTCTGGACCGGCTGGTACCGGGACCGCAGCGGCGCGGAAGCGATCGTGATCACGGCGGGCGGAACCCAGGTGTCCACCCGCATCAGGGGAATCGAGTACACGGGCGCGAGCTTCGCCGCCCTGCGCGCGACGGACGAGGGCGGCGCGGCCCTCACCGGGTGCGTCCTGGAGTGGGACCTGCCGCTCCCCGTCGTCATGGACGGAGCCACGCAGCAGGCCACCCTCAGCTGTCTGCTGACGCTCGGTGAGCGGGTGGACCTGAGTCTGACGCTGCACTACGGCGGCGCCGCCTTCGAATCGGGCATCGCCGGAGGCGACTTCGACGAGGCGCTCGAGCGGGTGAGGCGTCAGCTGCCGACCGGGGCCGCGTTCGGCCGCCGGCTGCTGCAGGCCGCCTGACGCGGCGCACGGCGGTCAGGCGAGGCCTTTCCAACCCCAGCGCGGGGTGGGGCCGGGGTCGCCGAGGTCGGTCCCCGGCGCCGAGGCCGAGACGTCCTTGGCGATCCGGGTTCCCCAGTCGAAGTACTCCACGACCCGGCGGCGTAGCAGCTCGTCGTCCGGCAGCTCCTTCTCTACCGCCGCGGTCATCAGCTCCATCCAGCGCGACCGCTGCTCCTCGGTGATGGCGAGCCCGAGGTGGGCGCGGAGCAGCGCCTGGTGGCCGCCCAGTTCCGCCGTGAAGTCGGCGGGTCCGGAGAACACCTCCGCCAGCCACACGGCGACATGCTCGACATGGGTGGGGGTGAAGTCGGCGAAGACGGGCGCCAGGAGCGGGTCGGCCAGGACCGCCTCGTAGAAGGTGTCGGAGAGGCGGCGCAGCGCGTCGGCACCGCCGACGGCCTCGTACAGGGCGCCCTCGTGCTTGGCGTGTTCGGTTTGCTCGGCGGTCATGGGACGCCTCCGGGATCCGGGATGTGTCCTCCCAGCATTCACACAACACGGCCCGGATCCAAGGATGTTCGCCCACGGCGGGGCGAACGGCGGGGTGGCCGTCCGCCCCTCCGGTGGGGGGTGGGCTCAGAAGGTCTTCACGGCCGAGGCGAGGCCGTTGCGCCACAGCTGGTCGACGCGCGACCGCTCCTGGGCGTTGGGCTGGGCGTTCTGGCACGAGGTACCCGGGCCGCCGCCGGACATCAGCTCGCTGCACGGGCCCGAGTAGTGGTCGGGGAGGCCGAGGACGTGCCCGGTCTCGTGGGCGGTGACGCGGGTGGAGTTGTACTGCTGGTTCTGCCGGTAGTCGAGGAAGATGTAGCCGTTGCCGTGGCCGTCGGTGCTGGCGTACGAGCCGCGCGAGTCATTGCCCTCGTAGTAGCGGAAGTCCGGGTTGCTGCCCTCCACCAGCCGTACGTTGACCACCGAGCTGTTCCATATCTGCGTGCTCCGGGCGATCTGGGTGCGGAAGCTCGGGGCGTTGGCGGCGCTGTAGACGACGGTGACGGCGGCAGCGCCGGGGTTGGCGGCCCGCTTCTTCGCCACGGACTTCATCACGGCCTCGTGGAACGCCTTGGTCGCCTTCGCGTCCTCGGCGGACCCGGCGTAGGCCGCGTACCCGGAGGGCGCCGCGACGTCGGCGGCGGGGGCGGCCGAGGCGGCGGGCGCGGCGCCGAGCGCGGCGGCGAGGCCGAGACCGAGGGTGGCGGCGAGCGAGGCGGTGAGGACCTTGGGGTGTCTCATGGGGGGTGGCTCCTCCTGGTCGGTTGGAGAGAGTGTCGGGGGAGCCGGGGCCCGTGCGGATGATGGCAGCAGGTGATAGCGCGAAGGCATCACCACCCGCCACGCGTGGCTGAACTGCCTTCGAATCCAAGGGAATTGGTGAGACGAGGGTGTCTGGTGCGACTGGGGGTGCCGTCCTACTCTCGGGGCATGGAGCTGGAGGTGAGGCATCTGCGCGCGCTCTGCGCCATCGCGGAGACGGGCAGTCTGCACAAGGCGGCACGCCAACTGGGCATGAGCCAGCCCTCGTTGACGACCCAGCTGCAGCGCATCGAAAACGCCCTGGGCGCGGAGCTGTTCGCGCGCGGACGCACCGGCTGCCGGCCCACACCGCTCGGCCGCTCGGTGCTCAGCAGGGCCCGGCCCCTCGTCGACCAGATGGCCACGCTGATCAGCGAGACCAGGGCGGCGGCGGCCCGCGCCGACGGGCCGCGGCTGCGGGTCGGTTCGACCGCGAGCAGGGCCCTGCCGGGCTGGCTGCGCCGACTGCGCCAGGGGCTCCCCGGCACGGACATCGCGCTCCACATGGACGTCTCCGCCAACGCCCTGCTGCGGTCGGTCGCGGCGGGCCAGCTGGACGTGGCCTTCGTCCACGAGGTCGAGGGATGCCCGCTGCGCGTCCCCGACGGGCTCCAGGCACGGGTCCTGGTCGAGCGGGAGCCGCAGTTCGTCTCGATGGCCCGGGACCATCCGGCCGCCAGGCGGCCCGTGGTGGAGCTGACCGACCTCGCCGAGGACCGGTGGATGGTCGACCCGACGGTGGACGGCGAGTGGGACGGGCTGCGGCGCGTCCTGAGCGAGGCCGGCATCGACCCGCCGCTGCTGCACGGCGACTACCACACGGCGGCGGGGCTGATCGCCCTCGGCGAGGCCGTGGCACCCTGCCAGCCGACATCGTTGCCGCGCGAGGACATGGCGATCCGCCCGCTGCGGGACGACCCCCTGGCCGTACGTCTGCTCCTGTACGCGCGCGAGGGCGCGCTGCTCGACCCGCTGTACGCCGACCTGTCGGCGGCCTACCGGGAGGCGGCGCTGCGGGCGGCGCCGTACCGGCAGTGGCTCCGCCGGAACGGGATGTCGGTGGTGCCGGGCATGATGACGGCATGACGGATCGTGTGGACGAGGCGGCGTTGACGGCGCCGGCGGAGGGTCATCACGCCCGGACCGCCCGGGCGTGGGGGACGCGGAGGCCCTGCGGCCGGGAGGCCCCGGTCCTCGCGCACGAGCGGGAGGCGTTCGTACGAGGGGTCCTGGACGGCACGGGAACGGCCGCGGAGCGCGTCGGCGCGTGGGCGGCGGACATCATCGAGGGCGAGCTCCGTTGAGCGCCGCACGCGTGCGCCACGCGCTTCCGGAGGATCTCGACCGGGTGGCGGAACTGGCCGCCGAGCACGCCGCGTACGAGAAGGCCGCACCCCCCGCCCCGGGCCTCGCGGACCGCCTCGGCCGCCTCCTCTTCGGCCCCGAACCGCCCCGGCTGCGCTGCCTGGTGGCCGAGCTCCCCGACGGCCGCCTCGTCGGCTACGCCACGTGCGCCCCGGAGATGTCCACCTGGGACGGAGCCGAGTACCTCCACATGGACTGCCTCTACCTCTCCGCGACGGAACGCGGCCTGGGCCTCGGCCCCCTGTTCATCGAGGCCCTGCGCGCGGAGGCCCGCACCCTCGGCCTCACCGAGATCCAGTGGCAGACCCCGACCTGGAACGAGGGAGCGATCCGCTTCTACGACCGCCTGGGCGCCACCTCGAAGCAGAAGCTCCGCTACACCCTCCCGGTGGAGCCCACCCGATGACGCCGAAGGGGCCCGACCGGGATCGCCGGTCGGGCCCCTTCGGGCGGTGCTTGCGCGCGAGGAAGGTCAGGCCTTCTTCGTCTCCCAGAAGATCCGGTCGACCTCGGCGATGAGCTCCAGCGCCTTCTCGCCCGTCTTCGGGTCCGTCGACGCCTTGGCGGCCGACAGGGCCTTCAGGGTGTCGTTGATGAGCGTGTGCAGCTCGGGGTACTTCTCGAAGTGCGGGGGCTTGAAGTAGTCGCTCCACAGCACCGAGATGTGGTGCTTGGCGAGCTCCGCGCGCTGCTCCTTGATGACCGTGGCACGCGCGCGGAAGTGCGCGTCCTCGTTGGCCTGGTACTTCTCCTGGACGGCCTTGACCGACTCGGCCTCGATCCGGGCCTGGGCCGGGTCGTAGACACCGCAGGGGAGGTCGCAGTGGGCGCTGACCTTCACCTTGGGGGCAAACAGGCGGGAGAGCATTGAGCTGTCCTTCCTCGTGATCGTCTTCTCAGGTGGGAGATTACTCCCCGAGAAGGCTGTTTTCGCGAGCGCCCCCAGGGGCTTAGGACAAAAGTCCAGGGTCACCATGGGACTCGTGTACGAGTGGACGACGTTGACGATCGGACCGGGAGGTGCCGGATGACGGGCGCGGGGCGGGAGTCGGAGCGGGGGCCCGAGGCCCTGTTCGGGATCGCCGAGGTGACAGGGGTGTCCATGGTGCCCACGCTCCTCCACGGCGATCGGCTGCTCGTGCACTACGGCGGACGGCTCCGGCCCGGCAGCGTGGCCGTGCTGCGGCATCCGCTCCAGCAGGACCTGCTCATCGTCAAGCGTCTGATCGAGCGACAGGGCTCCGGCTGGTGGGTGCTGGGGGACAACCCGGACGCCGAGGGCGACAGCCGGGTCTTCGGCGCCGTGCCGGCCGAGCTGGTGCTGGGGCGCGTACGGGCGAGGTACCGGCCGGTCACGCCCGGGCGTCAGCGGTCGGCCGGTGTGGTGCTCTCCTGGCTCTTCTCGTCCGTCAGGCCGGTCCGGTCCGTCTCCTCGGTCCGTTCGGCCTCCAGGCGCTTGCGGGCCCGGTAGGCGGCCACGTTGGCGCGGGTCGCGCAGCGGTCCGAGCAGTAGCGGCGGGAACGGTTGGTCGAGGTGTCGAGGTAGGCGTTGCGGCAGGGGGACGCCTGGCACAGGCCGAGGCGGTCGGCGCCGAACTCCGTGAGGTGGAAGGCGAGGCCCATCGCCGCGATCGCCGCGTACCCCGCGGTCGCGTTCGAGGGGTGGTCGGCGAGATGCATGTGCCAGCGCGGGCGGCCCTCGTCGTCCAGGTAGTCGTGGCCCGAGATCTGCGGGGAGACCGGGAACTCGAGCAGCAGCGAGTTCAGCAGGTCCACCGCCTGCGTGTGGTCGCCCTCGTCCGCCGCGGTGAAGACCGCCCGCAGCCTGCCGCGTACCGAGCGGAAGCGCGTCACGTCGGCGTCCGTCGCACGCCGGGCCATCTGGGAGGCCGCGCCGAAGAGCTCGCGGACCGCCTCGACGGAAGTGAGGGAGTCCTTGTTGCGAGCCGGCTCCTCGGTGTTGACCAGACGCACGGCGTAATCCGAGTAATAGGCCAGTTCCACTTGTAGTCCTTACTCCGGCGGTCTAGGGTCGGTGACGGGAGGGGGTAACAGCTGTTTCCCCTTCGAGGGTATTACGAAGAGGTGAGGAGCGGAGATGACGGACGCGGCGACGACCGGAACCGACTGGGCGGCCTGGCAGGAGAGCTGGGACCGTCAGCAGGAGTGGTACATGCCGGACCGCGAGGAGCGGTTCCGCGTGATGCTCGACATGGTCGAGGCCGTGGTGGGGCCGGAGCCCCGCGTCCTGGACCTGGCGTGCGGTACAGGGAGTATTACGGATCGACTGCTCAAGCGGTTCCCGGGGGCGACCAGCGTCGGGGTCGACCTCGACCCGGCCCTGCTGGCCATCGCCGAGGGGTACTTCGCCGGCGAGGAGCGCGCCACCTTCGTGACCGCCGACCTCAAGGACCCGTCGTGGGTCGGCCGGCTTCCGTACGACTCGTACGACGCCGTGCTCACGGCCACCGCGCTGCACTGGCTCCACACCGAGCCCCTCACCGCGCTGTACGGGCAGCTGGCCGGCCTCGTCCGCGACGGCGGCGTCTTCATGAACGCCGACCACATGATCGACGAGACCACTCCGCGGATCAACGCCGCCGAGCGGGCCCACCGGCACGCCGCCATGGACCGGGCGAAGGCCGGCGGCGCCCTCGACTGGGCCGAGTGGTGGGCGGTGGCCGCCAAGGACCCCGTCCTCGCCGAACCCACCGCCCGCCGCTTCGAGATCTACGGCGAGCACGCCGACGGCGACGCGCCGTCCTCCCGCCGCCACGCCGAGATCCTCCGCGCGGCAGGCTTCGCGGAGGCCCGGCCGGTCTGGGCCTCGCCGTCGGACACGCTGGTGCTCGCGGTGAAGTAGGCCGCCGCGAACATGCGGGAAGGGGCGGTACGGGATTCCCGTACCGCCCCTTCGCGTCGTACCGCCTGCTACAGCACCTTGGACAGGAACGCCTTCGTCCGGTCGTGCTGCGGGTTGCCCAGGACGTCACGCGGGTGGCCGGACTCGACCACGACACCGCCGTCCATGAAGACGAGGTTGTCGCCCACCTCGCGGGCGAAGCCCATCTCGTGGGTGACGACGACCATCGTCATGCCCGACTCGGCGAGGTCGCGCATGACGTCCAGGACGTCGCCGACCAGCTCCGGGTCGAGGGCCGAGGTCGGCTCGTCGAAGAGCATCAGCTTCGGCTCCATGGCCAGCGCGCGGGCGATGGCCACGCGCTGCTGCTGGCCGCCGGAGAGCTGCGTGGGGTAGTTCCCGGCCTTGTCGGCCAGGCCGACCCGGTCCAGGAGCCGCTCGGCGCGCTCGCGGGCGACGGCCTTGGACTCGCCCTTCACCTGGATCGGCGCCTCCATGACATTGGCCAGGGCCGTCATGTGCGGGAACAGGTTGAAGCGCTGGAAGACCATGCCGATGTCCCGGCGCTGGGCCGCGACCTCGCTGTCCTTCAGCTCGTAGAGCTTGTCGCCCTTCTGGCGGTAGCCGACCAGCTCGCCGTCGACGTAGAGCCGACCGGAGTTGATCTTCTCCAGGTGGTTGATGCACCGCAGGAAGGTGGACTTGCCGGAACCGGACGGGCCGATCAGGCAGAACACCTCGCCGTTGTTCACCTCGAGGTCGATGCCCTTGAGGATGTGCGCGGGGCCGTAGGACTTGTGGACGCCCTCGGCCTTCACCATGAGAGTCACTTGGCCACCGCCTCACGGTTGGAGAATCGGGCGAGGTTCGCCTTGACCTTCTGCCACGGCGTGGGCGGCAGCGCGCGCAGCGAGCCGCGGGCGTAGTGCCGCTCCAGGTAGAACTGGCCGACGCTGAACACCGAGGTCAGGATCAGGTACCAGATCGAGGCGAGGAAGAACATCTCCATCACCGCGAACGAGACCGAGGCGATGTCCTGCGCCGCGCGGAGCAGATCCGGGTACTGCACGGCCACGACCAGGGACGAGGTCTTGAGCATGTTGATGAACTCGTTCCCGGTCGGCGGGATGATCACCCGCATCGACTGGGGGAGCACCACGCGCCGCATCGTCTTGGCCTGGCTCATGCCGAGCGCGTGCGAGGCCTCCGTCTGGCCCTCGTCGACCGACTGGATGCCGGCCCGGACGATCTCCGCCATGTACGCGCCCTCGTTCAGGCCCAGACCCAGCAGGGCGGCCAGGAACGGCGTCATGACGTCGGTCATCTCGTCCTTGTAGAACCCGATGTTGAACACCGGGAAGATCAGGGCGAGGTTGAACCAGATCAGCAGCTGCACATAGACCGGGGTGCCGCGGAAGATCCAGATGTAGAGCCAGGCGACCGAGCTGGTCACCGGGTTCTTCGACAGGCGCATCACGGCGAACAGCACGCCCAGCACCAGGCCCAGCGCCATCGAGGCGACGCTGATCAGGATCGTGTTGCCCAGACCGGACAGGATGCTGGGGTCGAACAGCTTCTCCGGCACCGTCGCCCAGCGCACGTTGCCTTGGGAGAAGGCGTACACGACGAGCGCCAGCAGGGCCACCACCACGACACCGGCGACCCAGCGCCCGTAGTGGCGGACCGGAATGGCCTTGATGGCCTCCGGCGGCACCCCGGCCGGGGCGGGCGACGCCCCGGCGGGAACCTTGTCGAACTTGTCAGTCACAACGACTGCCCTTCAGTGGTGCGTAGGGGTCAGGAGCCGCCGTTGATCTTGGCCGCGGGGATGGCGCCGTCGGCGGCCCCCCACTTGTCCAGGGCGGCCTTGTAGGTGCCGTCCTTGATGATCGCGTCCAGCGCTTCCTTGAGCGCGTCACGCAGCTGGGTGTTCTTCTTGTCGACGGCGATGCCGAAGAGGCCGGCGTCCGTCTTGTTGGCGATGGCCTCGAAGTCGTTGCCGCCACCCGCGGTCTTCGCGATGTACGCGGCGACCGGCGAGTCGTTCAGGTCGGCGACGGCGCCGCCCGCCTTGACGCGGGTCTGGGCCTCGGCGTCGGTCGGGAAGGACTCGAAGGTGAGGGCGGGCTTGCCGTCCTTCTTGCACTTCTCGGCCTGGTCCTTGGCGGCCTGCTCGTACGTCGTGCCTCGCTGGACGGCGAGCTTCTTGCCGCACAGGTCGTCGAGGGACCGGATGTTCTCCGGGTTGCCCTTCTTCACCAGGATGCCGGTGGAGGCGGTGAAGTAGTCGACGAAGTCGACACCGGTACCGGTCTTCTGGCCCTTGTCGTCCAGACCCTCCTGGCGGGCCTTGGTGTCGGTCATCGAGGACATCACGATGTCCGTGCGACCCGTCGGAAGGGCGGTGAGCAGGGTGTCGAAGGTTCCGCTGGTGAACTCGAACTTCACACCGAGCTGCTTGGAGAGGGCCGCGGCGATGTCCGGGTCGACACCGACGATCTTCTCGCCCTCCTTGAACTCCATCGGCGCGTACGTGGCGTCCGTGCCGACCTTGATGACGCCGGCCTTCTGGACGTCGGCGGGCAGCTTGGAGAAGAGCGGGGCGTTGGAGGCAGCGCCGGTCTTGGTGCCCTCGGCGGAGCCGCCCTCGGTCTGGTCGCCGCAGGCGGTCAGCAGCATGGAGCCGGCGACCGCGATGGCGGCGACCGCGGCAAGACGGGAGGTGCGGGTCTTGGCAGCGGTCGTACAGCGCGTGGAGCGTGCGGTCATGGTCGGGTTCCTCCGGCGTATGAGGGAGTTGCCATAGGCCGCGCACGCACCTTCGGGTGTCGCGACCTCGTGTGATTACGGCATCTTGCCATTCGGACTACCCGAATCGGGCAGCCCCGCATGTCAAAATCGGGTAACGGGTGACCCCCGAATCGCGACAGGCCGGTACATCAGGGCCGGACCTTCTCCCGAGATACCTCCTCTCCACCGGAAAATCTCCGGTTGATCTCGCCATTCGGACGGCACGAAGGCCACGATCCGGTGTACGAGAGAGACTGTCCGGACATTCGATGATGCGCCCGCTCTGCGCAAGGTGCCATTGCGGCCGTATGAGTCGCATCACCGCTCCGTATTGGACTCGTCTACGGTGACGTACGTCCGGTAAGAAGGATCCTTACACCCCTCATCCGGGGCTCAGGGCGCGTTGTGCGGCGCGCCCGCGCGGTTGCCAGACAAGGCGACCGCGGGACCCGCCCACCCCTCCTCAACCAGGAGCGGCCACCCTCAAATGAAGAAGACTTAAGGGGTCAACCCAATGGCAGCGGAGATCGTCAATCCTCGCAGCGACAGCGGCACGGAAGGGGCTCAGGAGCCCTTCGATCCGGCCTTCGCGCTGCACCGCGGCGGCAAGATGGCCATTTCGGCCACGGTGCCGCTGCGCGACAAGGACGACCTGTCCCTCGCGTACACGCCCGGCGTCGCCAAGGTGTGCACCGCGATTGCCGAGCAGCCGGAACTGGTCCACGACTACACCTGGAAGTCCCAGGTCGTCGCGGTCGTGACCGACGGTACGGCGGTGCTCGGACTCGGCGACATCGGCCCGGAGGCCTCGCTTCCGGTCATGGAGGGGAAGGCCATCCTCTTCAAGCAGTTCGGCGGCGTGGACGCGGTGCCGATCGCGCTCGCCACCACCGACACCGACGAGATCGTGGAGACCGTCGTCCGGCTCGCTCCCTCCTTCGGTGGAGTGAACCTGGAGGACATCTCGGCGCCGCGGTGCTTCGAGATCGAGCGCAAGCTTCAGGAGCGGCTCGACATCCCCGTCTTCCACGACGACCAGCACGGCACCGCGATCGTCACCCTCGCCGCGCTCCGCAACGCGGCGAAGCTGACCGGCCGGACCCTGGGCGAGCTGCGCGGAGTCATCTCCGGCGCCGGTGCGGCCGGTGTGGCCATCGCGAAGTTCCTCCTCGAGGCCGGGCTCGGCGACGTCGCCGTGGCCGACCGCAAGGGCATCGTCAGCCGTGACCGCGACGACCTCACGGACGTCAAGCGCGAGATCGCCGAGCTCACCAACAAGGCGGGCCTCACCGGCTCCCTGGAGACCGCCCTGGTCGGCGCCGACGTCTTCATCGGCGTCTCCGGCGGTACGGTCCCGGAGGCCGCGGTCGCGTCCATGGCGCCGAACGCGTTCGTGTTCGCCATGGCCAACCCGAACCCGGAGGTCCACCCCGACGTCGCGCACAAGTACGCGGCCGTCGTGGCGACCGGCCGTTCGGACTACCCGAACCAGATCAACAACGTCCTCGCCTTCCCCGGCATCTTCGCCGGTGCGCTCCAGGTCCGGGCCTCCCGGATCACCGAGGGCATGAAGATCGCCGCGGCCAACGCGATCGCGGACGTGGTCGGCGACCAGCTCGCCGCCGACTGCGTGATCCCGTCGCCGTTCGACGAGCGTGTCGCCCCGGCCGTCGCGGCCGCCGTGGCCGCCGCGGCCCGCGCCGAGGGCGTGGCGCGCCGCTGACGCGGTCCGTACCGGTGAAGGGCCCCGCTCCACGAGGAGCGGGGCCCTTTTCGCGCTGTCGCGCCAGAGGACGTGTGTCACATCCGTGTGTGGTTCCGCCATCCGCGTGGGTGACCCTACGCTCGTGGTCATGTTCGCTGCCTATGCCGCCCGAATCGACCGCGACCAGCCGCTGAACGGCCTTGAGCTGGGGGAACGGCCCGAGCCCGAGGTACGGGACGGATGGACCACCGTCACCGTGAAGGCCGCCTCCCTCAACCACCACGACCTGTGGTCGCTGCGCGGGGTCGGGCTGCCCGAGGAGAAGCTCCCGATGATCCTCGGCTGCGACGCCGCCGGCATCGACGAGCACGGCAACGAGGTCGTCCTGCACTCCGTCATCGGCCAGACCGGCCACGGCGTGGGGCCCGACGAGCCGCGCTCCATCCTGACCGAGCGCTACCAGGGCACCTTCGCCGAGCGCGTCACCGTGCCCACCTGGAACGTGCTCCCCAAGCCCAAGGAGCTCTCCTTCGAGGAGGCCGCATGCCTCCCGACCGCCTGGCTCACCGCGTACCGCATGCTCTTCACCAACGCCGGGGTGCGCCCCGGTGACTCCGTCCTCGTGCAGGGCGCGGGCGGCGGTGTCGCCACCGCCGCGATCGTGCTCGGCAAGGCGGCCGGCCTGCGCGTCTTCGCCACCAGCCGGGACGAGGCCAAGCGCAAGCGCGCCGTTGAGCTCGGTGCCCTGGAGGCGTACGAGCCGGGCGCACGGCTCCCGAAGCGCGTGGACGCGGTCATCGAGACCGTCGGCGCCGCCACCTGGTCGCACTCGGTCAAGTCGCTGCGGCCGGGCGGCACCCTGGTCATCTCGGGCGCGACCAGCGGCGACCGCCCCTCGCACGCCGAGCTGACCCGGATCTTCTTCCTGGAGCTCAAGGTCGTCGGCTCGACCATGGGCTCGAAGGACGAGCTGGAGGACCTGCTCTCGTTCTGCGCGGCCACGGGCGTACGGCCGGTGATCGACGAGGTGCTTCCGCTGGACCGGGCCCGCGAGGGCTTCGAGAAGATGGCCTCGGGCGAGCTCTTCGGGAAGATCGTCCTGACAACCTCTTGATGGATCGTCAGATCTGCTGATGGGATCTCCGGCACTGCGATCACACCGTCGTGCCGGAGGTTCCCTTGTTGCGAACGACCCTTGCCGCGGGCGCCGTTGTCGCCGCGCTCCTCGCCCCGACCGGCGCCGCCCACGCCGAGAGCACGGGTGACCCGGGAGACATACCGGTCCTCACCGACGAACACGGCCGCGCTCTCACCCTGCGCGGCTGGAACGTCGAGGACAAGGCCGGCCGCGGCGACCAGGCCCTGAACGCCGTCACCGAACGGCACTTCCGCGACATGCGCGCCAAGGGCTTCAACTTCGCCCGGCTGCTCGTCTTCTGGGACGACCTGGAGCCGCAGCGGGGCCGGTACAGCGAGACCTATCTGCGGAGGATCGAGCGGGTCCTGGACTGGGCGGAGAAGTACGACGTCCACGTCCTCATCGACGCCCACCAGGACGTCTTCGGGCCGGCGTTCGGCCACCGTGGCGTGCCCGAGTGGGCGACCCGGACGGACGGGTTGCCCTTCACCCCGCACCCCGACGACTGGTTCGCCGAGTACTTCGAGCCGGCCGTGCAGCGCGCCTTCACCCATCTCTACGAGGACGAGGACCTGCGACGCGCCCAGGCCCGGATGTGGCGCGTACTCGCCGACCGCTTCGAGGACCACCCGGCCGTCCTCGGCTACGACCTGATCAACGAGCCGATGGGCGAGCTCGGCGAGGGCGAGGATCTGCCGACGGCCGCCCGGCGGATCGAACGCGAGCAGCTGACCCCGATGTACAACCGGCTCGCGGACGCGGTCCGCTCGGTGGACCGGGACACCTGGGTCTTCGTCGAACCCACGCCGATCGTCGGCGAGGGCGTGCCGACGGGCCTCGGGAGGATCGACGACCCGAAGATCGTCTACGCCCCGCACTTCTACAACACCGCCATGGAGGCGGGCGCCGACTACGATCCGGCGGCCGGCTGGATCGAGAGCTACGAGCAGGCCGTGACGCAGTACCCCAAGGAGTACAAGGTCCCGGTGGTCGTGGGGGAGTGGGGGCCGCTCAACAACGCCCTGCCGAACATGAACCGTTTCTACCGGGACGCGATGGCCTCCCTCGGCCGGTACGGCAGCGGGTGGGCCGGCTATGTGTGGTGCTACGGCGGCGGCTACTGCGCGGTGGACGGCGCCGGGACCTTCCGTACGAACAAGGAGCTGACGGCCCAGCCGTACGCGGAGGCGGTCGCGGGCGCGGTCCGCTCCTCCGCCTACGACTCCGGGAGCGGGGTCTACCGCCTGGAGTACGACTCCGGGCGGCGCGGCTCCCGGGTGACGGAGCTGTCCCTTCCCCCGGGCAACTGGCAGGTGGCGGCCAGGGGGAAGGCGGTCGTGCTCCGCAAGGACGCGGGCCGTGCGTGGGTGGTGGCCGCGCCGGGAGCCCGGGTGACGGTCACCGTCACCCGGCGCTGACGACGCACGGAGCCGTCCGTGGCGGGGTGGCAGCCCCGACACGGACGGCCCGTCATGGCCCGGCCCCCGGGCCGGATCAGCCGGCCTGCTTCCCCTTCTGGGGCTGCAGCAGCGCGGTGATGTGTGTCGCCGCCGTGGACAGCCGGCGGCGGGTCTCCGCCAGCTGCGAGGCCGTCACCCCGTGGTCGCGGGCCGCGTCGCGGATGTCGTCGCGGAAGCGGTCCAGGAGACGGTCGAGATCACGGGCGGGGTCGCCGGTCGACTCGGTGTCGGCGGCCCACTCGGAGCCGGCCCACTCCGAGCCGGCGCCCTCCGAGGCGGCCCACTCCGAGCCACCCCACTCCGAGCCGGCCTCGTCGGAGGCCGCCGGCGCGGTCGGGTCGGGAGCGGACGCCTTGGGGTGCGTCGTGCCGGTGACCAGACCACCCAGCTGGGCCGTGATGTCCGAGATGCCCTCCCAGACCCCCGACGGCCAGTCGCCGCGCGCGAAGCGGTCCTGGACCTCGTCCTGGACCTGCTTGGCGATCCGCTGGAACTCCTTGGCCTGGCGGCGTGCCGACTGCGCCTCCGCGCGGGCCTGGCGGGTCTGCTCCCGCCACTCCTGCTTGGCGCGACGCAGCTCCTCCTTGACGTCGGCGAACGAGGAGTCCTTGTGGCGGGACTCGCTCGCCGCCGCGCGCATCTCGCTGCGCAGCTTCCCCGCCGCCCCGCGCACGTCGTCGCGGATCTCCGCGGCCAGTTCGGAGACCGAATCGCGGATCTCCAGCTCCAGGTCGGCCAGTTCACCGCCGCGCCCGGCCAGCTCCGCCCGGCCCGCGTCGGTGATCGAGTACACCTTGCGGCCGCCCTCGGTGGCGTGCGTGACCAGGCCCTCGGCCTCCAGCTTGGCCAGCCGCGGATAGACCGTGCCGGCCGAGGGGGCGTAGAGGCCCTGGAAGCGCTCCTCCAGGAGCCGGATCACCTCGTACCCGTGGCGGGGCGCCTCGTCGAGGAGCTTGAGCAGATAGAGGCGCAGGCGGCCGTGGGCGAAGACGGGCGGCATGTCACAGCACCTTTCCGGTGGAGGCGGCTTCGAAGTCGTCGGACGCGGCCGGGTCCGGGCGGCGGAGCAGGGCGATCGAGCCGGAGACCGTCGTCGCCCTCAGCGTGCCGCGGCCGGCCCCGAGCGTGCCGGTGATGCTCTTGGAGCCCCACTGTCCGTCCACCCGCAGGTCGTCGAAGGCGTTGGAGACGGAGCCGCTCGTCGTGTTCGCCTCGACCCGGGCGTCCGCCGGGTGCGGAAGCCGGATGGCGACCTCTCCGGAGACGCTGGTGAGCCGGATGTCGGCGGGCGGGCCGTCGAGGTCGGCGGCGTCGAGATCGATCACCATGTCCCCGCTGATCGTGTCGGCCTTCACGGAGGCGCCCGCCCCCTCGATGACCGTCACGTCGCCCGTCACGGAGTTGACGCGCAGCGCGCCGGTGACGGACTGGGCCTCCAGGGAGCCGGAGACGGTCTCCGCGCGGACCGGGCCGGAGAGGCCGACCAGCGTGGTGTCACCCGTGACTCCCCGGACGTCCGTACGTCCCTTGATGCCGGAGATCACCGCGCCGGCGCCGACCACGCCGACCTCGACGTCCGTACCGGCGGGGACGGCCACGGAGACCGTCGCCCGGCGACGCTGCCCCTTGCGGTCGAACCACTTGAGGAAGCCCTTCCAGTGCAGGTCCTCATAGGTGACCGTCAGCGTCGAGCCCTCCTGGGTCACGATCAGCGGCGGGCCCTCGATGGAGGAGACCTCCAGCCGGGCGGTCGGCTCGTCGGTGCCCACCACGTTCACCGTGCCGTTGACGACGCGCACCTGGAGGCGCGTCACGGGGTCGGTCAGCGTGAGTTTCGTCGGCTCGGCCACGGACCACTCTGTCATCGTGCTGACCTCCCGCATCGGCGACGCAACATATCGCGTCTCTTCGCATACACGATATATCGCGGTCGTGGGAAGTCAACCCCGTTCCTCGATGGCTCGCGGGACCATTCACCCTCATAGCTGGACAAATTGACCTAGCGTATGGGCCATGAACGCGACATCCGGACCGCGCCCCGTCGGGGCGCTGCTGCTCTGCCGTGCCGAGCCCGCGGCGGTCCGCCCGCCGGCCCAGCTGCTGCGGGAACAGCTGCTCCTCGCCCCGGCCGGAACCGAATGGAGCGTCATCGTCCCGGAGGGAAAGCCCTGGCTCCACGGCGGTGAACCCGTCGACCGCGTCGTCACCGGCTGGGCCACCGCGCTGGCCGTCTCCGCCGCCACCTGGCCCGTCCTCGCGCTCTGGTGGGACGCGGACCGGGCCGGCTTCATCCTCGCCGCCGGCTTCCGCCGCACCGTCGGCTACACCTGGCTCGCCGACGGCACCCCGGCCGGCGAGGACGAGGCCATGCGGACCTTCGCGGCCCGGCTCGCCCTCGACCCCGTCCTGGACGTCCAGGCCCTGGAGCCGCTCACCAAGACCGACAAGGACGCCGACGCGCACGCCCGGCTCATCGGCCTGACCGCGGTCCTGGCCCGCATCGGCCTCGGACTGCCCACCGGGCTCACCCCCGGAGAGAGCGCCGACCGGCTCCGCTCCGTGGCCCTGGCCCAGGGCGCCGAAGAGCTCGAATGGTCCGGCTGGCGCGAAGCCGTACGCGCCGAACTCGACGCGGTGGAGGGCGGCCCCTTCGGCCCGTATCTCCGCGGCCCCAGGGCCCGGCTGCTCGGCGCGGTACAGCTCGGGGCGGGTGTGCCGCTGCTCGCCTGGGGCATCGCCCGCCGCAGTGGCGGCTGGACGGCTGCCGGGGCACTGCTCGTCGCGCACGGCGCCCTGGGACTCGCGTACGACCGCCTGCGCGGTCTGTGACCCGAGGCGGGGGCCGAGATCGGGGGCCGCGAGCGAGGCCCCTACGGCGTCACCCGGGTCCTACTCCTCGTCGTCCTCGTCGTCCAGACGGGCCAGCCAGGTCGCGAGGCGCTCGACCGGCACCTCGAAGTCGGGGTTGAGATCGACGAACGTACGCAGCTGCTCGGCGAGCCACTCGAAGGAGACCTCCTCCTCGCCGCGCCGCTTCTCCAGTTCCTCGATGCCACGGTCAGTGAAGTACATGCGATCAGGATAGGCCGTGGGGCATGACGGCCCCTGTCGCTCGTCGGTGCCAGCGATTAGCCTTCTTCATCATCGTTTCGGGGAGCGGGGGGCCGCTGTGACGCATGGGATCGCTCGTATACGACTGGACGACGGGACACCGGTCTGGGCCCGGATCAGCGAGCCGGCCGAACTCGGCCGGGGCAGCGGCTTCCAGGACACCGGCATCGGCGACCGGGTCGTCTCCATGGCCGGCGGACTCACCGACGTCGTGCGCGGCGTCGTCGGCTCGCTGCGGGCCGGACTCGACCCGCAGGCACCCGTCGAGGTCGCCGTCAGCTTCGGCATCGAACTGTCCGCGCAGGCCGGCAAGGTGATCGGCGTCCTCGCGGACGGCGGCGGCACGGCATCGATCTCGGTCTCCCTGACCTGGACCGAACCCGGCCCGACCCCCGCCCCCGAACCGGACACCGCGGTCACGGCGCCCGTGCCCGCGCCCGCGCCGGCTCCCGATACCGGTCCGCACCACCGGCCGGCGGCCGATGGCGCCGTATGAGCGCCTTCGAATCCCTCGTGCGCCCCGCACTGGTACGCATCGCGGCTCCCGGGGACGGGTATGACCCGCACGGCGACCGGTACTGGGGCACCGGCTTCTTCATCGCCCCCGGCTGGGTGCTGACCTGCGCCCACGTCGTGGCAAAGGGGGGAAGCGCGGTGTGGAGAGGCGAGCGAGCCGTCGGCATCGTCCGGGACGGCGGCGTGACGACCGGCGAGGTCGTCCTTGCCAAGCCGCGCCCGGCCGTGCCCGAACAGGAGCTGGACCGCTACGACTTCCCGGACCTCGCGCTCGTCCATGTCCCCGACGCCCTCGACGTGAGCTGCGTACGGCTCAGCGAGCGCACGCCCGTCATCGCCGAGCCCATCCCGGTCGGTCTGCACGGCTGGTCCCGGGAGACCGGCCGGCTCGGGATCCGCGAAGCCGTCGGCGAGGTCCACGGCATCGACGGCGAGGCCCTCCTGCTGCGCGGGACACAGCCCGTGGAAGGACTCTCCGGCGGACCCGTGGTCGACCTGAACCGCGCGGCCGTCATCGGACTCAACAAGGGACGCGGCGCGACGGAGGGCGCCGCCGTCCCCATCACCTCCCTGCGCCAGCTGTACCGGGCGCGGGGCGGTTCGCTGCTCTCCGAGGTCATCCGGGAGCACGACCGGCACCACCTCGCCCGCTTCCGCTCGCTCTCCGGCGAGCCCGACTGGACCAGGGCGCAGCTCCGGCACCGGCCCCCCACCACCCAGGGACTCGACCCCGGGCGCCGCATCCATCTGTACGGGCGGCTGGCCGAACTGCCCCCGCCCACCGGGCCCGGCGACGTGCTGCACCTCGTCGACGAGGTCAGGGAGCTGACGGTGGGCAGGAACGTCCGCCCCCTCCTCGAAGTCGACCCGCACACCTGGCGCGAGGGCGTCGGACTGCTCCAGGAACTCCATGAGCCGAACCAGGAGACCGCCTCCGACCTCGGTCTGAACGCCGTCTTCGTGTACGCGGCGGCGGTCGCCCGGCACGTCAGGGAGCGGCACGGCGACAGCGCGGCGATCCGGAGCCTGACCGCCTGGGTCACCGACGCCGCCGCGGAGACCCCGCTCGTCATCCGCCAGACGATCGCCGGGCTCCTCAGGGCCGGCCGCCCCACCCGCCCCCGCTCGGCCCGGGAACCGGGATCACGGGCCGACGTCCTGGTCGAGATCGACACCCCGCGCTACGGACGGCGGTTCCCCTGGCGGGTGAAGCTGCTCTTCGACGGGCGCACGATCAGCCCGCTGCACGGGGACGACGAGGGGGTCGAGCGGGAACGGCTCCGCGACACCCTGCGCGAGCCGCTCGCGGACGCGCTGGCCCGGGGCGACCGAGGCGAGCATCTGGCCGCCGTCGAGGCGCTGTTACCGCGCGAGCTGTTCGACGAGCCGCTCGACACCTGGCGGCTCTCGCCCGACGACGAGCTCTTCGACGAACGCTCCCTGCCTCTCGGACAGCGCCGGATCGTCGTCATACGGGACGCCGGCCGGCACGCGCGGCCGCCCGCGCCCGAGTGGTACAAGCGATGGCGGACGGCCGGCCGGGGGCCGCTCAGGGCGGTGCCGCTGCGCGCGGAGGCGCTCGGGCCGGCGCGGGACGTCCACGCGGCACGGATCCGCCGCGAGTCCCCGCGGCAGGCGTGGGTACGTCTCTCCGAGGCCGCGGACGGATCGGTGCCCGTCTACTGCGGCCCCGTCGGCAGCGGTGACGGACTCAAGGCGATGGCCGCCGCGCTCGCCGCCGGACACCCCATCGCCCTGTGGCGGAGCGGTGCCCACGACCACACGGACTGCGCCGAGTTCCACGAGCGCGCCGACCGGCTGCTCGCGGAGGCCGGAACGGCCGGCGGGCTGCACGGACCGGTCATCTCGCTGCGCAAGCGCGTCGCCGCCGACGCGGAAGCGGACCCGGACATGGGCGCGGACGGGAACATGGGCGCGGACCCGGACCCGTACGCCGACGCGGAGGCCGACCTGAGCCCGTACGGCGACAGCGACGACGAGACCGACGCGGTCACCCTCGCCGACGCGGTCCCGTACTCCGCAGCGGAGAGCGAAGACGCCGGTCCGGCCGCACGTTCCGAGCACGCCTGGGCCGCGCATCTCGCCGTCCTGTTCGATCCCCCCGACCGCCCGCCGCACGAAGATCCACTCCAGGGCCCGCCGATGCTCGGCGAGGAGGACTGGTGACCCCGATGGCACCCGGACAATTCGACCGGATTCCCTGTCGGCAGCCCTTGCGGGCGGGCGGTATTTTCGACGGGCCGGGCCACGCCACCACAGCCAGGAGGAGTTCATCGTGAACGATTGGCGGATCTACCGTGGGGCCGGCCACCCGCACGACGAGATACGGCGGTTGCCCGCCCCGCCGCCCTGGCGGGACTTCTCGACCGGCGGCGCGGACGACACCCTGGCGGGCTCCGACCGGCGCCTCGGCGTGCGCCGCCGCCTGGTCCAGAACCACCACCCCCGGCCCGCCGAGACCGACGCCGTCAACGCGGCGCTCTATCTGCGCCGGCCGCTCCTGGTCACCGGCAACCCCGGTACCGGAAAGTCCACCCTCGCCCACGCCGTCGCCCATGAACTGGGCCTGGGCCGGGTGCTGCGCTGGCCGATCGTCTCCCGGTCGACGCTGCAGGACGGGCTCTACCGCTACGACGCCATCGGCCGGCTCCAGGACGTCCAGCTGGAGCGCGCCCAGGCCGGGTCGACGGTGCCCGCCGCGACCCCGGCGGGCATCGGCTCGTACATCCGGCTCGGACCGCTCGGCACCGCGCTGCTCCCCTCCGACCAGCCCCGCGTCCTGCTCATCGACGAGCTCGACAAAAGCGACCTGGACCTGCCGAACGACTTGCTGAACGCCCTGGAGGAGGGCGAGTTCGCCATCCCGGAGCTGGAGCGGCTGGCCGACCGGGAGCCGGTGGTCGAGGTGCTCACGGACGACGGCCGCAAGGTCCCCGTGCAGGGCGGGCGGATCCGCTGCTCCACCTTCCCGTTCATCGTGCTCACCTCCAACGGCGAACGGGACTTCCCCGCCGCCCTGTTGCGCCGCTGCATCCGCCTGGAGCTGGAACCGCCGGGCGAGGAGCAGCTCGGCGCGATGATCGAGGCGCACCTCGGGCCGAATGCCGCGGCCGGCGAGGAGGGCCTGGTCAGCCGCTTCCTGAACCGCGAACCCGGCGAGGTCATCGCCACCGACCAGCTCCTGAACGCGATCTATCTGACCCAGCACGCCCCGCGCACCGAGCGGGTGACCCGGGAACGCATCGCGGACATGCTCATGCAGCCGCTCGATCAACCGAGGTGATGGCCGGATGCACCGGATGCATCTGGAAGAACTCACCCGCAGACTGCGGGCCGGTGGCCAGGACCCCACCGCCGAGGAGGTCGCGGACGCCGTCTGGCTCGCCCAGTGGCTGCCGAGCGCGTCCCCGGAGCCGGCGGAGGGTCCGGAGGCGGACCGGCCGGCGGGCCGGTCTGCCGACTCGGCCCGCCCCGATGCGCCGGAGGAGGGGCGAAATCCGGCCATCGGCGAGAGCGGCGACACCACCGACCCCCGTACGGGTGTGGGGATCGACGGCGAGCGCGACCCCGGGCGCACGGGCGGACGCACCGGCAGCGGCATCGGTCCCGGTGACGAGGGGGCACGGCCGAGCCACGCCTCCGACACCGTCGGCCTCTCGCTGTACGTCCGCCCTCCGACCCACGGCGTCGGCTCACGGACGGAACGGGGCAGGGCCCTGCCCGTCCGCGCGCCAGGCGCCAACGCCCTGCCCGGCCTGCTCGGCCTGCAGAAGGCGCTCCGCCCGCTGCGCCACTACGCCCACTTCCCGCTCCGGCCCGGCGAAGGTCTCCTCGACGAGGAGGCGACGGCCGAACGCAGCGCCGCCGCGGGCATCCTCACCCCCGTCCTGCGCACCGCCGCGGGGCGCCGCCCCGACATCCAGCTCCTGATGGACACCGGCCCCGCCATGGTCGTGTGGACCCGGATGGTCGAGGAACTGCGCCAGGCCTGCCAGCAGTCCGGTGCCTTCCGGGACGTCCAGGTCCACCGGCTGTACGACACCGGCGAGGGCGCGCCGCTCGTCACCACCACCTCGGGTCCCGACGGTCGGCCCCGGCTGCGCCCGGGCGACCAGCTCCACGACCCCACCGGCCGCCGCCTCACCCTGATCGTCAGCGACTGTGTCGGCCCGCTGTGGCAGCGCGGCGCGGCCCAGCGGCTCATCCACCAGTGGCCCCGGCAGTCCCCGCTCGCCCTCGTCCAGCCGCTGCCCCCGAGACTCTGGCCCCGGACCGCGCTCTCCGTCGAACCGGGCCTGTTGCTGCGCCCCTCTTCCCCCGGCGGACACACCGGCTTCCAGCCCGACGAGGAGCCCTGGGAGCCGGTCGCCGCGGAGACCCGCGCGGTGCCCGTGCTCACGCCCACACCCGAGGCGTTCGCCTCCTGGGCGCGGCTCCACGGCGGCCACGGCTCGGGCGCGGTCCGCGGCTGGGCCGCCCTGATCGCCCCCGACGCGCTGCGGACGTCAGGGCCGGCCGCCCCGCCCACGTCCGCCGGCCGGGGCCGCGTCCCGCGCAGCGACGAGGAGCTGCTGAGGGCCTTCACCGCCGGCGCCTCGCCCGGCGCCCTGCGGCTCGCCGTCCATCTCGCCGCCGCGCCGCTGGCCCTACCCGTCATGCAGCTCGTGCAGCGCGCCATGCTGCCCGACACCGGCCCCATGGAGCTCGCCGAGGTCCTGCTCAGCGGGTTGCTGCGACAACTGCCCGGCCCCGCCCCGTACCCCTGCTTCAGCTACCCGCCCGGCGTCCAGCAGCACCTCCTCGGCTCCCTGGACCGCAGCGCCGCCGCGCTGGTGCTCAAGCACTGCTCCGAGTACGTGGAGCGCAATTTCGGCCAGGGCATGCGCAACTTCCCGGCGCTCGCGGCGGCCCGGCTTGCAGGCCACGCCCCCGACGACGACCCGGCGGCGCCCGACGCGGTCGAGGAGACCGACGAGCCCACCGGCCCGGTCGGCACGGAACCCGAGCTCTTCGCCCGCATCCCCGCGCGCGTGCTCCGCTTCTACCACCCCGACCTGATCACCCCCGATCCGCTCGCCGCGGCTCGGGGGCTGTTCGACCAGTGGCGCGACCAGTCCGACCCGTCGCTGCTCGTCCGGGCCCGCCAGCAGGCCGAGGCGGCGCTGCCGGACCACCCCGTCGAGGCCGGGATCCTGCTCGGCCGGGTGCTGTACGCGGAGGCCGGCACCGCCGCCGTCCAGGGCACCGAGCGCCGCCATGTACTGCTGACCCGCGCGCTGGGCGAGCTGGAGCGGGCCGGGGGCCTCGCCGAGCCGGGCGGCGCGGAGTGGGCCGAGGCCCGGCTCGAACAGGCCGTGGCGCACCACGGGTTGTGGCGCCACACCGCCGACCCACGACACCTCGACGACGCCCTCGCCGCGCTCGACGGGGACGTGCCCGACTGGCCCGAGGCCCACCACCACACACTGCATCTGCGCCGCGGACGGCTGCTCCTGGCACGCGGCGACGGCGCCGCGGCGGCCACCGAACTCACCACGGCCCTCTCCCTCAGGGAGAGCGCCCCCGCACTCCTCGACCTGGCCGACGCCCTGCACCTCGCGGGCGCGGACCCGGGCGAGCTCACCCCCGTACTCGACCGCGCGGGGGAGCTCCTCGGCACCGGCTCGGCCCTGCGGCTGCGCTGGACGACGGCGCGCGCCCGGCTCTACGACACCGCGGGCGACGGACCGGCCGCGGACGCCGCCTACGAGGAGGCCACGCTGCTCGCCCCCGCCGACAGCGAGCAGCGCGGACGGATCCTGATGGCCTGGGGCGAGTCCCTGATGCGCCGCGCGGCGGCCACCCCCGAACAGGCCGCCGTCGACCGGGCCGAGAGCGTCCTGCGCGAGGCACTCACCCGCCTCCCGGCCGAGGCGCCCGACCGCGCCCGGGCGCAGATCCTGATCGGCAGCGTGCTGGCCCTGCGCTTCCACCGTGCCGGGTTCCTGCCCGACCTGTTCGAAGGCCGCCACCTCCTGGAGCAGGCCGTCCGCACGACGCGGGACGCCGGGCTGCGCTCCGCCGTGTGGCTGCAACTGGGACGGGTGCGACTGGAGTTGAGCGGGGTGACCCGGGACGGTCTCCTCGGCGACGCGCTCACGGCGTACGAACGGTCCTGGGAGGACGCCACGTCGGCCTACGGCGACACCCCGGGCACGATCACCGGAGCCCGTGCGTTGCACGCACAGGGAGCCGTGCTGTGGCTCATGGGCCGCACCGGCAGGGCGCAGAGCGCGCTGAGTGCCGCGGCCGAGCAGTGGCGGCGGCTGACGGCCGCCCTGGTCGAAGTGGACTGGAGCGACGTCGAACGGACCAGGACGCTCCTGGCGGAGGTGAGCAGGGATCAGGGCCCCGTCCAGGCATCGCTGTCCGGCGAGGACCGCCGCCGGATCGCGCCGCCGTGGTGGGTCTGGAGCGAGACGCCGGACTAGGCGGAGGCCGGAGAGGCGATACGGAGAACGGCTGGATAACGGGGGCGTGAATGGGCGCAGTTGAGTCGAACGGGTTTCTGACTTCCTGGCGTCGGGAAGAACCGCTCCGCCGCTACGACCGTGGGGGACAGACGTCGGTGGGGAGGAGCCGAGGGTGTCGGAGCACAAGGAGTGGGCGACCGGTACCGACCGGGGCGCCGGTCAGGCTCCGTCCTTGCCCGATCTCACCGCCGTCGACCTGCGGACCTTGCGGGTCATGGACCATCCGGAGCTGGCCGCCGCGGTCGAGCACGTACTCGTGCAGTCGCTGGAGCTCGGCGAGTCCTGGGCGTCGAACAGCGACGGCCTGCGCTGATGACCGGCCCCTGACCACCTACCGACCGAATCCGGCCAGATGTGTGGCCCGGCCATCGGTAGGAGCGAGGAACCGGCCGTGAGCGTCGTGCCCCTCTCCCCGGCCGTCCTCACCCAACTGGCGAGCACCCGCCCGGCCGTGACGGGAACGCCGCAGCTCCGCTCCGGGCTGCGCTCCCGGCGACTGCTGCTCCTCAAGGCCCTGCGGATCCGGGTCCAGCGCGGGCACGAGGACCTGGACCCGGGCGCGTACGGGCGCTTCGAGGACGCATGGCGCCTCCTCGAGAGGGCCGAACGAGAGCGGCCCGACGTCGTCCGTGACGTCCTGGACTACCCCACGACCGGCACCTGGCTGGCCGCCGCGCTGGCCGCGCCGTCCGGAGCCCTGCTCGCGGAACACCTGGCCCGCTGGGAGGCCATCGCCGCGACGGCCGCCCTGCGCGCCGGCTGCCCTCTCGACCGGGACGTCGCCGCCCCGCGCGGCGCGCTCTCGCTCACCGGTGTCGGACGGCTCGGGACGGGCGCCGACCGCGCCCGCGTCCGGGTCCGGGGCAGGGCCGCCCGGATCGGGCGGGACGGCGCCCGCGTGCCCGGTGCCGTCCTGGTGACGAAGGGTCCGCACGCCCGCGCGGCGGGTCTCGGGCGCCGCTGGGAAGGGGTGCGCGGACTGCCCGGCGGCATCGCCCTCCTCGACGACCTCGACCCCTACCGCGTACCGCCCGGTGGGGTCGGCAACCCCGTACGGCGCGCGTCCGGGCGGGTCACCGGCGACTTCCCGCTCTGGGTCGCCCGATGGCGGGCGGCGCACGATCTGCTGTCCCGTACGGACCCCGGCCGGGCCGCCGAGACCACCCGTGCCGTCCGGGTCGTCGTCCCCCTGGCAGCGGGCGAAGCGGGCCCCATCGGCGCCACCCTGCGCTCCGCACCGGGGGCCGTGCTGACCACGCTGCCGCACAACGCCCGCGAGCTGGCCGAGACCCTCGTCCACGAGGTGCACCACGGCAAGCTCGCCGCGCTCCACGAACTCGTACCGCTCTACGACCCGGTGCACGGGGCCGTGCACCGGGTCGGCTGGCGGGCCGATCCACGGCCCATCTCGGGGGTGCTCCAGGGCACGTACGCCCATCTCGCCCTCACCGACCTGTGGCGCAGGGCCGCGGGTGGGGGAGGGCTGCCGACACCCTGGCGCACCCGGGCCGGGCAGCAGTTCGAGCGCTTCCACGATCAGGTGGGCGAGGCGCTGGAGATCCTGCTTGAATCCGATGAACTGACAAACTCCGGGCGGGAGTTCGCCCATCGAATGCACAGGCACCATGCGAGCCTCGGCGCGACCCGAGGCGCCCTTGAGTAACACTGTGCCCACGGCACATCACACAGCGTGGCGCGTGAGTGGAGTAGGGAGAAGCATATGGCGGAACAGGGGCGATCGAGCGGCTCCGTGACGGCGGACCGCGGAGGAGCAGGTGGGCCGGAGCATGTCCTGGTCGTCTTCCCGGGCTATCACCGCCCCTGGGCCACCTGGATCGCACAGCGCCTCGCGAGGCACGACGTCCGGTCGACCCTGCAACGCTGGGACCCGCCCCGCGAAGTGCCCCTGGAGGACTCCCTCGACGACCTGCTGCTCGCCAGCGGACCGGTCCTCCTCGTGCTCAACGACTGGTTCTTCGAACTCGGCCCGCGCCCGGCCGGCGAGTGGAACGACGTCCTGCGCGGCTTCGTCGCCGCCCACGCCGACCGCTTCGCCGCCGTCAATCTCACCAACCGCTCGCTGCTCCCCGCCACCGCGGTCCTCGAACCCGTCAGCCTCTGGGGCGTCGGAGAGGAGGAGGCCGAGGCGCGCCTGCTCTCCAGACTCGGCATCGAGCCGCGGCGGCCGGGCAGCCGCCGCACCCCGGCCCTGCCCACCACCCGCTACCCGGACACCCCACCCGACATCTGGGGGGAGGTCCCCCGCCGGAACCGCCGCTTCACCGGCCGCGACGACCTGCTGACCGACCTCCAGCAGCGCCTCATGGACGCCGAACGGGGCAACGCCGCCTGCACCCTGGTCGGCATGTCCGGCATCGGCAAGACCCAGATCGCCGCCGAGTACGCCCACCGCTTCAGCCCCGACTACGACGTCATCTGGTGGGTCAACTCCGACGACCGCAACATCCAGCGCGACCGCCTCGGCGGACTGGCCGCGGCGCTCGACCTGCCCGCCGGCAGCGAACCCGGCGAGCGCATCCGAGCCGTGCGCGAAGCCCTGCGCCGGGGCGAGCCGCACTCCCGCTGGCTGGTGATCTTCGACGGCTGGGACGACATCGAGGGCGTCAACGTGATGCTCCCGCAGGGACCCGGCCACGTCCTGATCACCTCCCGCAACCGCGAATGGGCCGAGCACACCGACGTCCTCGAGGTCCACGGCTTCGACCGGGCCGAGTCCACCGCCTATCTGATGCGCCGCGCCCCGCACATCAGCGGCGCCGAGGCCGACGAGGTCGCGGCCGAGTTCGGCGACGTCCCCCTGCCGCTCGTCCAGGCCGCCGCCTGGCTCGGCGAGTCCCGCATGGAGGTCCCCGAGTATCTGCGCATGGTCCGCGAGGGGCGCCTCACCACCGTCGACGAGCCCTCCACGGGCGACGGCTTCCCGAACGCCTCCCTCACCTCCTGGTCGATACTGATCAACCGGCTCCGGGGCTCCCAGCCGCAGGCGGTCGAGATCCTCAGCCTGTGCGCCTCCTTCGCCCCCGGACGCATCCCCCTCGGCATCGTCCGCTCGTATCCCCAGGCCGAACTGCCCGAGGACCTCCACTGGATGGCCACCGACCTCGCCGCGTGGACCCGGGCCCTGGACACCCTGGTCAAGTACTCCGTACTCACCCGGGACAGCCGCGGCACCCTCAGCACGGAGACGGGACCGCACCAGGAGTCGGTCCACATGCACCGGCTCGTGCACGACATCGTCTCCCGGCTCACCGACGGCCCGCACCGCGAGGCCCACCGCAAGGCCGTCCGCACGCTGCTCGCCGAAGCCGACCCCGGCGACCCCATGGACAGCCGGCACTGGCCCCAGTACGCCGAACTGCTCCCGCACCTGGAACCCTCGGGCGCGCTCACCAGCCACAACCCCCGCACCCAGACCGCCGTCCTCAACTGTCTGCGCTACTGCTTCCGCAGCGGTGAGTTCAAGGCGGGCACCCGGCTCGCCGAGCGGATCCGCGCGAGCTGGAGCGATTTCATGGACCCGCTCGCCCAGCCGATGCTCGACCTCACCACGCAGGAGGGCAACATCCTGCGCGCCAGCGGCCGGTTCCGTGAGGCCCACGACCTCGACCGCGCGCTCCAGGACCGGCTGACCCGGGCCACCCCGCGCAACGAGCTGGGCGAACTGTTCTGCAACAGCGCCATCGCCACCAACCTGCGGCACCTGGGCCAGTACCAGGAAGCGGAGACACTCCAGCGCGAGGTGCTCGAGGTGTCCCAGCGGCTGCTCGGCGAGGGCGAGTTCGTCACCCTCGTCGCGCGTCACAACCTCGGAGTGGCCCTCCGCCTGCTCGGCCGCTACCAGGAGGCGTACGACTACGACGTCGACACCCTCGCCCGGCGCGAGAGCGTCCTGCGCGCCCGCCATGTGAACACCCTCAACTCGGGCAACGCGCTCGCCCACGACCTACGGCTGCTCGGCCGCTACCGCGACGCCCTGGTCCGCCAGGAGGCCAACGTCCGCCTGCATGTGCAGGTCCTGGGAGCCCAGCACCCGCAGACCCTGTCCGCCCGGGCTCAACTGGCCCTGTGCCGACGCCGCGAAGGCAGCTCGCAGCAGGACATCGGCAGCCAGATGGCGAACCTCCTGGAGCAGCTCGAGCAGGTGCACGGCCGCGGGCACTACCTGACGCTCTCCTTCATCAACAACTACGCCAACTTCCTGCGCGAACACGGCGATCTCAGCCATGCGCGCGAGCTGACCCAGGAGGCGGAGGCGGCCTACCGCAGCCTCCTCGGCCCGGCCCATCCGGTCGCCACCGGGATGCTGGCCAACACCGGACTCGTCATGCAGGCCTCCGGCGAGCGCGCCGACGCCATGGCCATGCTGGAGGCCGCCCTGGCCGGGCTCACCGCCTCGCTCGGCGTCGACCACCCCTGGGTGCTGGGCTGCGCGCTCAACGCCGCCGCCGCCCGGAACTTCAACGGGCGGGTCGCCGACGCCACCGAGCTGAGCCGGGAGACGCTCCGCCAGGCGCGCACCGTCCTCGGCACCGACCACCCCCTCACCCTCTCCGCGCAGATCGCCCTCGCGGCCGACCTGCGCGGACTGCGTGAGGTGGAGGAGGCCGGAAAGGTCGAGGAGGACGCCCTCCTCACCCTGACCCGGACTCTCGGCGCGCAGCACCCGCACACCCTCTCCGCACGGCAGCGCAACCGGCCGTACTGGGACTTCGAGGCGTATCTCGGCTGACCCGCGACGGGTCCGGAGAACGCCGGAGGCCCGGCACCCCTCGCGGGGTGCCGGGCCTCCGTGCGTACCGGAACAGCGGATCAGGCGTCGAAGACCTCGTTGACCAGCTGCTGCTGCTCGGCCTGGTGGCGCTTGGCAGAGCCGACCGCCGGGGACGAGGAGTGCGGACGCGAGATCCGGCGCAGGCGCTCGCCGTGCGGGATGTCGGCGCCGACCGCCAGGTCCAGGTGGTCGATCAGGTTGAGCGCGATGAACGGCCAGGCACCCTGGTTCGCCGGCTCCTCCTGCGCCCACAGGTACTTCTCGGCGTTCGGGTACTTGGCGATCTCGGCCTGGAGCTCGGCACCCGGCAGCGGGTACAGGCGCTCCAGACGGATGATCGCCGTGTCCGTGACACCGCGCTTCTGACGCTCGGCCTCCAGGTCGTAGTAGACCTTGCCGGCGCAGAAGACGACCTTGCGGACGTCGGCCGCGTTCACGCTGTCGTCGCCGATCACCGGGCGGAAGCCGCCGGTGGTGAACTCCTCCGCCTTCGACGCCGCGGCCTTCAGACGCAGCATCGACTTCGGGGTGAAGACGATGAGCGGCTTGTGGTGCGGGTTGTGGACCTGCCAGCGCAGCAGGTGGAAGTAGTTCGACGGCAGGGTCGGCATCGCGACCGTCATGTTGTCCTGGGCGCACATCTGGAGGAAGCGCTCAGGGCGGGCGGACGAGTGGTCCGGGCCCTGGCCCTCGTAGCCGTGCGGCAGGAGCAGCGTGACGCCGGAGGTCTGGCCCCACTTCTGCTCGGCCGAGGAGATGAACTCGTCGACGACGGTCTGCGCGCCGTTGACGAAGTCACCGAACTGGGCCTCCCAGATGACCAGGGAGTCCGGGCGGGCCAGCGAGTAGCCGTACTCGAAGCCCATCGCCGCGTACTCGCTGAGCAGCGAGTCGTAGACGTTGTAGTGGGCCTGGTCCTCGGCCAGGTAGAGCAGCGGGGTGTAGTCCTCGCCGGTCTCCTGGTCCACCAGGACCGCGTGGCGCTGACCGAAGGTGCCGCGGCGGGAGTCCTGGCCGGACAGCCGGACCGGGGTGCCCTCCATCAGCAGCGAGCCGATGGCGAGGGTCTCGCCGAAGCCCCAGTCGATCGTGCCGTCGTCGATGGAGGCCGCGCGGCGCTGCATCTGCGGCATCAGACGCGGGTGGACCGTGATCCGCTCCGGGATGTTGACCTGAGACTCGGCGATCCGCTTCACGACCTCCTGGGAGACCGCGGTGCTGACGGCGACCGGGAACTCCGGCTGGGCGTCCGGGACGTGCGTCGGAGCCGGCGCCGAGGTGGCCTCGCGGACCTCCGCGAAGACCTTCTCCAGCTGGCCCTGGAAGTCCTGGAGCGCCTGCTCGGCCTCTTCCAGCGTGATGTCGCCGCGACCGATCAGCGACTCGGTGTAGAGCTTGCGCACCGAACGCTTCTTGTCGATCAGGTTGTACATCTGCGGGTTGGTGAACTGCGGGTTGTCGCCCTCGTTGTGACCGCGGCGGCGGTAGCAGATGAGGTCGATCACGACGTCCTTGTTGAACGTCTGGCGGAACTCGAAGGCGAGCCGCGCGACGCGGACCACGGCCTCCGGGTCGTCGCCGTTCACGTGGAAGATCGGCGCCTCGATCATGCGGGCCACGTCGGTCGCGTACATCGAGGAACGCGAGGACTCCGGGGCGGCGGTGAAGCCGACCTGGTTGTTGATGACGATGTGGACCGTGCCGCCGGTGCGGTAACCGCGCAGCTGCGACATGTTCAGCGTCTCGGCGACGACACCCTGGCCGGCGAAGGCCGCGTCACCGTGCAGGGCGACCGGCAGGACGGTGAAGTCCGTGCCGCCCTTGTTGATGACGTCCTGCTTGGCGCGGACGACACCCTCGAGGACCGGGTCGACCGCCTCCAGGTGCGAGGGGTTGGCGGTGAGCGAGACCTTGATCTGCTCGCCGTCCAGGCCCGTGAAGGTGCCCTCGGCGCCCAGGTGGTACTTCACGTCGCCGGAGCCGTGCATCGACTTCGGGTCGAGGTTGCCCTCGAACTCGCGGAAGATCTGCGCGTACGACTTGCCGACGATGTTCGCCAGGACGTTCAGGCGGCCGCGGTGGGCCATGCCGATGACGACCTCGTCCAGGCGGGACTCGGCGGCGGAGTCGATGACCGCGTCGAGCAGCGGGATGACGGACTCGCCGCCCTCCAGGGAGAACCGCTTCTGACCGACGTACTTGGTCTGCAGGAAGGTCTCGAAGGCCTCGGCCGCGTTCAGACGGCGCAGGATCCGCAGCTGCTCCTCGCGCTCCGGCTTGGAGTGCGTGCGCTCGACACGGTCCTGGATCCACTTGCGCTGCTTCGGGTCCTGGATGTGCATGAACTCGACGCCGGTGGTGCGGCAGTACGAGTCGCGGAGCACGCCGAGGATGTCGCGGAGCTTCATCATCGACTTGCCGGCGAAGCCGCCGACCGCGAACTCGCGCTCCAGGTCCCACAGGGTGAGGCCGTGCTCGGTGATGTCCAGGTCGGGGTGCTTGCGCTGGCGGTACTCCAGCGGGTCGGTGTCGGCCATGACGTGGCCGCGGACCCGGTAGGAGTGGATCAGCTCGAAGACGCGGGCGGCCTTGGTGACGTCGTCGTCGTGCGAGGCGTCGATGTCCTTGAGCCAGCGGACCGGCTCGTAGGGGATGCGCAGCGACTTGAAGATGTCGTCGTAGAAGCCGTCCTCGCCGAGGAGGAGGTTGGCGACGATCCGCAGGAACTCGCCGGAGGCGGCACCCTGGATGACCCGGTGGTCGTACGTCGAGGTCAGCGTCATGACCTTGGAGATGCCCAGCTTGTTCAGGGTGTCCTGGGAGGTGCCCTGGAACTCGGCCGGGTAGTCCATCGAGCCCACGCCCATGATCACGGACTGTCCGGGCATCAGACGCGGCACGGAGTGGACGGTGCCGAGGCCGCCGGGGTTGGTCAGCGAGACCGTGACGCCGGTGAAGTCCTCCATCGTCAGCTTGCCGACGCGGGCGCGCTTGACGATGTCCTCGTAGGCCTGCCAGAACTCGAAGAAGTTCAGGGTCTCGGCCTTCTTGATGCCCGCGACGACGAGCTGGCGGTCGCCGTTGGGCTTCACCAGGTCGATCGCGAGACCGAAGTTCACGTGGTCCGGCTTGACCAGGGTCGGCTTGCCGTCCTTCTCCGCGAAGGAGTAGTTCATCGACGGCATGGCCTTGATCGCCTGCACCATCGCGTAGCCGATGAGGTGCGTGAAGGAGATCTTCCCGCCCCGGGCGCGCTTCAGGTGGTTGTTGATCACGATCCGGTTGTCGAAGAGCAGCTTCACCGGGACGGCGCGGACGGACGTCGCCGTCGGCACCTCGAGCGAGGCGTTCATGTTCTTCGCGACGGCGGCGGCGGGGCCACGCAGCGTGATCAGCTCGGGACCGACGGGCGCCTCGGCGGCGGCCGGGGCCTTCGCGGCCGCAGCCGGCTTCGCCGGGGCCGGAGCGGCCGCGGCGGGCTTGGCCGGAGCAGGGGCCGGGGCGGCAGCCGGGGCCGGAGCGGCCTTGACGGGCGCCGGGGCAGCCGGGGCGGCAGCCGGGGCCGGAGCGGCAGGTGCGGCCTGTGCGGGGCTCACCTGCGGCGCGGCGGCGGGAGCCTCCGTCGTGCCGGGCTTGTAGTCGGCGAAGAAGTCCCACCAGGCACGATCGACCGAATTCGGGTCCTGGAGGTACTGCTGGTAGATCTCGTCGACGAGCCACTCATTGGCGCCGAAGGCGGTCGCAGGGTTCTGACCCTGCCCGTCTTGGTCGGTGGAGATGCTCGAGTTACTGGGGGACTGAGACGACACGGCGGTAACCGCCCTCTTCCGCTTCACAAGGTGATGGACAGCGGAAATAAAGGCTACGCCTCCCTGGCCGAGAGGTGCAGGCCAGGCGCTCCAACGTCGCGCAAGTCACACTTGACACCGCGTTTCGGGGCAGGGAATGGCGGGAAACAAGCGTGGTTCTGCCCTCTCGCGGGTACGAGAGAACCGGGTTGCGGCCCGTGAGGCACGCATCCCTGACCACGTCCTGATCGTGTCCTGTTCACTCACACGCAGAACATGCGCTTCCGGTTCGACCCTACGTCAATCCCGCGCCGGAAGGCTTCCCGGAAGAGTGACCTGGATCCGGCAGCCGCGTGACGATTCGGCCACTCCGATCTCCCCGCCGTGCAGATCCACCGCCCAGCGGGCGATCGCGAGGCCGAGACCCGTGCCACCGTCGCTGCCCGGACCGGACTGGGCCGGCACCTGGCCCCGGTTGAACCGCTCGAAGACCGTGTGCCGCAGCGACTCCGGGATACCCGGGCCCTCGTCCTCGACCTCGAGCGCCAGGGAGTCCGGCCAGGGCCCGCGCCGGGCCCGTACGGTCACCCGGCCGTGCGGCGGCGAGTGCTTCACCGCGTTGTCGATGAGATTCGCCATCACCTGGTGCAGCCGCTCCGCGTCCGCGTGCGCGGTCAGCTCGGGCGGCGACACATCGAGGTGCAGATGGACGTCCGTACGGTTGTGCAGCCCGGACGTGGAGGACAGGCCGCGCTGGGACGCGGCCAGATTGGCCTCCCGGAGCACCCCCGAGAGATACGGCCAGACCTCGAAACGGCGTGCCTTCAGCGTGACGACACCGTTGTCAAGACGTGACAGGTCGAGCAGTGTCTCGACCAGCCGGCCGAGCCGCTCCGACTGCTTCAGCGCCGTCCGCATCGTCTCCGGATCGGCCTCGGAGACCCCGTCCACGACGTTCTCCAGAACCGCGCGGAGCGCGGCGATGGGGGTGCGCAGCTCGTGCGAGACATTGGCCACCAGCTCCTTGCGGTGCCGGTCCACGGCCTCCAGATCGTCCGCCATGCGGTTGATCGTCGAGGCGAGGTCGCCGAGCTCGTCGCGGCGGTCCGCGCCCCGCACCCGCCGGCTGAAGTCGCCGCGCGAGATCGACCCGGCCACCGTGGTCATCTCGTCCAGCGGCGCCGTCAGCGACTGCGCCACGAACTGGGTGATCAGGAGGGTCGCGATCATCGCGAAGATCGTGATGTAGCGGAACTCCGTGGAGGTACGGATCGCCACCAGGGCCAGGCCCGAGGTGAGCAGGACCGCCCCGACGACCAGAGCACCCAGCTTGGTCTTGATCGAGATGAGGATCCGGCGCCTGCCGCGGCGCTCGGGGCGCGGCCCCCGTCGGCTCATGGCGCCGGGGTCTCCAGCGCGTATCCGACGCCATGGACCGTACGGATCCGCTCCGCCCCGATCTTCCGGCGCAGCGCCTTGATGTGGCTGTCCACGGTCCGGGTCCCCGAGGCGTCCGCCCAGTCCCAGACCTCCGCGAGCAGCTGCTCGCGGGAGAGGACCGCACGCGGCGTGTTCGCCAGGCAGACCAGCAGATCGAACTCGGTCGGCGTCAGGTGCACGTCCTCGGCCCTGACCCGGACCCGGCGCTGCGCGTGGTCGATCTCCAGCTCGCCGAGGCGCAGGATCCCGCTCCGGGGGGTGACGGCCGCCAGCGCGGCCCGCTCCACCCGGCGCAGCAGCACGTGCACCCGAGCGGCCAGCTCACGCATCGAGAACGGCTTGGTCATGTAGTCGTCGGCGCCGACGCCGAGCCCGACCAGCATGTCCGTCTCGTCGTCGCGCGCCGTGAGCATCAGGACCGGGACCGGCCGCTGGGCCTGGACCCGGCGGCACACCTCCAGACCGTCGAACCCCGGCAGCATCACGTCGAGCACCATCAGGTCCGGCTGCCACGCCTCGGCCGCGTCGACCGCGGCGGGACCGTCCGTCGCCGTCTGGACGAGGAACCCCTCCGCCCGCAGCCGCGCGGAGATCGCATCCACGATCGTCGTGTCGTCCTCGACGACCAGCACCCGCCGCTGCGCGCCCGGAGTGGCCGCCGCACCGTGGTGAGTGGTGTGTGTCTGCTCCATTGCCCCGCCTCGCATCGCTGATGTCGGCCAAGAGCCTAGAGGCACGGACAGCGATACGGCTACGCAGGCCGGATGCCGAGGTGCACCACGTCCGGGACGCCCCGGGCAACCGGGATCTCTTCCGTCCGTACCCCGCTGAATCCGGCATTCCGCAAGGACGATTCGAAATCGGCGGAGGGTTGCGCGGACCACACGGCGAGGACCCCGCCGGGGTTCAGCCGGGCCGCGCAGGCCGCCAATCCCTCGGCGGAGTACAGACTTTGGTTGCCGTCGGTGACGGTCCAGTCGGGGCCGTTGTCGATGTCCAGGCAGAGCGCGTCGTAGGTGTCGGTGGAGGTGTGGACGTGCTCGACCAGGTCCGTGTGCAGGATCACGTTGCGCGGATCGGCCAGCGCCGCGCCCGAGATCGCGGCCAGCGGCCCTTCGCGGTGCCAGTCGATGATCGCCTGCTCGCGCTCGACGACGGCGATCCGGCCCCAGCGGGGGTCGGCGGAGGCGTGGGCGAGGGAGAAACCGACGCCGAGGCCGCCGATCAGCACGGAGGCTGCGGTGCGTCCGCCGAGGGCGTCCATCGCCGCGTCGATCAGGAGCCGCTCCGAGCGACCGTCCGAGGTGTCCATCAGGAAGGTGCCGTTGGCGATGATCTCGAAGTGCTCGTCGCGGCGGCGCAGCACGACTTCTCCGTACGGACCCTCACGGCGGTCGAGGGTGACGGGGCTGGACATGTTCACACACTCCCGGTCTCGGCAGACGGTCTGTCCCGGCCATCCTCGCGGGGCGGGGCGGCCGGGACAAACCATTACGGAGACAGGAGTTACGGGCGGGGCGCCTCGTCCTTCACGTACCGCTCGATCCACTGCAGCTCGCGGCGGGCGTCGACGGGAGCCGTCGAACGGGCAGAGGCCGAGCGCGATGTCGAAGGAGTCGCTCGTGCCGCGCTGTTCGAAGGCGAGATCGATCCGGGGCCCGGCCCCCGGGGTCTCCCCAGGGCGAGGCCCTGGGGGACGGGCGGGCCCCGGATCGGCGCGGGGTCGTTCAGGTACCCCGCGGTCCGTGGGCTACAGCGACAGGCCGTGGCCGTGCGGGAAGACCGGGTTCTCCGTGTCGTTCGGGACGTCCGGGCGGGCCGCCGCCACCGCTGCCATCGAGCGCGGCAGTTCGAAGGGGAGCTTTCCCTCGGCGCGCGCACGGCCGAAGGCCACGTCGAGCAGCGCCTCGTCGCTCGCGCCGTAGTCGGCGATCAGCGCCGCCGCGTGCTCGGCGATCTCCGGGAGGACGGCAGGGCGCTCCAGGTTGACGCAGACCACCGTCGGAACCGTCGCGAGCAGCGCGAGGATCCGGGTCAGTTCGGGCTCCTCGAAGGCGAGCGAGCCGGAGTGGAAGAAGGCCTCGAAGCGGTTCGGCCGCTCCTCGTGCGGGGTGCGCAGCCGCAGCACGGCGAGGTCCGCTTCGGCGGGGGTGGTCACCACGTCCCCGTACGCCGCCGCGACGGCCGCGTCGACGTTCTCGACGTACAGCTTCGGCCGGCCGGCCAGCGGCAGCGGTCCGTCGGTGAGGACGGTGAGCGAGCGGCGCTGGGCCGCGGCGCCCGCCGCCTTGAAGTCGGCGCGGCCGACCGTCTCGGCCGCCTCGTCGGGGTCGACGTACCGCCGCTCGTCGAAGAGCCCGAGGACGAACTTCTCGCGCAGCAGGCGGCGTACGGAGGCGTCGACGCGGGCCTCGGAGATCCGGCCGGACTGCACCAGCTCAACGACCACCTCGGGGCACTGCTCGCCGCCGAACTGGTCCGCGCCCGCGTCCAGCGCCTTCGCCGCCCGCTCGGCGACGCTGAGGTGCTCCACGCCCCACGCCCGGGCCTCGTGGATCTCGCCGAAGATCGTCGCGTCCGTGAGCAGACCCCAGTCGGTGCAGACGATGCCGGTGAAGCCCAGCTCCTCCCTCAGCAGCCCGGTGATCACACCCTTGTTGAAGCCGAAGCCGACCTCTTCCCAGTCGGTGCCGATCGGCTGGCCGTAGTACGGCATCATCTGCGAGCAGCCGGCGGCGATGGCGGCCTTGAAGGGCTCCAGGTGGTGGTCGCGCATCCCGCCCGGGTAGATCTGCTCCTTGCCGTGCGGGAAGTGCGGGTCCTCGCCGTCCTTCTGCGGGCCGCCGCCGGGGAAGTGCTTGACCATGGCCGCCACCGAGTCCGGCCCCAGCTCCTCGCCCTGCAGGCCGCGGATGTACGCCTGGACGAGCTCGCCGGTCAGCTCGGCGTCCGAGCCGAAGGTGCCGGACTGGCGGGCCCAGCGGGGTTCGGTGGCCAGGTCGATCTGCGGGTGGAGCGCCGTGCGGAAACCGACCGAGAGGTACTCGCGGCGCACGGTGTCGGCGAAGCGGAACACCAGCTCCGGGTCGCCGATCGCGGCGAGTCCCAGCGCTTCGGGCCAGGCGGAGAAGGCGCCGGCGTTGAAGGAGGCGCCGATGTTGTCCGTGAAGGCGTGGCGCGGGTCGGTGGAGAGCGAGACGGGGATGCCGAGCCGGGTGCTCGCGGCCATCTCCTGGATCGCGTTGTGCCACAGGGCCATCTCGCGGGCGCCGTAGGTGCCGAGGAGGTTGAAGTGGCTGAGGTGACGGGCCTCGACGAGCTCCGGGGTGGTGAACGGCAGCATCGAGCCGTCCGTCTCGGTCACCGGGGTGCCGTCCGGGTTCATCATCAGCATGGAGTGGAAGAGCTGGCCGGCCTTCTCCTCCAGCGTCATCCGGGAGAGCAGGTCCTCGACGCGTTCGGCGACGGGACGGGTGGCGTCCTGGTACGGGTGCATGTCCTGGCTCCTGAGTGCGACGTGACCGAGTGGCGGACCGGCGTGAGCGCGGCGGCCATCAGCCCGAGCCGGGCGAAGGGCCGGCCGTGGCGCCCTCAGGCTAGAGGTGAAAACCGAGTGGCCACTAGGTTTCTGGAATATGTCCTGGATCACAGGCCATAAGCCATAATTCGGGCACGGCTTAGGGTGGTCCCCATGCCGGAGAACAAGGGCCGAACGACCCGCAACAGCGCAGGCAGAGGCAGCTATGCGGTGGGAGACGCACGCCGCCGGAAGATCCTCGACACCGCCGTCGAGCACTTCGGGCAGTGGGGCTTCCACGCCTCCTCGCTCGCGCGGATCGCGAACGACTGCGGGATCACTCAGGGCGGCCTGCTGCACCACTTCCGCAGCAAGGAGGACCTCCTGCTCTCCGTCCTCGCGCAGAGCGAGCAGCACGACGTCGAGCGCCTCTTCGCCGACGAGCCGGAGTCGTACGCCGCGTATCTGGAGACCGTCGTCGGGCTCGTCGAGGACAACACCCGGCGCCCCGGCATCGTGCGCATGTTCAACGTCCTGATCGGCGAGTCGGGCAACGTCGGCCACCCCGCGCACCGCTACTTCAAGGAGCGCTACGAGCGCGTGCTGGGCCACACCGTCGACCTCCTGGAGGCCGCGGTGCGGCGCGGGGAGCTGAAGGCGGACACCGACTGCCGGGCCGTCGGGCAGGAGCAGCTGGCCATGATGGACGGTCTGCAGATCCAGTGGGCCCTGGACCCGGCGTCGATGGACATGCCCGCCCGTGTACGGGCCTTCCTGGACCGGCAGTTGAGCGAGATCTCGACGACGGGGGAGGGCCTGCCGGCGGCGGGCTGAACCGGGGGAGGGGCGCGCGGGGCTCGGGGACGTTCAGTTCCGTACGGGACGGGCGCCGCGGATCGCGTACAGCGCCGTCCCCACGACGAACGCCGCGACGGCCGTCACCCACGCCCCGACCTGCGGGCCCGGCTGCATCGGCCAGGCCCACACGGCGGCGGCGCCTCCCGGCGCGGGCGGCGCCGCCAGATACACACTGCCGACGTACACCGTCGTCGGCAGCCAGGCGGCCCGGGCGCCGATCAGCGCCACCGCGGCTACGGTGACCCCCACCGAGCCCAGCGTGTTGCGGACCATCGCGAGCCCGCCGAACTCCTCGGCGTGTCCGGGTACCGCGAGTGCCAGCAGGAGGACGGCGAGCGTGGTCAGGCCGACGACGTGCGCGAGCCGCCGCGGCGGCCAGGGGCGGGTCGCCGTACGGTCCAGCTCGTCGCTCGGCGTATGCAGACTCGTCCCGACCGCCGACGCGGCGAGCAGCGGGCCGAGGACGACGACCGGCACGCGGGCGGTGTGGTCGAAGCCCTGCTGGGACTGGAGCCAGGACGCGGACCAGGCGGCGGCCGCGGCCGTGCCGAGGAGGGCCGCGAGGGCGCCGGGCACCGTGCGCGAGCGGAGGTAGAGGGTGGAGCCGGTCACGGGATCGGCACCTCCTCGGGCCGGCAGGTGTCGGCGGCCAGATAGCGGGTGAGATAGGCCCGTTGCTCCGCCGGGGACATGGCCTTCAGCCGGGCGATGTACATCTGGGCACCGGTGGTGTCGGCCCCGTACCCGGGCGGCGCCGGCGCGAGCCACTCGACGACGGCGAGATTGACCAGGCTGGTGCGCTCGGCGTCCGGCCCGGTGAAGTCCCCCGGGCGGCAGGTGTCCGAGAACAGCCACTGGGCCGCCGAGTTGGCGTAGCGCTCGGGATGGACGAGCCGCCCCCGGGCGACGTCCTGATCCGCTCCCGGCAGTCCGACGTCGCCCGGCAGCGCGCCGGTCGGGCCGCCGACCCAGCGGGTGGGCGCACCCGGCAGACCGCGCAGCCGCTCGTTGAGCGGGGCGAGAGCCCGGGAGACGTCAGGCAGCAGCGCGCGGTCGACGGACGTCAGACACACCTGCGGGCTGCCCCCGTCGCAGACGAGCCTGGCCGCCTCCGGGTCCGGGCGCCACGGCCCGTGCTCCGGCAGCCGCAGGATCGCCCCGGCGGCGGTGAGCGCGAGGGCGAGCGGGACCACGGCGAGCAGCCGAAGCCGGGCCGGGCGGGCGGCGTACGCGACCAGGGCGGCCAGCCCGAGGCCGCCGGTCCAGGCCGCCGAGGCGGGGGCGTACCACCACAGGGGCTTGTCCCACGCGAAGGAGTGCTCGGCGGCCGGGCTGAGCCAGCGGACGGAGGTCGGGCTGTACGCGCCGATCCCGAGCCCGACGTAGCCGACGACCGCGAGCAGCGGAGCCGTCAGCCGCCACGGCACCACCTGCCCGGCCAGATGACCGAGCGTGCCGAGCGAGGCGAGGGCGACCGCGTCGGCGGCGACCAGTTCGAGGTACGGCCGGCCACCGGAGACGTACGGCCAGACCCCGGCGAGCAGACACACGGCGGCCGCGCACAGCTGCCCGGCCACGGGCCACAGGGCGGAGGGTGCGACGGCCAACAGCTGGCGACGCAGTCGGCCGCGGGGCACGGAGCGCAACAGCTCCAGCGTTCCGCGCCGCCGGTCCCGACCGCCCTGCCAGCATCCGGCGGCGAGCGCGAGCGGTCCGGCGAGCATGCCGGTGGCGACGTGGAGCATGTCGGTCGCGTCGGTCCAGCGGCCCTGCCAGCCCGGCGCCTTGCCGTACATGGTCACGAGGAGCGTCACCGCGACGGCGGCGCCCGTCCAGGGGCCGACGCCCCGGCGCAGCTCGGTGCGGACGACGGACGTGCGGGGTGGGGCGGCGGACTCGCGGGGCGGGGTGAGGGTGTCGGTCACCGGAGGACCTCCGGGGAGGCGGGCGCGCGGTGGGCGCGCAGGGCCGCCGTGTAGCCGCGCTCGATGGCGTTGGCCGCGTCGCCGGCGGCTCCCGGGCTCCCCGGTTCCTCGCCCAGGGCGGTCAGTTCCGCCGTCGTGCCCCGGAAGGCGACGCGGCCCGACTCGATCAGCGTGACCTCCGAGCAGGCGGCGGCCACGTCCTCCACCAGGTGGGTGGAGACGACCACCGTGGACGAGGCGCCGATCTCCTTCAGGAGCGTCCGGAACTCGACCCGCTGCTCGGGGTCGAGTCCCGCCGTCGGCTCGTCCAGGAGGAGCAACTCCGGTTCGTTCACGATCGCCTGGGCGATGCCGGCCCGCCGGACCATGCCCCCGGACAGGGTCTTCAGCCGGGCGTCGATGCGGTCGGCCAGGCCCACCCGCTCCACGGCGCGCGCCACGGCTGCCGGGGCGCGGTCCGCGGGCATCTCCTTGAGCCAGGCCACGTACGCCACGAACTCGCGGACCGTGAAGCCCGGGTAGTACCCGAACTCCTGCGGCAGGTAGCCCAGTCGGCGCCGGATCTCCGACCGCTCGCGGTGGGCCCCGGCGTCCCGGCCCAGGAGCTCCACCCGGCCGTCCGAGGGGGCGGCCACGGTCGCGAGGACGCGGATGAGGGAGGTCTTGCCGGCGCCGTTCGGGCCGAGCAGGCCGTGGACGCCGGGGCCGAGGGTCAGGTCGAGGCGGTCGAGCGCGACGGTACGGCGGTGCCGGACGGTCAGAGCGGTCGCCGCGACGGTCGTCTCCGACGGGGCGGTCGGCCTGCTCGGCGCGGAGGACGTGCGCGGTGTGGTCACCGGTTCTCCAGATGGTCGAAGGAACGGCGGCGCAGGGCCAGCAGGCCCGCGCAGAGGACGGCGGCGGCTGCCCAACCGCCCTGGGCGGCCGGGCCCGAGAGGTACCGGGCCAGCTCGCCCGTGGCCCCGGGCCGCCCGAGCACCGGCCCGGTCACCGCGAGCAGCCAGCCGCCGGTGAGCGTGGCCGAGGCCGCCCGGCATCCCACGAACGAGCCGAGGGCGAGGGCCGCCAGCGTCAGCGCGAGCCCCGGCAACAGCCAGGCCGCAGCGCCCGGCACGCCGGTGACCGGCGGGAGCAGGGCCCCGGCCGCGGTCAGCACCGGCACACACACGCCGAGCACCGCCGCCGCCCGGGTGAGCAGCAGGCGCAGCCCGCCGGAGGGCGTCGCCACGCCGATCTCGTACATCGGGTCGGCATGGCGTCCGTACGAGACGGCCACCCCTGCCAGGGGCAGCACCGGGGCCACGGCGAGCAGCACCGGCCGCGCCCCGTGGAACCCGGCGCCGTACGCGAGCCCCACGGCGGCGGCGACCACGACGAGCAGCGCCACCAGCCACGCCCCGCGCAGCGCGGGGCCCGCGGCCCACAGCACGCGCGCCCAACGGGAGGCGGGGGAGAGCCCGGAGCCGCCGAGGCCCGGGTGTCCGGGGACGGCTGCCGTGTCCGTACGGAGCCCCGGGTGTCCGGGGACGGCTTTCGGCTGCCTGCTCACCGCCTCGGTACGGACCGTGTCCAGCAGCGCCGCACGGACGTCCGCGAGGACCGGGCCCGCGCCCCCCGCGCGGACCGCGGCCGAGACGCGGGCCGCGCAGCCGCCGCACACCTCGACGTGCTTCTCCAGGGACCAGGCGTCGGGCTCGGCCGCCGAACCCGAGGCGTAGCGGGCGGCGAGCGAATCGGTCACATGCCATGGCGCGGTCATGCGGTGCCTCCCAGAGGGTTCGGGCCGAGGGCGGCACGCAGTTCGCGACGGGCCCGCAGGGCGCGGGTCTTCACCGTGCCCTCCGGTATCCCCAGCAGCCGGGCCGTCTCGCGGGTCGTCAGGCCGTCGACCACGGTGGCCCGCAGGACCTCGCGCAGCTCGGGCGAGATCCGGTCGAGCGCGGCGCCGACGTCCCCGTACTCGAGCCCCGCGAGGACCCGGTCCTCCGCCGAGGGGGCGGGGACGACCGGTTCGGGCGCGGCGCGCTCCGCACGGGCCCGGACGCGCTGGGCGTCGACCAGGCGGCGTGCGGCGACGACCCACAGCCAGCCCCCGGCCTCGCCCCGGCCCCGGTGGGAACCGGCGGAGCGCCAGACCGTGACGAAGGTGTCCTGGAGGACCTCCCGCACGGTCTCCTCGTCCGCGCAGCGCCGGGCCAGCCGGGCGTGCAGCCACCCCGCGTGCCGGTCGTACAGGACGGCCAGCGCCTCGGCGTCCCCCCGGGCGACCGCGCGCAACAGCGCGGAGTCGTCCCGCTCTTCTCCCCGTTCGGGGCGCAACAGTCTCACGCCCCCTCTATCGCTCGGCGGACGGCCGGCGGTTCACGCGACCGCCGGTCCCGGGAAACGGATCCGGCCGAGGAGCGGAGTCAGGGGCTGGTTGGCGGCCCGCCGTCGGGCAGCGCCGCGAACACGCGTTGCAGCGCCGCCGGGCGCTCGCCGTCCGCGGCGACGACGACCCGGTGGTCGTACGAGATCACGTACGTGAAGCCGTCGGCCACCGGCTTCCCGCTCGGCCGCGCGGGCACCTTCCCGAAGGCCGGGTCCTCCAGCGCCGCGCGCAGCTCCGCCACTTCGGCGGCGGTCATGCGGCCGGTGCGCGGGGGCTTGGTGCCGGAGCGGGTCGTGTAGCTGCCGTCGTGGTGGACGATCAGCTGGTTGCTGACGCCGGCGAGACCGCCGTTGACGTTCACCTCGACGAGGACCTCGTGCGGCTTGGGCTCCCCGTCGTTCTTCACGGTCCCGTCCGTACTCGTCGGGACGGGCGGGACGGGTGCGTCCACGGTTCCCGGCGGCGTGGGCGTCGGTGTCGGCTTCGCGGTCCCGTCGTGGGTGGCGACCGGGGGCCGCGGGTCGCCCTGGTCGCCGCACCCGGCCACCGTCATCACCGGTATCAGCACCGCCGACGCGGCCCAGAGCCCCGCGTACCGCTTCCCGCGCACCATGTCCCTGAGCACCATGGGTCCGAGCATGCCCTCAGCCGATCCGATTGACCAGGGCCGTGTGCACGGCGTCGGGGCAGAGTCGCAAGGCCCGAAGGCCCGTCACGCGTCCCGCACGATGCCCGTCAGTGGGCCCTCGTGGCGCCAGCCCAGGGTGTCGTACAGGGCCAGGCCGTCCGTCGTCGCCGCGAGGACGCCCGTCACCGCCCCCGCCTGCGCGGCCGCCGCTTCGAGGGTGCGCATCACGTTGGCGCCGAGGCCGCGGCGCCGGTGGTCGGGGTGGGTCTCGATCTGGTCGGCGACCGCCGTCTCTCCCGTCGGTGCCATCTGGCCGCGGGCGGCGAGCGTGCCGTCCGGTGCCACGATCCGGACCCGTACCACCCCGTTCCGGGTCTCCGTCGTCCGCGCGTAGCCCTCCGGCGCCGGCGGCCGCGCACCCGCGTCCAGCGCCTTCGTCATCATGAAGCCGGGATCGTCCGGGACGGTCCACCCCGGGGTGATCCACTCCGCGACCTCCTCCGGCCCGGCCATCACCTTCAGCCAGGCGTTCGGCTCGGTGATCTCCGAGCAGAGCTTCCCCACGGACACCGCGTCCGGCGCCGGCAGCACATGCCGGAAGACATGCGTCGGCAGGCCCACGTCGATCCGGTATCCCCACGGCTCCACGACGGCGGGCGGTGTGCCCCGCGACACGGTCCAGCCCGCCACCCAGGCGGAGGTAATAGCTCCCATATCCATGCAGTCATTACATCCGCAGCTCACGGCCTGCGCGAGAGTGATCGCTCAGAGCGAACGGGTCGCAGGGAACATTCCTGGGCTCACATGCATTGAGTCGGTACAGCTCAACTTGACTGCCGAAGGGGAGATCATGGCTTCGACGTCCTCACTGCTGACCCTGCCTGTGCTGCCGCTCGACGACGAGGTCGTGCTGCCCGGAATGGTGGTGCCGCTGGACCTGTCCGACAACGACGTACGCGCCGCGGTGGAGGCCGCCCAGGCCGCCGCGCGCTCCGATACCGGCAAGCCCAAGGTGCTCCTCGTGCCGCGCATCGACGGCACGTACGCCGGGACCGGCGTCCTCGGCACCGTCGAGCAGGTCGGCAGGCTGTCCGACGGCGATCCCGGCGCGCTCATCCGCGGCCGCGGCCGCGTCAAGATCGGCGCCGGTACGACCGGCCCCGGCGCGGCGCTGTGGGTCGAGGGCAGCGTCGTCGAGGAGACCGTGCCCGAGCCGCTGCCCGGCGCCGTGACCGAACTGGTCACGGAGTACAAGGCGCTGGCCACCAGCTGGCTGAAGAGGCGCGGCGCGTGGCAGGTCGTGGACCGCGTCCAGCAGATCGACGGCGTCTCCGCGCTCGCCGACAACTCCGGCTACTCCCCCTTCCTCACGGTCGAGCAGAAGGTCGAACTCCTCGAGACCGCCGACCCGGTCGCCCGCCTCAAGCTCGCCACGGCGCAGCTGCGCGAGCACCTGGCCGAGCAGGACGTCGCCGAGAGCATCGCGAAGGACGTCCAGGAGGGCGTCGACAAGCAGCAGCGCGAGTTCCTGCTGCGGCGCCAGCTGGAGGCCGTACGCAAGGAGCTTCGCGACCTCAACGGCGAGACGGAGGGCGACGAGTCCGACGACTACCGGGCCCGGGTGGAGGCCGCCGACCTGCCGGAGAAGGTGCGCGAGGCCGCCCTCAAGGAGGTCGAGAAGCTGGAGCGGTCCAGCGACCAGTCCCCGGAGGGCTCCTGGATCCGCACCTGGCTCGACACCGTCCTCGAACTGCCGTGGAACGAGCGGACCGAGGACCAGTACGACATCCAGGGCGCGAAGGCCGTCCTCGACGCCGAGCACGCGGGCCTGGAGGACGTGAAGGAGCGGATCACCGAGTACCTGGCGGTGCGCAAGCGGCGCGCCGAGCGTGGGCTCGGGGTCGTCGGCGGCCGCCGAGGCGGCGCGGTCCTGGCCCTCGTCGGCCCGCCCGGCGTCGGCAAGACCTCGCTCGGCGAGTCCGTCGCGCACGCGATGGGACGGAAGTTCGTGCGGGTCGCGCTCGGCGGCGTACGGGACGAGGCGGAGATCCGCGGCCACCGGCGTACGTACGTCGGCGCGCTGCCCGGCCGGATCGTCCGGGCGATCAAGGAGGCCGGGTCGATGAACCCGGTGGTCCTGCTCGACGAGATCGACAAGGTCGGCTCCGACTTCCGGGGCGACCCGGCGGCCGCTCTCCTGGAGGTCCTGGACCCGGCGCAGAACCACACGTTCCGGGACCACTACCTCGAGGTCGAACTGGACCTGTCCGACGTCGTCTTCCTGGCGACGGCGAACGTCCTGGAGGCCATCCCGGAGGCGCTGCTCGACCGCATGGAGCTGGTGCGGCTCGACGGGTACACGGAGGACGAGAAGGTCGTCATCGCCCGTGACCACCTGCTGCCCAGGCAGCTGGAGCGCGCGGGCCTGGAGCCGGGCGAGGTGGTCCTGGAGGACGCGTCCCTGCGGAAGCTGGCGGGGGAGTACACCCGGGAGGCGGGCGTACGGAACCTGGAGCGGTCCATCGCGCGGCTGCTGCGGAAGGTCGCGGCGCAGCACGAACTGGGCGACCGGGAGCTGCCGTTCTCGGTCGGTGTGGACGATCTGCGCGGGCTGATCGGGCGCCCGCACCACGTGCCCGAGTCGGCGCAGGACCCGGCCGAGCGGCGCACCTCCGTGCCGGGCGTGGCGACCGGGCTCGCGGTCACGGGCGCGGGCGGTGACGTCCTCTTCGTGGAGGCATCGCTCGCGGACCCGGAGACGGGCGCGGCGGGGCTGACCCTGACGGGCCAGCTGGGCGACGTGATGAAGGAGTCGGCGCAGATCGCGCTCTCCTTCCTGCGCTCGCACGGCGCGGAGCTTGAGCTGCCCGTGACCGGTCTCAAGGACCGGGGCGTGCACATCCACTTCCCGGCGGGCGCGGTCCCGAAGGACGGCCCGAGCGCGGGCATCACGATGACGACCGCGCTGGCGTCGCTGCTCTCCGGACGCCTGGTCCGCACGGACGTGGCGATGACCGGCGAGGTCTCCCTCACCGGCCGGGTCCTCCCGATCGGCGGCCTGAAGCAGAAGCTCCTGGCGGCCCACCGCGCGGGCATCACGACGGTCGTGATCCCGAAGCGCAACGAGGCCGACCTGGACGACGTCCCGGCGGAGATCCTGGACAAGCTGGAGGTCCACCCGGTCACGGACGTCCGCCAGGTCCTGGAGATCGCCCTCTCCCCGGCAGAGGTCACGGTGAGCGCGGCGGCGTAACCCCTCGCGCGTACGGCGAGCGGGGCACCCCTTCCCGGGGGTGCCCCGCTTCGTCGTACGTCAGGTGTTCCGGCGGCGGGACGGCCGTCAGGTGTTCCGGCGGCGGGACGTCAGGTGTTCCGGCGGCGGGACAGCAGCAGGCTGCCCGCGCCGAAGGCCGTCAGGGCCGCCGCGCCCGCGAGGGCCAGGGGGAGCGGGGAGGGGGACGTCCGGGCTGCCTCGGCGGAGAGGGCGGGGAGTTGTTCGTCGCCGCCGTGGCCCGCGTGGCTGACCGTGGAACGGTCCGATCCGGAAGCGATCTCGGCCTCCGTCGGGGCGTCGGCCGACGCGGCGCCGCCGAAGGTCACGTCCGAGCAGCTGTAGAAGGCCTCGGGGCTGTCGTTGCGCTGCCAGACCTTGTAGACGATGTGGCGGCCCGTGCGGGCGGGCAGGTTGCCGGTGAAGGCGTAGAAGCCGTCCGTCGCCGTGCGGGTCGTGGCGTAGGTGGCCACCGGGGTCGCGTCCAGGTCCGACCACTTCAGGGGCTGGGTCGGGTCGAAGCCCTGCTTGGTGATGTAGACCGTCATCGTGCCCGAGTGCGGAGCCGTCACCCGTACCTTGAAGTCGAAGGAGCCCGCCCCGACCGCCGTGGCCGGCCAGTCCGTGCGTGCCCAGTCGAGCGCCCGGTACTTCTCGCGGTTGGCCGAGCAGAGCTTGCCGTCCGGGATGAGCAGCCGGTGCTGCCCGTCCGCGTTGGCGATGTTCACCTCGTTCCAGTCGTAGAGCGGCTGGGTGCCGGAGTCGGCGACCAGGTCCTTGCACACTTGCGACTTCGGCGTCTCGGGCCCCTCCGCGTAACAGGCCGCCACCCGGCTCACCGGGTTGAAGACGGCGCCGTGCGCGCCGGCGGTGGAGGGGGTGAGGGGGATCAGCGCGGCCGCGGACAGGGTGACGGCTGCCGCGGTGCGGCGGTACGACGACATGCGGGGCTCTCTCTCGTGCGTGGGGGAGTACGGGACGAGCAACGAGCGGACGGCGCACGGAAGTTGAAAGCCGTACGCGTTGCCCAAGAGCCTCGCATTGGTCCATACCAATGGGCAAGGGGGCTGTCGCAGAAAGGCGAAGGCGGCCTCCCGGGCGCGCCGTCGCGTCCGGGAGGCCGCCGAAGGGGCGGCCGGGCTCAGCCGTTCGCCAGTGCCTGCACCCGCGAGAGGTCGCCGTTGAAGTGGTTGTGGTCGCCGACCGTCGGGCCGGTCGAGGTGTACTGCCACATCGTGTAGTACGCCCACCCGGCCGGGAGTTCGCCGACCGTCGACGCGTACCGCGCGATCCACAGCGGGTTGGTGGTGGCGAAGCCGCCGTAGTTGCCGGTGCACTGCTTCCACCAGCTCGTGGCCGTGTAGATCACCGGGTCGCGGCCGGTCCGGTACTTGTACCGGTTCACGAAGTCACGGATCCACGCGACCATCCCGGACTGCGTCTTGCCGTAACAGGTCGCGCCGTACGGGTTCCACTCGATGTCGAGCGCCCCGGGCAGCGTCTTGCCGTCCCTGGACCAGCCGCCGCCGTTGTTCACGAAGTAGTCCGCCTGCGCCGCGCCCGTCGTCGTGTCCGGGGTCGCGAAGTGGTACGAGCCGCGGATCATGCCCACGTTGTACGAGCCGTTGTACTGCTGCGCGAAGTAGGTGTTCTTGTAGTACGTGCCCTCCGTCGCCTTGACGTAGGCCCACTTCACCCCGCTGTTCCACAGGGTCGACCAGGCCACGTTCCCCTGGTGGCTGGAGACGTCCACGCCCTCCGTCTGGACGGCCTGGATCGAGATGCCGCCGGGCTTGCCGCCCTGGCCGTCGTGCTCGATGACGCCCATGCCCATGTAGGCGGAGCCGCGGGCGGGTACGGACTCGGTGTCGGCCGCGCCGGCCGGGGCGGCGAGGGCGAGGGGCAGAAGGAGGGCCAGGGCCGCGAACGCGGCGCCGGCGAGGGTCTTTCCGGATCTGTGCACGGGCATTGCGTGCCTCCGAAAGGCTCGGCGGGGGAGCGAGTCGACACGTCCTGGTGTGGACATGTCAGCGGAGACGCTACGCACGTAGACCGGTTCGGCGGAAGGGGGGCCGGGTGCTGCCGTTGGTCTACTCCTGCGAAATACTGGGGGAGCTGCGGCGATGGCCGCGGCCGGAAGAAACTTTCAGCGACCGGAAAGCGCGCGAGGGGTGCTGACGTGCACGGAAGCGGTACGGGGAGTGAAGGCGAGCCCATCACGTCGTCGTCGCGGAGTGGTGTGGACCAGGAATTCCTCGCCCTGGAACGCGAACTGGCGGTCTTTCTGCGCCGCGCCCGCGCCCAGTCCGGCGAGATGGCCCGCGAGGTCCATCCCGAACTCGAGTCCTCCGCCTACGGGCTCTTCGTACGGCTCGAGGACGCGGGGCCGCAGCGCGCCACCGAACTCGCCGGGTACTTCGGCGTCGGCAAGGCGACCATGAGCCGCCAGCTGCGCGCCCTGGAGGACCTCGGGCTTGTCGCCCGCGACCCGGACCCGGCCGACGGGCGCGCCTCGCTGGTCCGGCTGACGGAGGAGGGCCGGAACCGCTTCCGCCGGGTACGGGATGCCCGGCGCGGGCGGTACGTCCGCAAGCTCGCGGACTGGGACCGGGGCGAGGTCGCCGAACTGGCCCGCCTGCTGCACCAGCTGAACACCCGCGCGGAGGGCTAGGGCGTGTCCGGCGGGGGTGTCTCGTCGGGCGATGAGCCCGGCCGAGGCGACCCACAGGCGACCCGCAGGGTGAACCGCGCCGCCGACGGAGGTGGACCGAGCCGCTAAAGGAGGGCGTACACCGCCGTGGCGTCGTCGTGGAGCTTCCAGCGGCGGGGTCCGCCGGTCTCCTCGTTCGCGGCCTCCAGCGCCCGGACCCGGGCGAGCAGCCCGTGCGGCCCCTCCTTCCCGATCAGCGCGAAGCAGTCCGCCCAGCCGCCCTCCTCGAACAGCTCCACCCACCGCGTCGCCCCGTCCGTGAGCGCCGCCAGGGCCCGTACCGCCGACCGGGGCGTCGTCCCCGTCACCGCGCGCCGCGCCACCCCCGGGTCCGCCGCGGCTGTGAAGAAGCCGCCCTCCTGGTTCCGCAGACGGTCCGTCGCCTCCAGGGAGCGGCGGATCTCGTCCGAGATCCGGTCGAGACGGTCGTCGAGCACCGCCCGTACCGACCCGTCCGGCGCCTCGAGAAGCAGGGCGGAGTCCGAGAGGACCAGGTGCTCCACCGAGGTGGCGTCCCAGCGGGCCATCACGACGGTCGCCTGGGGAGTGCGTACGTGAGAAAGGTCACACGAGTCCCGGTGGGCATCCGCGGTGCGCCGGATTGCCAGGGCCAGGATCCCGGACAGCGTCATGTCCTGTCGCGAAGCGGATAGTTCGGTCAAAGCGCCACCGAGATGCGCGGTGAACCAGGGCACGCCGTGCACACAGCCGTCGTCACCGGCCGGCGGCGTCACCCCGTCGAGCACCACGATCGACCCGCCCCCGGCGGACGTGGAGAGGATCGCCGCCGCCCAGTCCTCGTTGGGGCGTTCGGGGCTGCCGGGGAGGGTGGCCACTTCGGTGCGCATGATCCCCAGTCTGCCCCCGGGTCGCGAAGCCTGCATCACTCCTTCACAGCGCCTCCAAATGGCCGAATTTGGCCTGTACCAAGCGTCCGAGGGGCGCGCGTGAGGCGGAAGCGGAACCTCCGGGGAGCTGCGGGCGGGCATCTTGCCAAAGCCCGCCCGGAAGATCCAACCGACGCACCGCGCGGGCCCGTGAGGCCCCTCGCGCGAAGTTGTTCGCCAACTCATGAGTGTTGTTCACTCGTTCGGGTGGCGGAGCGGCCGATGCGCGTCCCCTTCCCAAAAGCGCTGGAATGGTCGGAAGCCGTACCAGGGGTGGGGGCGCTCTTACATGTGACCGGTCGTCACCTCTGCTTCATGGGTGGACGAGTCGAGAATGCGAGCACCGGTGCAGAAGAAGCGGCCTCGGAGCAACAACGGCACGCCGAGCCAGACCCCCGGTGACCCGCTGACCGCGGGCGGGGCCACGGGGCCCGAGGCCGGCGGCGCCTCCGGCGTTCCCGCGGGCCGTCCCAAGCGCGTCCGCAACCGCCTGGTCGCCGGTGTCGCCCTCGTCGGCGTCACCGTCCTCGCCGCCGGCGCCCCCGCCGTCCTCACCGCCTCCGGCGAACTGACCGACTCCCAGCGTCTGGTCACCCTCGCCGAGCTCGACCGGCAGGCCGTCACCCTCGCCCACTCGCTCGCCGACGAGCGCGACGAGGTCGTCGCGTACATCGCCGCGGGCCGGGACGAGCAGCAGGGCGACACCGCGAAGAAGCGGCAGATCACCAGCGCGCGCTCCACCCGGGTCGACCGGCAGATCGACGAGATCCGGCCCGCCGCCCCCGCCGAACTGCGCCGCGACCTCGCGGACCTCTCCGCCGTCCGCCGGACCGCGCTGACCGGCAAGGGCACCGCCCTGGAGGCCCACAAGGCGTACTCGGACGTCATCGCCAAGCTCCAGGACCTCGCCGACGAACTGGCCGAACAGACCCCGGCCCGCGCCGCCGAGGCCACCCGGGCCCCCGCCGCGCTCGGCCGCGCCGTCGAGCAGGCCTCGGCCGCCCGCGGGCTGCTCCTGGCCGCCCTCGCCGTACCCCAGCCCGAGTCCACCGGTACGCACTACGACCCGATCACGGGCACCTACGTCCCCGACGAGCCGGAGGGCGCGGACGAGGCCGACCGTGCCCGGGACGCCCTGACGGCCGCCGCCCAGCAGGCCCGGGTCCGCGAACTGGCCTCCCTCGCCGACTTCGACCAGGCCGCCACCGCCGCCGGACGCGACTCCCTCGCCGGCACCGTGACGGGTCCGGACGTCAAGAGCGCCGAGCGGTACCTGACAGCGCTGACCGACCAGCCGACGCTCACCAAGAGCGAGCGGCGCACCGACACGGAGAAGCTGGAGGCCGCGCTCTCCGCCCGTATCGAGCAGATGCGGGGCGTCGAGTCGGCGCTCTCCACCGAGCAGGTCGAACGCCTCGCCCAGCTCCGCGACGACGACGTCACCGCCCTCGAACTGCGCATCGCCTACCTCGGCGGCTGTCTGCTGCTCGCGATCGGCCTCTCCACCTTCGTCGCCCGCACCCTCACCCGCCCGCTCGCCGTCCTGCGCATCGGTGCCGCGCGCCTCGCCGCCGCCCCGGACACCGAGGAGCCGGTCCGCTTCACCGGCCGCAACGACGAGTTCGCCCAGGTCGTACGGTCCCTCAACACCCTCCAGGGCAAGCTGGCCGCCCTCGCCCGGCGCACCGAGCAGCTCGACAGCGAGCGTGCGGACCTCGCCGGCGCCCGCGACTCCCTCGCCGCCGAGCTGGCCGCCCAGCGCGCCGAGCTCCAGGGCCGGACGGCCCTCCTCACCGCCGAACTCGAACGGCTCCGGCACACCGTCCACCACACCTTCGTGAACCTGTCGCTGCGCAGCCTCGGCCTGGTCGAGCGTCAGCTCGGGGTCATCGAGAAGCTGGAGGAGCGCGAGCAGGACCCGGACCGGCTCGCCACCCTCTTCAAGCTCGACCACATGGCGACCGTCATGCGCCGCCACAGCGAGAACCTCCTGGTCCTCGCCGGCCACGAGCACGTCCACGGCCACCCCGGAGCGGTCCCGCTCGTCGACGTGCTGCGCGCCGCCGTCAGCGAGATCGAGCGGTACGAGCGGGTCACCATCCAGTCCCTGCCGCCGCACGCCCAGATCGCCGGCTTCGCCGCGGACGACCTCAGCCACCTGGTCGCCGAACTCCTCGAGAACGCCACCTCCTTCTCGCCGCCCGACGCGCAGGTCCAGCTCTCCGGCTGGCTCCTGGAGAGCGGCGAGGTGATGCTCTCCGTCCAGGACGAGGGCATCGGCATGACCGAGTCCCGGCTCGCCGAGCTCAACGCGCGGCTGGCCGAGGCCGACCCGGCGGACGTCGAGGGGGAGGGGCTCGGCATCCGGGTCACCGCCCTGCTCGCCGCCCGCCACGGCGTACGGGTTCAGCTGCGCGAGCAGAAGCAGGGCGGCGTCGCGGCCGTGATCGTGCTGCCGCTGCCGCTGCTTCCGACGGCCCCGCCGACCGCGGTCCCGCCGGTCGTGCCGGTATCCGGCTCGGCGCCCACGCTGAACCTTCCCGGCTCGGTCGCCGAGGCGAACTCCAACACCCTGCCGTCCCGCACCAGGGACCCCCTCGTGGAGGCCGCGGAGCAGGCGTTCGCCGAGGCGCACGGCACCGGCGAGCCGGGCCCCGAGGCGGAAGCGAGCGGCGAGGCGGGTGCCTCCGAGACGCCTGGGGCCGCCGCCGAGGCGGCTGAGGCCGCCGTGGCGCCTGGGGCATCCGAGACTTCTGAGTCATCCGCGACGCCTGCGGCATCCGTGGCGCCTGGGGCCTCCGCGGCGCCCGAACACTCCGCGGCACCCGACGCCGAGTTCACGCCCGCTCCCACGGCAGCCCAACCCGAGGCCGAGCCCGAGGCCGGGACCCAGCCCGAGGCCGGGACCGAACCCGAGGCGCCCGAGCTCCGGGGCGAGCCCGCCCCGCAGCCGTCGGTGGCCGAGACGACCCTCCAGGTCCGCCTCCCCGACCCGCCGCCGGAGCCGGACGCCCACGAGCGCGCACCGGAGGAGACCGAGCTCGGGGCCGGCGAACCGGTCGCCCCGCGCCTCACCGACAAGGGCCTGCCCAAGCGCACGCCGCAGGTCGTCCGTCAGGCCGACACCCCCGCCGCCCCGCGCGCGGGCGGGGTGGACGCCGAGGCGCTGCGCCGCAGGCTCGGCGGCTTCCACCGGGGAGCCAAGGAGGGGCGCCGGGACGTGGAGGCGGAGATCGAAGCGTCACAGACGCAGACCGCGCAGACCGGGCAGACCGCTCAGCCCACGCACGACACGCAGACCGCACGTACCGAGGAGAAGACGGGGGACACAGTCGAGGAGGCACGCAGTTGACTGCGACCGGAACATTCGGACTGAGCAGGGAAGCCCGCAACCTGCAGTGGCTGCTGGGCAACCTCGTCGAGGAGGTGCCAGGGCTCCGCTCGGTCGCCGTCGTCTCGTCCGACGGCCTGCTGCTGCTCTCGTCCGACCCGGCAGCGCAGAGCGCCGCCACCGCCGCCGCGGGCCGTTCCGACGGCCCACGGGGTCCACGCGGATCCAGCGCCGACCTGGCCACGATCGTCTCGGGCATCGGCAGCCTCACCATCGGCGCGGCACGGCTGATGGACGGCGGCGGGGTCAAGCAGACCATGGTGGCCATGGAGGAGGGCAGCGTCTTCGTCATGTCGATCAGTGACGGCTCGCTGCTCGGGGTGCACGCCGACCCCGACTGCGACATGAGCGTCGTGGCGTACCACATGGCGCTCTTCGTGGGCCGCGCCGGACATGTACTCACCCCCGAACTCCGCAGTGAGCTGCGCAAATCGATGGAGAGCACCCAGTGACGTCCGCATCCCACGCCCACCGGCTGCCGGTCCGAGGGGAAGGCAGGCGCCCCGCGCGCGTGCGCCCCTACTCGCTGACGGGCGGCCGTACCCGCTTCGGCCACGTCCTGCTCGTCGAGACCTTCGTCGCGGCGCTCGAGGCGCCGGCCGCGCGCAAGGTGCTGACGGACGGCGGGCCGGCCGCCCGCGGGCTGATGCCGGAGATGCGGGCCATCGTCGAGATATGCCGCCGGATGCGCACCGTCGCGGAGATCTCGGCGCTCCTGAAGATGCCGTTGGGTGTCGTCCGGGTGCTGCTCAGCGACTTGGCCGACCAGGGAAAGATCCGTGTGTACGGGACCGGTCACGGCACCGGCCAGCCCGACCGCGCGCTGCTCGAAAGGGTGCTGAGTGGACTCCGCCGTCTCTGAAGCCGCTGCCCCGGCCCTCGCCGGAATCCCCGCCCAGCCCGAAGCCCCCGGAACCGCGCCCGGTTCCGGCCCCGCACCTGGTCCCGCCCCCGGCCCCGTCGCGGACACCGAGGACGGCGCCCAGGACTGGCAGCTCGACCACACCCGGGCCCCGATCGCGACCAAGGTCGTCGTCGCGGGCGGCTTCGGGGTCGGCAAGACGACCTTCGTCCGGGCGGTCTCGGAGATCACTCCGCTCCAGACCGAGGCCCTGATGACGCAGGCGAGCGAGGAGACCGACGATCTCTCCGCCACGCCCGACAAGCTCACCACGACCGTGGCGATGGACTTCGGCCGGATCACCCTGGACGACGACCTCGTGCTGTACGTCTTCGGTACGCCGGGACAGCAGCGCTTCTGGTTCATGTGGGACGACCTCGTGCGCGGCGCGATCGGCGCGATCGTGCTCGCCGACACCCGGCGGCTGACCGACTGCTTCCCCGCGCTTGACTACTTCGAGAGCTGCGGGCTGCCGTACATCGTCGCGGTCAACCACTTCGAGGGCACCGAGCTGTTCGAGGCCGAGGACGTCCGGGAGGCCCTCACGGTGCCCCCGCACGTACCAGTCGTGATCATGGACGCGCGCAAGCGGTACAGCGTGATCGAGTCCCTGCTCGCGATGGTCGCGCACGCGCTCGAAGCCTCCCCTGAATAGCCTGATCGACGCGTTAGGAACCCCGTCATGCGGAAGATACTCATCGTCGGGGCCGGCCAGTCCGGTCTCCAGCTCGCCCTCGGACTGCAGTCGCAGGGGTACGAAGTCACCCTCATGTCCAACCGCACGGCGGACGAGATCCGGTCCGGCCGGGTCATGTCCACCCAGTGCATGTTCGACACCGCGCTCCAGCACGAGCGCGATCTCGGCATCAACTTCTGGGAGTCCCAGGCCCCGCGGATCGAGGGCCTCGGCGTCTCCGTCGCCGCCCCCGACAGCTCGCGCGCCATCGACTGGATCGGCAAGCTGGACGGCTACGCGCAGTCCGTCGACCAGCGCGTGAAGATGGCCGGCTGGATGGAGACCTTCGCCCAGCGCGGCGGACAGCTCGTCATCCACGGTGCCGCGGTCTCCGACCTGGACTACTTCTCCCGTACGTACGACCTGGTCCTCGTCTCCGCCGGCAAGGGCGAGCTGGTCTCCATGTTCGGCCGGGACGCCGCCCGCTCCCCGTACAGCGAGCCGCAGCGCGCGCTGGCCGTCGCGTACGTGCACGGCCTCGGCCCGCGCCCCGAGCACCCGGACTTCGACGCCGTGCGCTGCAACCTGGTCCCCGGCGTCGGCGAGCTGTTCGTCATGCCGACCCTGACCACCTCCGGCCGCGCCGACATCCTCTTCTGGGAGGGCATCCCCGGCGGCCCGCTCGACGTCTTCCAGGGCGTCAAGGACCCCTCCGAGCACCTCTCCCTCACCCTGGAGCTGATGGAGAAGTTCACGCCCTGGGAGTACGCGCGGGCCACCAAGGTCGAGCTGACGGACGCGAACGGCACGCTGGCCGGACGCTACGCCCCGACCGTCCGCAACCCGATCGGCCGGCTCCCCGGCGGCGGCCTGGTCCTCGGCGTCGCGGACGTCGTGGTCGCCAACGACCCGATCACCGGCCAGGGTTCGAACTCGGCGTCCAAGTGCGCGGCGGCCTACCTGGCCTCGATCGTCGAGAACGGCGACAAGCCCTTCGACGAGGCGTGGATGCAGGCCACGTTCGACCGGTACTGGGACACCGCGCAGCACGTCACGAAGTGGACGAACGCGATGCTCGGCGTCCCGCCGGAGCACGTCCTGAACCTGATCGGCGCGGCCGGCCAGCTCCAGCCGGTCGCCGACCGCTTCGCGAACGGCTTCAACGACCCGGCCGACTTCGAGAACTTCTTCTTCGACCCGGAGAAGACGTCCGCGTACCTGGCCTCGGTCACTCAGGGCTGACGGCCCGCCGAGCACGGCCCGGCACGGCCACGGGGCGACCCTCCAGCGCGGGAGGGTCGCCCCGTCGGCGTCGGCGGGCTCACCCGAGGAAAGCCGGCGTGGAGCGGCTGCTCGGGGCGGTCGGGCAGGCAGTCTGATCGACTTGCTCCGGGGGGAAAGCGTAGAAGACTGGTGATTGACGACTAGGACCACCAGAGGTCGACATGTCCTCTCGTTCCGAGCGACACTCGCCCATCGATGCGTCGTCGTTGCCCGTACCTCACGTGATGCGCTCAGGGGCAGTGGCGATTCTTTCCAGCGTTCTCTTCGTCGTCGCGGTCTGCGGTGTGGGCTGGGTGTCGCCGGCCTGGCAGGCCTCGGAGAACTGGCCTGTCTGGTTCCAAGCCGTCTCCGAGTGGTTCATGCGGTTCTTCGAAGGCGCCGAGCGGATCGTGACAGGTGGAAAGGGTGGAGTCGGCCTGAGCCTCCGTCTGTTGTGCCTGTTCCTCCTGATCCTTTCCTTCGTGGCGTTGCGCCGTTGGATGCTCCAGCGAAACGCGTACAAGCCCGGGCCGGTGGACGTGCAGCAACTTGTCTCCTCGACCACGGAGGGCGAGAAATGTCTCGCGGGTCTCACCGCCCAGTTGCGTAAGCAGCTGTCAGAAACGAACCTCTATCCCCCGGCTGCGCTTCCCGCCGAATCGCCGGCAGAAAACTTCCTTGATCTGCTCGGCGACATAGACCTTGAGCCGAAGAAGCTGGGGACGAGCATTCTGCGCCTGTTCAGCCGCCTCAGGCCGAAGGTCGCCTACACGGTGCGCGGAGTGCTGCGTGTGCGGGACCAGGAGCCAGTGTTCGGCGTCACCGTCACTGTCACTTCCTACGCCATGAGGGGCAGTCGCACGGAGACACTTTGGCGAAAGACATGGGAAGACGCGGTGCAGGCTGCCGGGTACTGGGTGATGGCAGCACTGGTGCCGGTCACACAGGCGAGCCGGAAGGCACCCTGGCAGGAATGGCGCGGTCGGAATATGCAGCCCGAGCTGTTCGCCGCCTACCAAGAGGCAAGGGAACTCTGCCGGGAACGGCAATTCGACGACGCCCTCGACCGCTATTACACGGCGCTACGGCTCGATCCCACGAACGTGCACCTGCGCACACAGATCGCGGGAACGCAGGAGAAGCTGTGGTTGCATCTCGATGCGCTTGAGACCTATCACGGAGCAATCCTCTTGGACGGGCTGAGCAGGGAGCAGCGGAGCGCCCGCCTGAGCAGGGGACCCTGGAATCCGCGCCGCTCGTTCTCCAGGCGTTACCGATGGTGGCGCAACGGCCTTCTCGAAGCGAGATACCGCTATGCCGTCGTCCTGGGCATGCGTACTGCTGCCGAGTGGTGCAGGCCGACCGTGGATCCTGCTGATTACAGTGAGTGCGCGCGACGAGCACGTACCCAGAGGGAGATCCGTAAGTCGCTGACCCCCGCACTCGTCGAGAGATATTGGCGAACGGTCGTCTACATCACGCCACCTGGGGAGGAGGAGCCAATCTTCGGCGAGAAGAGAGCCAGAGCTTGGCTCGAGCGGGAGCTCGGGGAAGGTCGCCTCGACCAGAAGATCGTCAGCTTCATATTTCAGCTTGCTTGCGTGGAGGAGATGTATCAGCTCGCCTGCGACTACCCCGTCCTCCGATTCCTGAGGAATCCCAGCAGGCGCCGGAGCAGAGGACTCACCTGGACCTCGCTGCGACTCAATCGGGACGTGTGGGCGCCTCTGCGTCTGGCATGGGCTGTGAAGCAAGCAGGCGGGGTACCGCGGCTGCGGAACGATCTCTCGTGGCCCATGGAGGAGAAGGAACTCACGAAGCGAGTGGAGCGGGCGAGAGGTTGGTGGATCTGGCGGCGGATGGTGGAAGAGTTCAGGAACTGCAAGCTGTGGCCTCCCCGGCCTTGGCAGGACAGTTACAACGCGGCATGCGTGTACGCGGTGGCGATGACCGGCCATGAGTGCGGGCAGGAACGCGACGACCTCGCCGCGCGAGCCGTGGAGGAGCTCGAAGCCGCCGCGAGAGCGGATCTGACCAGTTTCAACCCGATCATGCGCTCCTGGCTGCTCACGGAAGATCCGGATTTCGAAGGGCTGCGCCCGGACGCCAGATTCATCCGCTTCGAACGTGAGACCTATCCGCACGACGCCCCCGACCGTGTCCGGCCCCAGCGTCCCCTCTGGGCTGAAATGATGGCCTACGACCAGCAGTTGCTGGGAGGCGCCGCACAGGTCATGGAGCACACGTGGCGCCTGCGCGGGAAGCTCCTGCCCGCCGAGACGCACCTGATCTCACAGTGGTTCATCACGGAGAGAGCGGTCTGGCAGGGCGTCCATCGGGTGGCCGCCAATCAAGGCCGGGACTGGCGTGACCGGGCCAAGCTTCTGCAGACCGTCCGGGCGATCGCCGACTCGGCGCTGCTGGCGAAGTGCGGCCTTCCGTCCAAGCTGCCCGAGCTGGACGATCTCCTGGACGAGGCGACATGGTTCGGGGTGGGGGCGGCGAAGGAGACCCTCAACGAACGCGGGCTGTCCATCGAAGAGCGGCTGAGAGTCGTGAGCCGGGCGATCGACGGGTCGTCCGACGGCCCGTCCGGCGTGGTGTCACCCATCCGTCGAAGCGATCAGTGGATCGAAGCGGTCAAGCACAGCGGAACACTGCCCAACGTCGTGATGCAGGCCGCTGTCCAACAGGCGTGTGCGGACTACGAGACGACCTGGCGGGCGCTGCGTGACCAGCTCGATCCCGAAGACGACGAACTGGCCTTCGCCAAAGCCCTGCACCAGCTCCATGAACCGGATGGGGCGTGGCGGCTCCTTGCCACGCTGAGGACAAGGGTGCCGGCCGGCTTCCATCGCGCCAGTTGACCACCCGATTCCCTCCCGGCGCAGGCTCGGCCGACCGGACCGTCCGCCGCGGGCCGTGCTCGCCGGGGTCGGTCAGGGCTGATCGAAGCCCTCGTCCGTGCCGTCCGTCGCTCCCGCCGGGAGTTCGGGCGGCGCGTAGGTGTCCAGGGCCTTGGCGGACGGGTCGGGGCGGACGGCTCCCAGGATCGGGTTGGCGGCGATCGGGGACACCTTCACCTTGGCGCCCGGGCGCGGGGCCTGGACGACCAGGCCGTGGCCGCTGTAGATCGCCACATGGGTGGCCTCGGGGAAGTAGAGCACCAGATCGCCCGGGCGCAGCTCGCGCAGGGACACCTTCGGGAGCGTCCGCCACTGCTCCTGGCTGGTTCGGGGGATCTCCCGGCCGGCGCTCGCCCAGGCCTGCGAGGTCAGCCCCGAGCAGTCGTACGAGTCCGGCCCCTCGGCGCCCCACACGTACGGCTTGCCGATCTGCCGCACCGCGTACCGCAGTGCCTCCCCGCCCTCCCGGGAGGGGGTCCGGTCGGTGGCCAGGGCACCGGAGTCGAGGAGGTCGCGCTGGGCGCCCGCGGTCTGGGTCCGCTCCAGTTCGGTCAGCCGGGCGAGCTGGTCGGTGGAGAGGGAGGCGAGCAGCTTCTGGACGTCCTTCAGCCGCTTCTGGACGTTGTTCCGCTGTTCCTTCTGCCGTGCTGCCAGCGTCAGCTGCCGGTCCAGGGCGTGACGCGACCGGGTCGCGAGCGCGTCCGCCTTCTTCTCCGCGTCGGCGAGGCGGGCGATGGTACCGGCCCGGTCGCGGACCGCACGAGCCATCAGATGGCTCTGGTCCAAGGCGTGCTGGGGGTCGTCGGAGAGCAGCAGCCGCAGGTACGAGGAGAACGACGAGGCCGTGGCGCGGCCCTGGTACTGCTCCCGCGCGAGCCGTCCGGCCGCGTTGCGGCCCTGGGCGAGCGCCTCGCGGGCGGCGGTGAGGGCGGCGGTGACCTTCTTGGTGTCGGCGGTCTGGAGGCGCAGGGCCTCGTCGGTGGCGTTGAAGTTCTCGGTGGCCTGCTCGGCCTGGCGGTAGAGGGTCTGGAGCCGGGTGAGGAGGCCGGCGAGGGAGTCGCCGCCGGTGGGCGGGAGTTCGGCGGCGTCGTCCAGCGGGGTGCCGTCGGCGGGATCGGTGCCGGGGTCGGCGGCGCTGCCGTCGGCGGTGTCGGTCGTGGGGTCGGCGGCGTCGCCCGGGTCGCCGGAGTCCTCGGCGTCGCCAGGGGGCTCCGCGAGCGGGTCGAGGGGGGTGCCGCTGGCATCGGCCGGCGGTTCGTCCGGGGGCTCGCCGCGGGTTTCCCGGGCCGTGTCGCCCGAGCCGTCCGCCGGTGGGTCGGCCCGCCCCGCCGCGGAGACATCGGCCGGCGCCTCCACCGGCGGGTCCACCGGATCGTCGGCGGTCGCCGCCGGAACCCCCGCCAGTGCCGTCGCCGCGGCGAGCATCCCCGTGCAGACCGTGCGCAGCAGCCTTCCTGACACGTCATCACCTCCACGGAGATGATGCGCGGGCCAGGTCGTGCGATGAGCTCACGAAGGGGCGATTCGGGCTAACCGGCTCACCCGTTCGGCTTGGACCACGGCCACTTCAGCTCGTGGCGTTCCCGTCCCTCGGGGGCGTACTCGTACACCCAGCCGCGCGGGAGCCCGAGCCGCTTGCTGTGCCCGGCCGGTTCGCGGCGGTACGCGTAGACCGTCGGCGGTCCGCCTTCGGCGTCCGGCACCGGTACCTCGTACCACTTCGGCGGATGTCCGGTCGGTCCGACGAGGACGGGCAGGACCTGGCCGTCCAGGGGTCCGCCGCGAAAGGGGGTGTTCTCGCTTCTCACGCCCCCAGTCTCATATGAGGTGTGCCGCCTCGCTCACCACGGGGGTCACCCGTCGCGCCAGCGTGCCGACCGGCCCCTCCGCGGTCTCCTGTGCGAGGAGCCGCTTGACGACCGAGGACGTCTCCTCGTCGGTCGCTGCCGTGGCCGCGAGCAGCGCGATCAGATGGTCGACGAGCCAGTCCCGCAGCCCGGCGGCGGACGGCTGCTTGTCCTCGTCGAGCCAGATCAGCGAAGCCGCCTCCACCGCCGCGATCCAGGTGCGGACCATCATCCGCAGCCGCGGGCCGGGCTCGTCCATGCCCAGGTGGACGAGGATCTGCTCGGCCGCGGCCCGTCGCACCTCGTCGACGATGGCGGTGGTCCGGGAGGTCTCGGCGACACTGCCGCCCCGGAGCAGGGCGCTGAAGCCCGCGTCGTGCTGGTCGACGAAGGCAAGGTAGCGGTCGAGCACCCGGGCGAGGCGCTCGGTCGGCGGACCGACGGGCGGCTCGGCGAAGCACCGCTCCAGCGCGTCGGCGGAGGAGCGCAGCGCCGCCTCGTACAGCTGCTGCTTCCCGCCGGGGAAGTAGCGGTAGACGAGCGGCCGTGAGACGCCGGCCGCCTCGGCGACGTCGTCGAGGGAGACCTCGTCCGGCGGCCGGTGGGCGAAGAGCGTCAGGGCGGCGGCGAGCAGCTGCAGCCGCCGCTCCTCGACGCTGAGCCGGCGGTACGCGGGCGAGGCGGCACTGGTCATGCCTCGCAGGGTAACTCCGCCAGGTGACACGCAGGGGAGCCGTGTCGATGCGGGGCTCCGCCGCGGGGCCGCATCCGCCGCCCCGCACGGGCGGCCGCGTTCACGCCAGCAGGCCCGAGGACTTCCACAGCCGGCGCCCCGGGCCACGCAGCACACCGATGTCGTCGAGGAAGTCGGTCAGCCGCTTCGCGCCCGACTGCATGACCTCGCGGCGGTGGCCGCTCGCGCGGACCTGGGCGACGGCCTGGCGGCGGTCCAGGCCGACGTTCTCGTACACCTTGGGGTTGATGAAGCAGGTGGAGAAGACCCGGGCGGCCTCGCCGCAGCTGAGCCGGGTGAACTCCTGCTCCCAGCGGGGCGCGGTCACCATCTGGCGCCGCAGCTCCTCGCGGGCGTACCGCACATGCCGGGCCTCCTCGACGACGTGGATGCGGGTCACCCCGCGCACCAGGGTCTGGACGCGCTCGTCCGGGAAGGTCAGGCGCTGCATCCAGTCGAGGATCTCCTCGCCGAGGAGGGTCGCGGCGAAGGAGCCGGGGGTGGTGGAGACGGTCTTCAGGACGCGGGCCAGGTTGTGGTAGATCCGCGGCACGGGGTAGGCGGGCGCGCCGCCCTTCTGGATCATGCGGGCGAACATCATCGAGTGCCGGCACTCGTCGGCGATCTCGGTGAGCGCGTACCGTACATGGTTGCTGGTCAGGGACTTGTCGTAGATGTGCCGGACGAGCAGCTGCATCAGGATGATCTCGAACCAGATGCCGAGCGAGGCGAGCGAGGCGGCCTCGTGCCGGGCGAGGTCCATCCGCTGTTCCTCGGACATCTTCCGCCACAGCGGAGTGTCGTAGAGGGATACCAGCTCCGGGGGCCAGAACCACTTGCCGTCCTCGACGGGGGCTTCCCAGTCGAGTTCGCTCTCGGGGTCGAAGGAGTGCTTGAGGGAGGACTCGAGCAGCCGCGCGGCGACCTGTTCCCGGTCGCGGAGGGGGCCCAGGGCATCCCTGAGGAGGGTGATGTCGTGCTCGGTCCGAGTGGTCATGACGGTGAGACACCTCGCTGTGCACGCGGTCGAGTTACCAATGGTCACCTCTTATGAGACTGCTCGTCAGTAAGACCGTCAATCCCTTGCGCGCTACTTGTTGACCCTCTGTCTACCAACGTGTGAGCCTGCCGGAAGGAGCACGTTCGGCGAGCGAAGGAGTCGTCAGTGTCGACGCACGACCTTTACGTGAAGGCCCCGAAGGAACCCGTCTGGAACGTCCCCGCGACCGGTCAGGCCCGCTTCAACTGGGAGTATGAGGACGGCCGCGAGCGTCTCCTCGCCCTCTACCAGAAGGGCAAGGACAAGCAGTGGGACGGCGCCACCCGTATCGACTGGGAGCTGGAGGTCGACCCGTACGACCCGCTCGGCACCCCGGACGACGTCCTGACGCTGTACGGCACCCGCCACTGGGCGAAGATGACCGAGCGGGACAAGGGCGAACTGCGCAGGCACTACTCCTCCTGGCAGTTCAGCCAGTTCCTCCACGGCGAGCAGGGCGCGATGGTCTGCGCCGCCCGGATCGTGGAGTCCGTCCCGGACCTGGACGCCAAGTTCTACTCGGCGACCCAGACGATGGACGAGGCACGGCACGCGGAGATCTACGGCCGCTTCCTGCACGAGAAGATCGGGATGCTCTACCCGATCAACGACAACCTCCAGGGCCTGCTCGGCGACACGCTCAGGGACTCGCGCTGGGACATGCCGTACCTCGGCATGCAGGTCCTCATCGAGGGCCTGGCGCTCGCCGCCTTCGGCATGATCCGCGACACCACGGACAAGCCGCTCCCGAAGCAGATCCTGGCGTACGTGATGCAGGACGAGGCCCGGCACGTGGCCTTCGGGCGGATGGCGCTGCGCGACTACTACAAGCAGCTGACGGACGCGGAACTGCGCGAACGCGAGGAGTTCGTTATCGAGGGCTGCTACCTGATGCGGGACCGGCTGCGCGGGGTCGAGGTCCTGGAGAACTTCGGCATCCCGAAGAAGGAGGCCGAGGAGCTCAGCGAGCAGAGCGAGTTCCTGCACCTCTTCCGCAAGCTGCTGTTCAGCCGGATCGTCCCGTGTGTGAAGGACATCGGTCTGTGGGGCGAGCGTCTGCAGAAGGCGTATCTGGACATGGGCGTCTTCGACCTGGGCGACTCCAACCTCGACCTGCTGATGACCCAGGACGAGGAGATCGCGGAGGCGCTGGACCGGGAGCGCTTCGCGACGGAGGAGAAGGAGCGGGTGGAGGAGGTCGAGCAGGCGATCGCGCAGGGCGCGGCGGAGGGGTAGGGCCTGTCTGTCGGATCGGGCGCGTCGCGAGCCCGGCGGAGCCGGAAACCAGGCCCGGAGGATGGGATGTTCACGCGGGTGACGTAGCGTGCCCGGCATGAGCATGCCGCCACCGCCGAACCAGCCGCCCCACCACCCCTACGGCGGGCCCGTGCCGCCCCCGCAGCAGCCCGGGGCTTACGGTCCGCCGCCCGCGCAGGGCTTCCCCCAGCAGTACCCGGGGCCCGGGGCCTGGGGGCAGCCGCCCATGGGGCCGCCGCCGAAGAAGAAGCTGTCGGCCGGGGCGATCGTCGCCATCGTGCTCGGATCCCTGGTCCTGGTCGGCGGTCTCGGTTACGCGGCCAAGCTCGGGATCTCCGGTGCCGGCGGCTCCTTCCCCGAGGCGACGCACAAGCTCGTCGTCCCCAAGACCCTGCTCGGCGAGTACACGCTGACCAAGGACGCCTCCGAGACCGAGGGCAAGGAGGTCGAGGACACCTTCGACCCGACGGTCAAGGACGCCAAGGCGGCCATCGCCCAGTACACCGGCAAGGACAGCGCCGTCCTCGTCGTCTCCGGCTTCCACGGCCGGCTCAAGGACCCCGAGGGCACCCGGGCCGCCATCCTGTCCGGCGCGGCGAAGGACAAGGGCACCACGCTCGTCGTCCCGCCCAAGGAGTACACCCCGGCCGGCCACGGGGTGACCGTCAGCTGCCAGGTCACCCAGTCCAAGGACACCTTCGGGACCTCGACCCTCCCGATGTGCGCCTGGGGCGACGACAACACCGCCTCCTTCGTCGCCGTCGTCACCGCCGAGTCGGCCACCGCCGACCCGAAAGACGTCGACCTGGCCGAGCTCGCGGAGACCACCGCCAAGGTCCGCGCGGAGATGCGCAAGCCGATCAGCTGACGCCCTGCGGGGGGCGCAAGCCGATCGGCTGACCCCGTCCGAGGGGCGCAAGCCGATCAGCTGACCCCCTCCGAGGGGCGCAGCCGATCAGCTGACCCCTTCCGAGCGGTCCGGGCGCAGCGCTTCCTCCATGACCGCCCGGGCGATCGGCGCCGCGCTGCCGCCGCCGCTGATGTCCGTACGGCTGGCCTCCGCGTCCTCGATGACGACCGCCACCGCCACCGCGGGCTGGGCCGCGTCCGCGGCCTGCGCCCAGGCGATGAACCAGGCGTACGGCATCCCGGTGTTGCCGAGGCCGTGCTGGGCCGTGCCCGTCTTGCCGCCGACGCGTGCCCCGGGGATGGCGGCGTTCGTGCCCGTGCCCTCCTCGACCGCCTTGACCATCAGCCGCTGGAGCTGGGTCGCGGTCGAGGGGCGCATCGCCTGGCGGTAGCTGCGGCGGCCGGTGGTGTCGACCGTCGTGCCGCCCGCCGTCGTCGTCCGCTCGACCAGGTACGGGTACGCGATCTCCCCGTTGTTGGCGACCGCCGCCGCCACCATCGCCATCTGCAGCGGGGTCGCCGTCGTGTTGAACTGGCCGATCGACGACAGCGCCAGCTGGTCGTCGCTCATGTCCGTGTCGAAGTTGGACCTCGCGACCCAGGAAGGGATCCTCGGACCGGGGTCGTCGAAGCCGAACCGCTTCGCGGCGTCCACCATGCCCGCCAGGCCCACCTCCACCCCGAGCCCGGCGACGACCGTGTTGCACGACCACTGGAGCGCGTACGCCAGCGAGGCGCCCCCGCACCCCTTCGCCGCGTTCGGAAGCACCTGCCGGGTGCCCGGCAGCACGAACGGGTCCGGGGTGTCCGTCGCCGCGTCGACGTCCGTCACGACGCCCGCGTCCAGCGCCGCCGCCGCCGTCACGATCTTGAAGGTCGAACCGGGCGGATAGGTCTGCCGGATCGCCCGGTTCAGCATCGGCTGGTTCGGCGAGGTGTTCAGCCGCGCCCATGCGTCCTTGACCTTCTGACCCGTTCCGGACAGCTCCGCCGGGTCGTACGAGGGGGAGGAGACCAGGGCCAGGATCCGTCCGCTCGACGGCTCGATCGCCGCGACCGCCCCGCGCTTCCCGCCGAGGCCCCGGTACGCGGCCTCCTGCATCGGGGCCCGGAGCGTCGTCACCACGTCCCCGCCCGGCTGCGGCCCCCTGCTGATGTCGTTCCAGAACGGCAGGGGCGCCAGCATCGGATCCGTACCGGCGAGGACGTCGTCCTCGGCGCTCTCCACGAACGCGGTGCCGTACGTCTGCGAGGCGTAGCCGGTCACCGGTGCGTACAACGGGCCCTGCTTGTAGGTGCGTTCGTAGCGCAGCTGCTGGCCGCTGTCCCGTGAGCCGGTCACCGGGCGCCCGTCGACGACGATCTCGCCGCGCGGCTGGCCCCAACGGGCGATCGCCGGACGCCGGTTGGCCGGGTTCTCGTCCAGCTCGTCCGCCTCGAGGAGCATGACCCGGGCGGCGTTCACCAGGAGCGCCGCCAGGAGGACGAGACAGAGCGCGGCCGCGCGCCGGATGTACGGGATCACCGGGCTTCCTCCACGATCGGGGCGATGACCCCGGCCTCGACGGTGTCCGGGAGGGGGGCGCGGGCCGAGTCGCTCACCCGGATCAGCAGGGCCACGATGATCCAGTTGGTGACGACGGATGAACCGCCCTGTGCCAGGAAGGGCATGGCCATGCCGGTCAGTGGGATCAGGCCCATCACCCCGCCGGCGATCACGAAGACCTGGAGCGCCAGGATGGAGGCGAGGCCGATCGCGAGCAGCCGCCCGAAGGGGTCGCGCAGGGCGAGGCCGGCCCGGTAGCCGCGCGCGACGAGCAGTGCGTACAGCAGGAACAGGGCGGTCAGGCCGACCAGGCCGAGTTCCTCGCCGGCTGTCGCGAGGATGAAGTCGGACTTGGCGGCGAATCCGATCAGGATGGAGTGCCCGAGTCCGAGCCCGGTGCCCAGCATCCCGCCCGCCGCGAAGGAGAAGAGCGACTGGGCGAGCTGGCCCGGTCCGTCGCCCGCCTCGATGGAGGCGTAGGGGTTCAGCCAGTCCTCGACCCGGCTGTGCACATGTGGTTCGAGGGAGCCGACGGCGAAGGCCCCGACGGCCGCCAGGAGCAGCCCGACCGCGATCCAGCCGGTCCGGCCCGTCGCCACGTACAGCATGATCACGAAGAGTCCGAAGAAGAGCAGCGAGGTGCCCAGGTCCCGCTCCAGGATCAGGACGCCCACGCTCAGCACCCAGATGGCGACGATCGGCCCGAGCACCCGGCCGGTGGGGAACTGCAGCTTCCAGAGCCTGCGGCCGGTGTACGCCAGCGCGTGGCGGTTGGCCGCGAGATACGCGGCGAAGAACACGGCCAGCAGGATCTTGGCGAACTCGCCGGGCTGGAAGGAGAGTCCGCCGATCCGGATCCAGATCCTGGCCCCGTTCACGGCCGGGTAGAAGATCGGTACGAGCATCAGGGCGAGCGCGGTGGCCACCGACAGATACGCGTACCGCTGCAGCAGCCGGTGGTCGCGCAGCAGCACGACGACCGTGGTGAAAAGGGCCACCCCGAGCGTCGACCAGACCAGCTGGGTGAAGGCGGCCGGGTCGTGGGGCGTCTCCAGGTCGAGCCGGTAGATCAGCACCAGGCCGAGACCGTTGAGGAGCACGGCGATCGGCAGCAGCAGGGGGTCGGCGTACGGGGCGCGGAAGCGGACGGCGAGATGGGCCAGGAGCGCGAGCGCGCCGAGCCCGGCGCCGTAGCGGGCGGCGTCCGGCGGCACGGCGCCGCTCCTGGCCAGGCCGACGTCGGCGTAACCGAGGACGGAGATGAGGACGGCGCAGACGAGGAGGGAGAGTTCCACGCCGCGGCGCTTCGGGGTGCCTGGCCCGGGCGGGGGAGCGTCCGCCGTCGTTGCGGTCATAATCCGCAACGTAGCAAGCAATAAGCCTTATATCCCTTATGTGTGACGGTGCGCCGTCAGGGCTGCGGCTCCGCCTCCACCTCGTCGAACGACACGTACTCCGGCAGCGTCAGCCGTGCCAGCGCCCCGCCCCCGTCGTCCTGCGCGCGGGCGAAGACCAGTTCCGCGCCGATCACTTCGGCCTGCCCCACCGCGATCGTGAGACCGAGTCCATGGCCCTTGCCGCCGCTCTCCGTACGGAACCGCTGCGGCCCGGACACCAGCAGGTACTCCGGATATCCGGGGCCGTGGTCCCGCACCGTGACGACGGGGCCCTCCACGGTCAGGACGACCGGCGGGGCGCCGTGCTTGTGCGCGTTGGCGACGAGATTGCCGAGGACCCGCTCCAGGCGCCGCTTGTCCGTCTCGACCGTGGCGTCCCGGACGATCCGCACCTCGGTCTCCGTCCCCGACGCGCGCACCACCCGCCGCGCGAGCGGCCCGAGGTCGTGCACCGCCAGATCCACCCTCTCGTTGCGGGCGTCGAGCCGTGAGATCTCCAGCAGGTCCTCGGTCAGCCCGCGCATCGCCTTCACCCGGTCCCGTACGAGCTCCGAGGGGCGGCCCTCCGGCAGCAGTTCGGCGGCGGCCGAAAGGCCGGTCAGCGGGGTGCGCAGCTCGTGCGCGACGTCGGCGGTGAAGCGCTGCTCGGTCTGGAGCTTCCGCTGGAGCGAGGAGGCCATCGTGTCGAGCGCCCCGGAGACCGTGGCCACCTCGTCCTGGGGGCGTGAAGGGTCCTTCGTACGGGGATCGTTGACGCGCGCGTCGAGGTCGCCCGCGCTGATCCGCCGGGCGACCTGCGCGGTCAGGTGCAGCCGCCGGGTGATCCGGGTGACCGCGAAGGCGCCCACGAGCAGGGTCGCCCCGATCGCCAGGACCGAGGAGCCGAGGATCGAGCGGTCGAGCCCGTCGATGGTCTCCGCGCTCGTCGAGTAGTCCACCTGAACGGCGAGGGCGCGGCCGTCCGCCGGGCCCGCCGCCCACATCGTCGGCCGGCCCTCGTGGTTCTCGACCACCGTGCCGCGCTCGCCCCGCAGGGCGAGCGCGCGCAGCGAGTCCGGCAGGCCCTCGGGGTCGATCCCGGAGAACCGGGGGAGCGGGTCGCCCGCCTCGTAGGCGCGGGTGGCCGCGGTGAGCCGGGCCAGCGCCTTCTCGCGCGAGTCGTTCACGGTCTGCCCGGTCACCGAGACATGGACGAGCGCGCCGAGCAGTGCCGCCAGGGCGCAGCACATGACCGCGATGAAGACCGCGGACTTCCAGGTGAGTGTCGCGGTCCAGGCGGGCAGACGCAGCCGCTCGCGCCGGGTCACCGGGGGTCTCCGGAGCCGACGTCGGCGGTACGGGACGGGGTGGGGGAGGGTGACGGCGAGGGCTGCACGAAACGGGGCGCGGGGGTCGGGGAGGGGGACGGGCCCGATGGCTTGACGCGGACGATCTCGTCCCGGGTCGGCAGCATCGCCCGCTGCTGCTCGTCCCAGGACCAGGCGGTGCGGTACTCGTATCCGGGGATCCCGGCGGAGGCGGACCGTACGATCACGTCCCGGCCGGCCAGTTCCACGCTGATCACCTGGTCGACGGTGGACATGATCCGGGTCAGACCGCCGTTCTCGGCGAGATAGACCCGTACGCCGAGCTGCTGGTCGGGCATCCGGATTCCGACGATCAGCTCGTCGCGGCCGTTGCCGGTCAGATCGCGGTAGTACGGCCGCATGACCGGGCAGGTCTTCGGCTGGTCCTGACAGCGGCCGATCAGTCGGGCCGTCTCCTCGTACATGCCGTCCGGGCCGGAGTACGTGTCGGGGTGCGCGTTCACCTCGGCCCGCACCACGGCCACGGCGTCGACGCGGTGGACGTCGTTGTCGGGGGCCGAGATGCCGGGGACTCGCTGGGTGTCGGTCTCCCCGTAGTCGAGGGGCGGCGCGCTCGCGGGCGGCAGATCGGGCCAGAGCCGGACGGGGCCGACGGCCGTGGGTGTGGGGCCCGCGCTCTCCAGTCCGCCCTGGCCACCGCAGCCGGAGAGCACGAACGGCGCCGCCGCGGCCAGGGCCACGGCGGCGACGAACGGCAGTCCGCGCGATCTCACTCTGCTCCTCGGGGGCCGGCGGGGCGTCACGCTCCCCGTGTGTCGGCCGGCCCGGTCGACGGACGGTACCTGGAGCCCCTGCTCCGCGTCGAGCCCGAGCCGCAGGGCAGGACCGGCGTCCGCGCCCGCCGCCGAGGCAACCGGTCGGTGACGGATTCGAGGTTAAATGTCCGCTATTGCGGTCCTGTAACAGTGGCCCATAGGACGCGCCACGGCGGCCCCAGCGCGCCGTGACGAAGCCGTCACAGCTCCATCCGGTCCAGCGCGGCGCGGCAGAAGGTGAGCAGCTTCTCGTCCTCGTGGACGTCATGGCTGCTGTAGCCGCTCTCGCGCACGTTGTGGCGGCGACTCCGGGACAGTTCCGTACGGATCAGCCCCTCCGCCGCCGCGGCCGCGGGGCCCATCTCCGCCAGGCACTCGGCGATGTCCACGCGCGCGTGCCGGTTCTCCTCCCAGGCCGCCATGAGCACGGGGAGCGCCGCCGCCGCGTCCCCGGACACCCGCCACAGGGCTGTCGCGCTCCGCACCCGCACCCACAGGTCACGCGCCGTGAGACCGGGGAGCAGGGCCGGCGCGCCGCCTGCCGCGGCCGGGCCGATCAGGCCCAGGGCCCGGGCGGCCGCGCACCGGTCGGCGTCCGGCAGGCCGGGCCGCAGCCGGGCCTCCAGGGCGGGCAGCACGGCCCCCCGGTCGCCCTCCACCGACCAGAGCGCCAGCGCCGCCTGCGCCGACACCCCGGCCGCGTCGCTGTCGAGCAGCGCCCGTACGTCCGGCAGCGCCTCCCGGGCGGCGGGACCGAAAGCGGCGAGGGCCCGCAGCGCCGCCTCCTGCACCCAGTCCCTACGGTTCGGCGGCGCCCCGCGCAGCACCCGCAGCACCTCGGGCAGGGCCTGGACGCCCCGGACCGAGGCCAGCGCGAACAGCAGCGGCGCCGCGTGGTCGTACAACCGGTCGTCCAGCTCCACCCGCGCCAGCCGGCGGCGCAGCGCCGGGGCGAGCGGGACGGCCGCCGGGCCCAGGATGGGAACCGCGTACAGCAGATCGCGCCGCACCTCCGGCTCCCTCAGGGCGCGCGCGAGCAGCGGCACCGCCCGCGGGTCCCCGGACCGGGCGAGGGCGAGCAGCGCTCTGGCGCGCCCGTCGGGCGCTCCGGGATCGCGGGCGGCGAGCCGCTCCGCGAGCGCGTCGGTCGCCGGACCGGTCAGTTCGAACAGACCCTCCAGGAACGAGGCGGCGGCGTCGCGCAACCGCGGCTCGGAGTCGGCGAGCTGCGCCCCGACGAGCCGCACCACCTCCTCGTACCGCCCGCGCCACACTCGTATCAGCCCCCCGCACAGCCAGATGGCGTCCGCCCGCTGGGACCGGTCGGGGCTGCGCAGCTGGGCGAGGACCAGCGCGATGCGGTCCTCCACGCGGTCGTCGAGCGCGGTGTGCAGCGTGCGCATCAGCTCGTCGGTCCACGGGGTCGGGCGAGCGGCGGAGTACTCCTCGAACAGCTCGCGGACCTGGCCGATGAGGGTGGGCGTGGACGGCCGCGCGCTCTCGGGGCCGGCCGGCTCGGCGGGCGCGCTCCGCACCGCGTCGAGCAGCTCCGTCACCTGCTCCACGACGTCGTCCGGGACCTCGCCCGGCGCGCACCGGGCCAGCTGGGCGAGGGCCGCGAGCCGCAGCCCGGGCGCCTGGGCCGCGCGGGTGAGCCAGCCGAGCCACTCCACGGTCTCGGCCCACAGCGACTCGTGCCGCCGCGCGATCCGCCCGACGGCCTCCACCAGGGCGAGCCGCACCTCGCTGTCGCACTCGACCGTCAGCCGCTCCCGCAGCAGGGTCAGGACCCGCGCCGGGTCGGGGTGCAGCGAGGCGAGCGCGCACGGGGCGGCGAGCCGCACCTCGGGATCCGGGTCGCCGACGAGCCCGAGGAAGACGTCGGCGCCGGCGGCGACGGCGGCCGCCGCCATCGCGTAGTTGGCGGCGGGGATGAACTCCTCGTCGTCCGGGTCCAGTTGGTCCAGCTCGTCGTCGTCGCCGAGGTCGATCCCGCCGATGCTGGTCAGCAACTCGACGATGCCGCCGCGGTCCTGGACCTCGGGGTCGGCGACGAGTTCGAGCAGGAAGGGGATGCAGGCGAGCGTGGAGTCGTACACGTCGCCCTGGTGGTGCACCGCGCCGTACATCCCGTCGAGGGCGATCTCGCGCTCCGCCGGATCGTCCGAGGCGAGTCCGCGCAGCAGCCCCGGCACATCGTCCGCGGGGCCGTAGGCATGGCCCAGCGAGGCCCAGTCGACCTCCTCGATCCCCGTCAGCATGCCGGCCGCCGCCTTCCCCGTGAGCGCTGTACCAGGCAGCAAGTGTGCACCACCGTCCCGACAACCAGGACCCGCTGAGCGGACGCGGCCCGCGAACCGCCCGCGGGGCGCACGCTTTGCGCCACGCACCCGGCAGGTGTGGGGAGTTGCCCCGGGGCGCGTTCGCCTCGACGCGCCACCCGAACCGGCGGTTCCGTGTGCCTCATGGCTGAATCGGCCGGGATCCGGGAGTGGCGGGGGCCGCCATGGGTGATTACTGACCCGTGGAGCTCCCTCGTATCGCCCCGATGCTCGCCACGTCCGGCACGCTGCCACCCCCCGGACGGGACGCCGAGTGGGCCTTCGAGACCAAGCAAGATGGCCAAAGGGCGATGCTCTATCTCGCCGGGGACGGCACGCTGGTGGTGCGCTCGAGGTCCGGCGAGGACGTCTCCGCCGCCTACCCGGAGCTCGGACCGCTGGCCCGTGTGCTGCCCGCCGGCCGGGCGGCGGTGCTCGACGCGGAGATCGTCGTGCTCGACGAGCGCGGGCACAGCGACTTCGCCCGGCTCCAGCCCCGCATGGGCCTGGCGGGCTCACCCGCGCGGGCGCGGCGGCTCGCCGCGCGCGACCCGGTGCACGCGGTCGTCTTCGACCTGGTGTTCCTGGACGGCCGCGTGCTCACCGGCCTGCCCTGGACCGAACGGCGGCAGGAGCTCGAGCGGCTGGCGCTGGACGGCCCGGCCTGGTCGACGCCGCGCGCCCTGGTGGGCCACGGCGAGGCCGCGCTCAGGGCGACCCGCGAGCACGGCCTGGAGGGGCTCGTCTGCAAGCGGATCACCTCCCGGTACGAGCCGGGGGTGCGGTCACGGCACTGGATCAAGATCCGCAACATGCGCACCGCGGACATCCTCGTCGGCGGCTGGCTGCCCGGCGCCGGACAGCTGTCCGGGCGGCCCGGATCGGTCCTCATGGGGCAGCGCCACGCCGGCGGACTGCGTTACGTCGGCAGCGTGGGCACCGGCTGGAGCGAATCCGAGCGGGCCGCCCTCACCCGGCTGCTGTACGCCGCCGAGATCGAGGACTGCCCCTTCTCCGAGGTGCCGCCGGTGGCCGGGGCGCACTGGGTCCTGCCGCGCCTGGTCGGCGAGGTCCGGTACGCCGTCCGCACCCGGAACGGGTTGCTGCGCCAGCCGTCGTGGCTGCGCCTGCGGCCGGACCTGACGCCCGAGGAGTCCGCCGCCGACTTCGAATGACGTGCTTGGTGGCCCGGGCCGTGGGGGCGACAGGCGGGGCAGGGCGGGCGCGGGGGTCAGGGCAGGGCTCCGGCCCGGTCGGGGTCGAAGAGCGGCTCGAGGAGGTCCCCGTACCGCTCCAGACGTGGCGCGATGTCGTCCATCAGCAGGACGAGCTGCCCGGGGTCCCCGCACGCCTCGACCTCCTCCCAGGTCACCGGCGCGGAGACGGCCGGCTGCGACCGGGCCCGGAGGGTGTAGGGGGTGGCGGTGGTCTTGGCGGCGGCGTTCTGGCTGAAGTCGACGAAGACCTTCCCCGGCCGCAGGGCCCGCGTCATCCGGTGCACGACCAGGGCGGGGTGGTCCGCCTCGGCCTGGACGGCGAGCTGCTTCGCGTACGCCGACACCTGCTCGGAGGGCGTCGGCTCCACCGGCACGAGCAGATGCAGGCCCTTGGCGCCGGACGTCTTCGCGAACGCCTCCAGGCCGTCCTCCGCGAGCCGCTCGCGCAACCAGAGCGCCACCCGGCAGCACTCCACGACGGTCGCGGGCGGGCCGGGGTCGAGGTCGAACACGATCCGGTCGGCGACGGCGGGGGAGTCGGCCCGCCACTGTGGGGTGTGGAACTCCACCACCAGGTTCGCCGCCCACATCAGCGAGGGCAGGTCCTGGATCATGACCTGCCGGGCGCGCGGTTCCTCGGAGCGCGGCACCGGGGTGGTCTTCACCCAGGCGGGCGTGCCGGGCGGAGGGTTCTTGGTGAAGAAGAGCTGCCCCTCGGGGCCGTCCGGGTAGCGCAGGAAGGACACCGGGCGGTCGCGAAGATGGGGGAGGAGCGCGGCCCCGACGGTGGCGTAGTAGTGCAGCAGCTCGCCCTTGGTGGTGCCGGTGGCGGGGTGGAGGACCTTGTCCAGGTTGCTGAGCGCCAGGCGCCGCCCCTCCACCTCTGTGATCGGCGTCATACGATGAGAATCCCACGATTCCGGAAATCTGGTGCGAAAGGGATGAAACGTGCGATCCATCTGGAACGGGGCCATTTCCTTCGGCCTGGTCAGCATCCCGATCAAGCTGGTGAACGCCACCGAGAGCCGGTCCGTGTCCTTCCGCCAGATCCACGCCGAGGACGGCGGCCGGATCCGCTACCGCAAGGTGTGCGAGCTGGACGGCGAGGAGGTCACTCAGGCGGAGATCGGCAAGGCGTACGAGGACGCCGACGGGACCATGATCCCGATCACCGACGCGGATCTGGCGGCCCTGCCGCTGCCGACGGCGAAGACGATCGAGATCGTGGCCTTCGTGCCGGCCGGGGAGATCGACCCGCTGCAGATGGACGCCGCCTACTACCTCTCGGCGAGCGGTGTGCCGGCCGCCAAGCCGTACACCCTGCTGCGGGAGGCGCTCAAGCGCAGCGACAAGGTCGCGGTCGCGAAGTACGCCCTGCGGGGGCGGGAGCGGCTCGGGATGCTCAGGGTCGTGGACGATGTGATCGCCATGCACGGGCTGCTCTGGCCGGACGAGATCCGCGCCCCCGAGGGGGTGGCCCCGGAGACCTCCGTGTCGATCCGGGAGGCCGAACTGGACCTGGCGGACGCCCTGATGGCCACGCTCGGCGAGGTGGACATCACCACGCTGCACGACGACTACCGGGAGGCGGTCGAGGAGATGATCGCCGCGAAGGCGGAGGGCGGCGAGGGGTTGGCGCCCCCGGAGCCCGAGGGGGAGCGCGGCGGCAAGGTCATCGACCTGATGGCGGCCCTGGAGAGCAGTGTCCGCGCGGCGAAGGAGGCGCGTGGGGAGGGCGGGGTGGCCGAGGTGACCGAGCTCCCGCCGCGCAAGCGGGCGGCGCGGACGCCGAAGGAGACGGGCGCGCGGAAGTCCACGGCGAAGACGGCCGCGAAGAAGACGGCGGCACCCGCCCGCAAGTCGACGTCGAAGGCCACGGCGGCGGGCGGCAAGGCGGGGGCCGGGAAGTCGGCGACGAAGTCCACCGCCAAGTCCACGGCCAAGTCCACCGCGAAGAAGGCGGCGGCGAAGAAGACGACGGCGAAGAAGGCGACCCCGCGCAAGCGCACGGCGTAGCGCGTCCGGTGTCGGCCGCCCGCCCGCGACGCCGACACCGACGCGGTGGGCGGGCGGCCGGGCCCTCGTACCGGCCGCCCGCCCCCTCGTTCGCGCCCGCCCGCCCCTCGTTCGCGCCCGCCCGCCCCCAGTGCGCGGGGTGGCCCGAGACTCACCCGTGACCTGCGGAAAGATCCACCGCGGGGGTTACCGCGGGTTTCGTCGCCGCGCACACAGGATCGTCACCGAACCGACATACCGAGCGGTCGGAAACCCTCTTACGCAGAGGCGATACCCATGAGTAACGTACGCGGACCACCAGCGCCACCCGCCCGTCCCCCGGGGCCGCAAGGAGCAAGATCGATGTCGTACCACCAGCCTTTCCCCGGCCCACCGCCCGTACCGCAGCACCGGAATGCCGGGCGGCACCGCCAAGAGGCGGCGTCGCAGTCCTGGGAGGGTGGATCGCCGTCCTGGGACACCGATCCACAGACGGCCTGGGACTCGTCCCCGCGAGCGTGGGACTCCTCGCCGCAGGGCTGGGGCTCCGCGCAGCAGCCCTGGGACGCGTCCCCGCAGCCGCAACCGCCGGCCGCCACCGACGATCGTGATGATCTGCACCGGCTGGGATCGGCCTACCGCAGGCTCCGCCGCGTCGCCACCTTCACCGCGCTCGGCTACTTCGTCATCTTCCTCTTCCTGTCCGGCTACGCCCCCTCGATGATGACCAGCAACATCACCGGTGGTCTCACCACCGGTCTGGTCCTGGGGCTTCTCCAGCTGCCCGTGGCGCTGGCTGCGATCGCGCTGTACGAGCGGATCGCACGCAAGCGCGTCGACCCGCTCGCCGCGGCGATCCGCGAACGCGCCGAGCAGGCGGCCGCGGCAGCCGCGCCCCGGACAGAACGCCAGAGCCGCTCCGGACGTCCCGTGTGGCAGCAGCCCACCGGAGGTGCGCGCGCATGACCAGCTTCAGCTCCGAGGCCCAGACCATGTCGCTGATGGCGTTCATCGCGGTCATCACCGTCACGCTGCTGCTGTGCGTGATGACCGGACCCGATCGTGACGACCTGGGCGATTTCTACACCGGCTACCGCTCGCTCTCCCCCGTGCAGAGCGGCCTCGCGATCGCCGGCGACTACATCTCCGCCGGCACCGTGCTCGGCACCATCGGCATCATCGCGCTCGTCGGCTACGACGGCGTCACGCTCGCCCTGAGCACCGTGCTCTCGCTGGTCCTGATGATGTTCCTGCTCGCCGAACCGCTGCGTAACGCCGGCCGGTTCACGATCGGCGACGTCTTCACCCGGCGTCTCCCCGGCCCCGCCGTACGGATCACCACGGCCGCGGTCACCCTGACCGCACTGCTGCCGCTGGTGATCTTCCAGCTCGCGGGCGCCGGCGATCTCCTCTCCGTCGTCCTCGGCTTCGACGCCGACGGCTTCAAGACCGGCGCGATCGTGTTCCTGGGCCTGCTGATGATCGCGTACGCGGCGATCGGCGGCATGAAGGGCACCGCCTTCATCCAGATCGTCAAGACCGTCGCCCTGCTCGGCGCGTCCCTCGCGATCGCCGCGCTCATCCTCAACCGCTTCGACTTCAGCCTGCCCTCGCTGCTGGACGCCGCCAAGCGCGGCAGCGGGGCGGGAGACGCCTATCTCGCCTCCGGTCTGCAGTTCGGCGGCAACGAACTCGACATGATCAGCACTCAGCTGACGGTCGTGCTCGGCGCCGCGGTGCTGCCGCAGATCACCATGCGCATGTTCACCGCGCGCAGCGCGGCAGCCGTGCGGCGCTCGATGTCCTGGGCCGTGTCGACCGTCGTCGTGACCTGTCTGCTGATCGCCGTCATCGGCTTCGGCGCGGCGGCGATCGTCGGCCACCAGGGGATCGTCGCCGGCGACCCGCAGGGCAAGACAGCGTTCCTCATGGTCAGCCAGGCCGTCATGGGCACGGACCAGACGACCGTCGAGACACTGCTGTTCACGGCCGTGGCGACAGCCATCTTCCTCACCCTGCTGGCCTCGGTCGCCGGGATCACCCTCGCCTGCGCCAACACCCTGGCGCACGACCTCATCACGCACGGGCTGCGCCGCAAGGCGCGACTGAAGGACTCCGCAGAGATGGCCATCGCCCGGACCGCCGCGGCGGGCGTCGGGCTCGTGGCGATCGCGATCGCCGCCGGTGCACGGCATCTGAACCTTCAGGCACTGCTCACCCTGTCGTTCTGCATCGGCGCGTCCGCGGTCGCACCGGCCCTCATCTACAGCCTCTTCTGGCGCCGCTACTCCCGTACGGGACTGCTCTGCACCCTCATCGTGGGCAGCGCCTCCGCGTTCCTCCTCATGACCGGCAGTAACCTGGTGTCCGGATCGCCCCAGGCGATCTTCCCGGACCAGGACTTCAACTGGTTCCCGTTCACCACGTCGGGCATCCTCTCGGCCCCGCTGGGCTTCCTCGCGGGCTGGCTCGGCACGGTGCTCCGTGAACGTGACCCGGCCGACCAGCGCATGCGGTACGAAGCGGTGGAGGAGACGATCCTGGCCGGCACACCCGCGGCGAACAGCGCCTCCGCGTCCTGACGCGCACGCCCCGAGGAAAGGGCGCCCGGCTCGATGTTCCAGGCCGGGCGCCCTTTCGGCTGTTCCGAGGTGCCCAGGGACTCTCGTTCCACCAGACCCCGCTCACTGATCCGGCCTGATCCGAACGAAAGGCCCTAGCCCCGCAGCAGCTCCCGCAGGGACGCCTTCATGGCGGCGACGAACGCCTCCCGCTCCGTCTCTCCCAGCAGGTCGAGCGAGAGATACGGGTTGAGGTCCTCCAGCTCCACGAGCAGCAGCTCCCCGTCCGGGGCCCGGCAGGCGTCGACGCGCTGGATTCCGTACTCCAGGTCGTTCCAGTCGACGAACCGCTGCGCGAACTCCAGGTCCGCGGCAGTCGGTTCGTACGGTTCGAGCCTCCAGCGGGCAGCCGGGTCCGGCGCGTACAGCGCGTACTGGAAGTCGCGGCCCACGAAGTAGAACGACACCTCGTACGCGAACGGGATCCGCGGCTGGACGAGCATCCCGGCCGGATCCACCTCCCCGAGCCGCGCCCGCTCCACGAACCTGAGGCCGACCGAGTCCGCGCCGAGCAGCGGCTTCACGACGTACTCCGCGGCCTCCGGCAGCAGCGCGAACTCCTCGCGCCGCCCGGCCGTGGGAATGACCGGAAAACCCTCCCTCGACAGCTGGAGGAGATAGTCCTTGCCGGCCATGTCCCCCTTCCCGGAGAGGGAGTTGAACATCCGCACCCCGGCCTCGCGCGCGGCGCGGGTGAAGGCGTCGTACGCCTCCTGGTAGTGGATGACGGGGCCGCTGTTGCGCACGACGACGGCGTCGAAGCGATCCATCAGCGCGGCCGCGTCGAGCGGATGGCACAGCGCGATGCCGAACTCCTCGCGCAGGCGGCCGGAGAGCCAGATGTCCTCGTCGCAGTAGCGCCGCCCGCGTGCCTGATAGCCGAGGTCGGTGACGTAAAGAAGCGTTCCCATGGGGGGCATCTAAGCAGGCCGAATGGGTCGCATAACGGACACAGTTGGCCGCCCTCCGGACAACTGATGGTCAAATCCTTGTTGCAGACCTGTCAAAAAGGCTCTTTCGCTGGCACGCTCGCTGCCGCGTCACCCCCACAGCATCAGCGAAGGAGCCCGCGTGACCCGCCTGCAGTCCTCGCACCACCGCGCCGCCGCACGTACGACCGCGCGTGCCGCCGCCCTGCTCGCCTCGGCCGCCATGGTCGTCGTCGGTGTCCAGAGCGGCCCGGCCGGCGCCGCCGTCGACCGGGAGAACGGCGCCACCGCGCTCGTGCTCTCCGCCGGCGAGCGCGCCGCCGCGATCAAGGGCGCCCAGGCCGAGGCGGCCACCACCGCCAAGGCGATCGGCCTGTCCGGCCAGGAGGGCCTCGTCGTCCGGGACGTCGTCAAGGACGCCGACGGCACCGTCCACACCCGCTTCGAGCGCACCTACGAGGGTCTCCCCGTCCTCGGTGGCGACCTCGTCGTGCACCAGAAGAAGAACGGCGCCCGCTCCACCACCAAGGCGACCGGCGCGCGCATATCCGTGCCCAGCACGGCCGCCGCCGTCTCCGCCGCCACCGCGAAGCGGTCGGCGGTCGCCGCCTCCGAGGAGAAGTCCCCGGCCGCGACCTCCGCCCGCAAGGTGATCTGGGCCGCCACCGGAAAGCCCACCCTCGCCTGGGAGACCGTCGTCACCGGCGTCCAGGCCGACGGCACCCCGAGCGAGCGGCACGTCATCACCGACGCGGCCAACGGCAAGGAGCTGTACGCCTACGAGGCCATCGAGACCGGCGCGGGCCACAGCCAGTACGCCGGTGACGTCACCCTCGGCACCGCCCCCTCCTACACCCTGACCGACACCGCCCGCGGCGGCCACAAGACGTACGACCTGAACGGCGCCACCAACGGCACCGGCACCCTCTTCACCGACGCCGACGACGTCTGGGGCGACGGCACGCCGGCCAACCGGCAGACCGCCGCCGTGGACGCCCACTACGGCGCGGCCGTCACCTGGGACTTCTACAAGAACGAGCTCGGCCGCAACGGCATCCGGGGCGACGGCGTCGCCGCGTACTCCCGCGTCCACTACGGCAACGCGTACGTCAACGCCTTCTGGTCCGACCAGTGCTTCTGCATGACGTACGGCGACGGCGCGGGCAACGCCAAGCCGCTCACCTCCCTCGACGTGGCCGGCCACGAGATGACCCACGGCCTGACCGCCGCCACCGCCGGTCTGCGCTACAGCCGTGAGTCGGGCGGACTCAACGAGGCGACCTCGGACATCCTCGGCACCTCGGTCGAGTTCTTCGCGAACAACACCTCGGACGCCGGCGACTACCTCATCGGCGAGAAGATCGACATCCGCGGCAACGGCACCCCGCTGCGCTACATGGACAAGCCGAGTCGCGACGGCAGCTCCGCCGACTACTGGTCGAGGAACGTCGGCCGCCTTGACGTGCACCACTCCTCCGGCCCGGCGAACCACTTCTTCTACCTCCTCTCCGAGGGCAGCGGCGCCAAGACCCTCAACGGCGTCAGCTACGACTCCCCGACCTACGACGGGTCCACCGTCACCGGCATCGGCCGGGTCAAGGCGTACAAGATCTGGTACAAGGCCCTGTCCACGTACATGACCTCGTCCACGGACTACGCCGGCGCCCGCACGGCCACGCTCCAGGCGGCCGCCGACCTCTACGGCGCGGGCAGCCCGGAGCAGACGGCGGTCGCCACCGCCTGGACCGCGATCAACGTGAAGTAGTCCCGGCACCACCCCAGTACCACCCCAGAAGGGCCGCGCGGCAGCCGCCGTGCGGCCCTTCGTCGCGTCCGGGGCCGGTCAGGGGCGGTCGGGCGGTGGTTCGCACTCCGATCAGGAGGCCTAATCAAGGAGCCCTGGGGCGGCGGGTGTTACCTCCGTATCGTTTTTGGAGGTAACAGCTACGGAGGAGGAAACTTCAGATGAGCCCCATCGCCTCGCGCCACTACTTCGAGACCCAGCTCCAGCTCACCGAGGACCCGCTGCTGGTCGCGGCCCGCCTCGCCGACTCGGGGCTGCACGAGTCGTACGTCGTCTACGAGAACGGCGGCAACTGGGCCTACGCGGGCGGCGTCCGCGCCGAGCTGACGCTGGACCGCACCGGCGCCCGGCTGACCCAGGAGGACGTCCCGGACGCCTTCCGCCCCTGGAGCGACCAGCCCCTGCGCCTGGTGTCCGAGCTGCTCGACACCGTCACCGTGCCGTACTGGCGGGCCTACGGCTGGGCCGCCTTCGAGCTGTCCTACGCCAAGGACGGCGCCCTGGACGACGTCGGCGACGGCCGGCTGATGCACCTCGTCGTGCCGCGCGCCGAGGTCCGCTTCGAGGCTGGGCACGCCCTGCTGCGCGCCGCCGACCAGGCCACCCTCGACGCGCTCCTCACCACCGTCGCCAACCCCGGTCCGGCCGTGGACGGACAGCCCCGCCCGCTGGACGTGTACGCCACCGGCGGTGCCCAGTACCGCGAGGCGGTGCGGCTCGCCGTCGACGAGATCAACTCCGGGCAGCTGCACAAGGTGATCCTGTCCCGCGTCGTCGAGGTCGACGACGACGTCGACCTGACCGGCACGTATGTCGCCGGCCGCCGGGGCAACAACCCGGCCCGCTCGTTCATGCTCAACCTCGGCGGCACCGAGGCCATCGGCTTCAGCCCGGAGATCGTCGTCCAGGTCTCCGAGGACGGCCATGTCGTCAGCCAGCCGCTCGCCGGCACCCGCGCCCTCACCGGCGACCTGCTCACCGACGAGGGCCTGCGCGCCGACCTGTTCGGCTCCCCCAAGGAGGTCTACGAGCACGCCATCTCGGTCAAGGTCGGCGCCGACGAGCTGGTCGACGTGTGCGTCGAGGGCTCGGTCGAGGTGCCGGAGTTCATGACCATCCGCGAGCGCGGCAGCGTCCAGCACCTCGCCTCCCGGGTCGCCGGCAAGCTCGCCCCCGGCCGCGAGGCCTGGGACGCCTTCGGCGCGGTCTTCCCCGCCGTCACCGCCTCCGGGGTGCCGAAGTCCGCCGCGTACGACTCCATACGCCGGCACGAGCCGGAGTCCCGCGGCCTCTACAGCGGCGCGGTCCTCACCGTCGACCACACCGGTGCGATGGACGCGGCCCTGGTGCTGCGCAGCGCCTACCGCAAGGACGGGCGCACCTGGCTGCGGGCCGGCGCCGGCATCGTCGGACACTCCACGCCCGACCGCGAGTTCGAGGAGACCTGCGAGAAGCTCGACAGCGTCGCCCGGTTCCTCGTCCCGGCCGGTGCGGGCGCGGACGGTCCGCGATGAGGGTGGCCGCCGAGCTCCATCTCGCCGGAGTGGGCAGCTGGCTGCCCGACGAGGTGACGACCGCCGACGCGGTGGCCAACGGCTGGTACGACGAGGCCCACCGCGAGGCGTCGGGGATGCTCGCCGTCCGGGTGGCCGGGGAGCTCCCGGCCCCCGAGATGGCCGTACGGGCCGCGCGGACCGCCCTGCGCCGGGCCGGCCGCACCGGGCTCACCCCCGAGGACTACGGCGCGCTGTTGCACTGCGCCACCTACCACCAGGGACCGGACGGCTGGTCCGCCCCGCACTACGTCCTGCACCGCACCCTGGACCGGCCGATCGGCGCGGCCCAGGTCGGCCCCGGCTGCCTCGGCATGCTGACGGCCCTGGAGATGGCAGCCCACCGGCTGACCGCCGACGACGGCACGGACGCCGTCCTGCTCACCGCGGCCGACAACTTCTCCGCACCCGTGGTGGACCGCTGGAACTCCTCCCGGCTGTTCCTGCTCGCGGACGGCGGCGCGGCCGCCGTGCTCTCCCGGCGGGGCGGTTTCGCCCGGCTGCTCTCGGTCGGCTCGGTCTCCGCGCCGTCGATGGAGGAACTGCACCGCGGCGGCGAGGAGCTCTTCCCGCCCGGCATCACCGTGGGCCGCTCGCTCAACTTCGAGGAGCGCAGCGACCACTGGCGCCGGCGCTGGGCCGAGGGCGCGGCGCCGCCGAAGGTCCATCTCGGCGACGTGGTCGCCGAGGCCGTCGACCGCGCCCTGGTGGAGGCGGACACCGACCTGGAGAAGGTGGCGCGGATCTGCCACACCAACTACGCCGACGGCGCCCTGCACACCATCTACCTCGATCCGCTGGAGGTCGAAGCCGCCGACGGCACCTGGGAGTTCACCCGCCACATCGGGCACGTCGGCGCCGCCGACCCGTTCATCGGGCTCGAACGCCTGTGGACGCGGGGCGAGGTCGCCCCCGGGGACCGCGTGCTGCTGCTCGCGGCGGGCCCCGGCATGGAGGTCGCCTGCGCGGTCGTGGAGATCACCGCGCCCTATCTGCCCGGCACCGTACGACAGGAGGAAGACCAGTGATGCTCGAGGGATGCACCCCCTGGCCGGCTGAAACGGCCGAGCGCTACCGCCGGGAGGGGCTGTGGAACGGCACCGACCTCGGGTCGCTGCCGCGCGCCTGGGCCGACCGGTACGGCAGCGCCACCGCGCTCGTCGCCGGCGAGAGCCGGATCAGTTACACCGAACTCGCCGACCGTGTGGACCGCCGGGCCGCCGGATTCGTACGGCAGGGGGTGCGGCCGGGGGACCGGATCGTGCTCCAGCTGCCCAACGTGCCCGAGTTCGTGGAGGTGGCGTTCGCGCTCTTCCGGGCCGGCGCGAAGCCGGTGTTCTCGCTCACTTCGCACCGGTCGAACGAGATCCGGCACCTGTGTGAGCTGTCGGGGGCCACCGGGTACGTCGTCCCCGGCGTCTTCCGCGGCTTCGACCACACCGCCCTGGCCCTGGAGATGGCGGCAGAACTGCCCGCCCTGCGCCGGATCTACGCCCAGGGGGAGAGCGGCTCACCCGCGGTGGTCCCGCTGGAGTCGGTGGACGCCGACCCGGTCGCGCTGCCCGCCAACGACCCTTCCGACGTGGCCTTCTTCCTGCTCTCCGGGGGGACGACCGCACTGCCCAAGCTGATCCCGCGCACCCACGACGACTACGCCTACCAGACCCGTACGGTCGCCGCCCTCGCCGGGCTGACCACCGACGACGTCTATCTGGCCGCGCTGCCGGTGGAGTTCAACTTCACCTGGGGCTGCCCCGGAGTGGTCGGCACGCTCTCGGCCGGCGGCACCGTCGTCCTGGCCCCGGACCCCACCGCGGACGACTGCTTCGCGCTGATCGAGCGGGAACGCGTCACCCTCACCTCGGTGGTCCCCACCGTGGCCAGGCTCTGGCTGGACGAGCGCGAGTGGTCCGACGCGGACCTCTCCAGCCTCAAGGTCCTGCAGATCGGCGGCGCCCGGCTCGAACCGGAGCTCGCCGCGCGCGTCACCCCCGAACTCGGCTGCCGGCTCCAGCAGGTGTTCGGCATGGCGGAGGGGCTTCTGACGATGTCCCGCGCCGACGACGACCCGCACTCCGTCCTGCACACCCAGGGGCGGCCCGTGTCCCCGTTCGACGAGGTGAAGATCGTCGACGAGCGGGGCGATGAGGTGCCCGCCGGGGTCACCGGGGAGCTGCTCACCCGGGGGCCGTACACCCTGCGCGGCTACTACCGGGCCCCCGAGCACAACGCCAGGGCGTTCACCGACGACGGCTTCTACCGCACCGGCGACCTCGCCAGCCTCACCGAGGACGGTCGCCTGATCGTCCAGGGGCGGCTCAAGGACGTCGTCATCCGCGGCGGCGACAAGATCGCGGCGGGCGAGGTGGAGGCCCATCTGCTCAGCTGCCCGGGCGTCGCGGCGGCGGCCGTGGTGCCGGTCCCGGACGAGTTCCTCGGCGAGCGGATCTACGCCTTCCTGGTCGGCCGCGACGACGAGCCGCCGACACTGGCCGACCTCAAGGCCGCGCTGCACGCGCGCGGGCTCGCCGACTACAAGCTGCCGGACCGCGCCGAGTTCGTACCGGATCTGCCGCTGACACCCCTCGGAAAGATCGACAAGAAGGTGCTCGCGGCAGCCGCCGCGGACCCCTCCCTGCCGCGCCGCTGGACCCCGGCGCCCCAGCCCGAGGTCACGCCCGAGGACGCCCCGGCGCCCGAGGCCCTGCCCGTTCCGTCTCTCTCGACCTCACAGAAAAGGTGAACCGCCATGGCCGGCATACGTGCCGCACGTACCGCACCGCGCACCTCACCGCTCTCCGCCGACGAACTCCGCCAGGAGGTGGCCGCCGTCCTCGGTGCACAGCCCGACGCCGTCCCTGGTGACGCCCACCTCTTCCACCTCGGGCTCGGCTCCCTGGAGATGATGCGCCTCGTCACCCGCTGGCGCAGGCAGGGCCTGCCCGCCGAGTTCGCCGAACTGGCCGCCGCCCCCACCCTCGACGACTGGCACCGCCACCTCACCGCCGCCTGGAACGCCCGGACCACGGAGGTGGCGTGATGAGCGCCCTGCTGGTCAAGGGCGGCTGCCTCTACCCGGCGGACGCCGGCGACCGCGTCGTCCCCGACGGCGCCGTCCTCGCCGAGGACGGTGTGGTGATCGCGGTCGGCACGGTGGCCGAGGTCGAGGCCTTCATCCGGCCCGAACAGCGCGCCGCGCTGCGGACGATCGACGCCCGGGGCCGGATGATCCTGCCCGGCTTCGTCAACCCGCACTGGCACGAGATGTTCGCGATGCGCTTCCCCTTCAAGGGCGCGCTGCGCGATGCCTCCGACCGCGACGACAAGCCGGTGTTCATGGCGCTGGGCGGCGACGTCCCGCAGATCTCCGTCATCTTCGACTCCTTCCACGGCCAGGTGGACCGGCTGACGCCCGACGAGGCGCTCGCCATCGCCCGGTACTCGATGTGGACCCAGCTGCGCTCCGGCGTGACCGCCCTGGGCGACGTGGGCTCCCTCAACAAGCCGGAGGCGCTCGCCCGCGCCGCCCGTGACCTCGGGATGCGCCTCACGGTGAGCACCTGGGCGTCGGACGCGGTGTGCGCCCCCGGGGACAGCCGCTTCCGCCGCACCCGCGACGCCGACGGCGAGCTCCAGCGCATCGAGAAGCTCCTGATCGACTGCGAGGCCGATCCCGAGGGACTCGTCCGAGCCTGGCCGACCGCCGTCTACGGCACCAACATGACCGACGAACTCGGCGCCGGATTCGCCGAGTTGGTCGCCCGCTTCGATGTGCCGTTCGCCGCGCACGTCGGCGCGCTGCGCAACGAGGCCGAGGTGATGCTCGCCTACCACGGGTCCACCCCGGTGCGCCGGTTCGCCGACCTCGGTCTGCTCTCCGACCGGTTCATGGCGGTGCACTGCGCCTTCGCCGACGCGGGTGAGCGGGCGCTGCTGATCGGCGCGGGCGCGCACATCAGCCACTCGCCGGCCAAGTACGGGCCGGCGGGGGAGGCCTCGCTCACCGAGACCCGGCTGTTCCCGGAGTTCCGGCGGGCCGGACTCGACGTCTCGCTCTCCACCGACGGCGCCGCCATGCCGATCGGCGGCATGGCCGAGTCGATGCGGGTGGCCTGGCAGATCTACAACGAGATGTACGCCGACCCGACCGAGGTGCTGCCCACCGACGCGCTGGCGATGGCGACCCGGCTGCCCGCCCGCGGGCTCGACCAGGGCGAACGGATCGGCAGCCTCGAACCGGGCAAGCAGGCCGATCTGCTCCTGGTGAAGGCCGACGACTGGCGCTATCTGCTCAACCCCCGCCCGCTGGAGGGCTTCCTCGCCCTGGGCGGCTCCATGGACGTGGACACCGTGGTCGTCGCCGGCCGGGTCCTGATCGAGGACGGCCGGTCGACCGGCCTGGACGAGGAGGTCCTGGAGGCCGACTACCTGGAGGCGCTGAGCTCCTTCACCGTCCGCTGCCTCGGAGTGGACGCCGACGCGGTCGCCGCCCGGCTGCGGCAGCGCACCGAGACGCTCGCGGTCCGCAGGCTCGCCAAGGCCGGCCTGGCGGCCCTCCCCACCGACCGGAAGGAACGGCGATGAACACCAAGACGGCCCTGGTCACCGGGGCGGCGGGCGGGATCGGGGCGGCGGTCGCCCGGGCCCTGGCCGCGGAGGGCGTGCGCGTCGCGCTGCTCGACGCCGATCCGCTCGCCCTGGAGCCGCTCACGAAGGAGCTGCGGACGGCGGGCGCGTCGGTCCTGCCGCTGGGCGTGGACGTGCGCTCCAGCGTCGAGGTGGACGCCGCCGTCGACCGTACGGAGCGTGAACTGGGGCCCCTCGACCATCTGGTGAACGCGGCCGGCGTGCTGCGTACCGGCGAGGTCGCGGACTACAGCGACGAGGACTGGGACACCACGTTCGCCGTCAACGCCACCGGTGTCTTCCACGTCAGCCGGGCGGTCGCCAACCGGATGGTGCCGCGCCGGTCCGGGGCGATCGTCACGGTCGCCTCGAACGCGGCGGGCATCCCGCGCTGGAACATGGCGGCCTACGCGGCGTCGAAGGCGGCGGCCACCAGCTTCACCAAGACGCTGGGGCTCGAGCTGGCCCGGTACGGCATCCGCTGCAACGTGGTCGCGCCCGGCTCCACCGAGACGCCGATGCTCACCGCGATGTACGCCGACGGCGACGCGGCCCGCCCGTCCGTCGAGGGCTCGCCCGGCACGTACCGCCTGGGCATTCCGCTCGGCAAGCTCGCCCAGCCCGAGGACATCGCGCACGCGGTGCTCTTCCTGCTCTCGGACCGGGCCTCGCACATCACCCTGCACGGCCTGACGGTGGACGGCGGCGCCGCGCTCGGCGTCTGATCCGCGCGCCCCGGCCGCGCCCTTGTTCCCCTCCTCCTCTTCTTATCCCTGGAGCCACGATGGCGATTCCTCTGATCGACTCCTATCCCATGCCGGCCGAGGACGAGCTGCCGCGCAACACCGCGCCCTGGACGGTCGATCCCGACCGCGCGGTCCTGCTCGTCCACGATCTGCAGAACTACTTCCTGAGCCCCTTCGGTCACGGCGGCCCGGACGAGGGCCGCCAGCCGCTGACCGATCTGATGGACCACACCGAGGCGCTGCGCGGAGCCTTCGCCGCGGTCGGCGCGCCGGTCGTCTACACCGCCCAGCCCGGCGGGATGACGGAGCAACAGCGCGGACTGCTCAAGGACTTCTGGGGCGCCGGGATGAGCGCCGATCCGGACCACCGGGCCATCCCGGAGCGGATCGCGCCGGCCCCCGGCGACCGGGTGTTCACCAAGTGGCGGCCCAGCGCCTTCTGCCGTACCGATCTGCTCGCCCTGCTGCGCGACACCGGCCGCGACCAGCTGGTGATCTGCGGGGTGTACGCGCACGTCGGCATCCTGATGACCGCCCACGAGGGCTTCTCCCACGACATCCAGACCTTCGTCGTGGGCGACGCCGTAGCCGACTTCTCGGCCGAACGGCACCGCGAGACGCTGGAGTACGTCTCCTCCCGCTGCTCGGTCACCGTCTCCACCCGCGCGGTCCTCGCCGCACTGGACGGAGGTGCGCGATGAGCCGCCGGCCACACCCCCACCCGCTGCTCGACCGGGTGCTCGGCGCGGATCCGCCGCCGTTCGCCCTGCTGCACCGGCCCGGCGCCACCGGGCCCGACCGGATCGACCTGATCGTCGGCCGGACCGCCGAGCGGGAGCTGATCGCCGACATCCCGCTGCCGCCCGCGCCCGCGGGCGGCGGTGCCCGGCACGAGGTCCTGGCGCTGCTGCCGTACCGGCAGATCCGCGAGCGCGGCTTCGCCTGCCCCGACGACGGGGCGCCGCTCCTGACGATGGAGGTCGAGGACCAGGCGGTGCTGCCGCTCGACGAGGTGCTCGACGCGCTGCCCGACCTGCCGATCGCCATGGACGAGGGGTGCTTCGACGCCGACGACGAGGAGTACGCGGCCCGGGTGCGCCGGGTGCTCACCGAGGAGATAGGGCGGGGCGCCGGGGCCAACTTCGTCATCAAGCGCTCCTTCACCGCGCGGATCGACGACTGGTCGGCCCGGACCGCGCTGTCGTTCTTCCGCCGGCTCGCCGGCCGCGACCCCGGCGGCTACTGGACCTTCGTCGTCCACACCGGGGGCCGCACCTTCGTGGGGGCATCCCCGGAGCGCCACATCAGCCTGGACGCGGGCCAGGTCGTGATGAACCCGATCAGCGGCACCTACCGCTATCCGGCGGACGGCCCCGATCTGGCCGGACTGCTCGACTTCCTCGCCGACCCCAAGGAGGCCAACGAGCTGTACATGGTGCTCGACGAGGAGCTCAAGATGATGGGCCGGGTCTGCGACCTGGGCGGCCGGGTCACCGGGCCCGCCCTCAAGCAGATGGCCCGGCTCGCCCACACCGAGTACCACATCGAGGGCCACAGCTCCCTGGACGTGCGGGACATCCTGCGGGAGACGCTCTTCGCGCCCACGGTCACCGGCGGCCCGCTGGAGAGCGCCTGCGAGGTGATCAGCCGTCACGAGCCCGAGGGACGCGGCTACTACGCGGGGGTCGCCGCGCTCATCGGCCGCGACGAGCACGGCGCCCGCAGCATGGACTCGGCCATCCTCATCCGTACGGCGGAGATCGACGCGGCCGGACAGGTCCGCATCCCGGTGGGCGCGACCCTCGTACGCGACTCCGACCCGGCGGGCGAGGCCGCGGAGACCCGCGCCAAGGCGGCCGGGCTCATCGAGGCGCTGCGCTCGCCGGCGGGCGCCCCGGCCGGACAGGCCCGGGCGGCGGCCGCCCTCGCGGCCCACCCGGAGGTGCTCCGGGCCCTGGCCGCCCGCAACGAGCCGCTGGCGGACTTCTGGTTCCGGCCGCCCGCCGAACGCAGCCGCCCGGTGCACGGCCTCGCCGGTAGGCGGGTCCTCGTGATCGACGCCGAGGACACCTTCACGGCGATGGCCCGCCATCTGCTGGAGGCCCAGGGGCTGCGGATCGTGGTGAAGCGCCACGACGAGGAGTTCGCGCTCGACGCGCACGATCTCGTGATCGTCGGGCCGGGGCCCGGCGATCCGCGGGACACGGCCGACCCCAAGATCGCGCGGATGCGGCAGGTGACCGCCGAACTCCTCGACCGGGGCATCCCGTTCCTCTCCGTCTGCCTCGGCCACCAGGTGCTGAGCACCCTGCTCGGCCTCCCGCTCGTACGGCACCCCATGCCCACGCAGGGGCTCCAGAGGCACATCGAGTGCTTCGGCCGCACCGAACCCGTCGGCTTCTACAACACCTTCGCCGCGCACGCGGAGGGGGACCTGATCGACTGCGCGGCCCGGCCCGGGCAGGTCCGGGTGTTCCGCGAGGAGACGGGTGAGGTGCACGCCCTGCGCGGTCCGGGGTTCGCCTCGGTGCAGTTCCACCCCGCCTCGGTGCTGACCCGGCGCGGCGGGGAGCTGCTCGCCGAGGTCCTCTCCGGGCTGCTCGGAGAGGTAACGGAGCTTTATCGGGGGGCCGTTGTCCCCACTGCGATACCTGCATAACGTCGTAACCGGTAACAGAAGTCCGGGCCCGCACCGCCTCGACCCCGCCGGCCCCGCCCCCCGCGTCCACCCAGAAAGGAACTGTCCGATGCGCTTCGACAACATCTGGATCGCCGGCACCGGAGGCACCCTCGGTGACTCCGTGCCGGTGGACGAGGCGGTGGCCGACGGCTCCTACTCGGCCGACGCCGCCGCCAGCACCGGCATGATCAGCTACTCCCGCTCGGCCGAGGCGCCGCCGGAGATGGCGGTCACCGCGGGCCGCCAGGCGATCAAGGAGGCCGGCGAGAAGGGCGCGCGGATCGACCCCGACTCCCTCGTCCTGCACAGCCACGGCCACTTCCAGGGCATCGACATGTGGCCGGCCGCCTGCTGGATCGCCCGCGAGCTGCTCGGCCCCACCCTCAACAGCATGCCGATGACCGTCGCCGCCTGGTCCAACGGTTCGCTCGCCTCGCTCGACCTCGCCGCCTCCACCCTGATCGCCCGACCCGACGTGCCCTCCGCCCTGATCACCCTCGCGGACCGCTTCGCGGAGCCCGCGAACCGCTGGTACACCTCGCCCGGCATGGTCTTCGGCGACGGCGCCGCGGCCGCGGTGGTCACCCGCGACACCGGCCGGCTGCGCCTGCGCTCCCTGGTCAGCGAGACCGACACCGTTCTGGAGGGTCTGTCCCGCGGCGCCGAGCCCTTCCGCACCGCGCCCGCCGCGGAGCAGCCGGACATGCGCCGCAGGACCCGCGAGTTCCTCGCCACCGGCGAGGTGTCACTGCGCGACGTGCAGACCCGGTCGGTCGAGCGGACCCGGAGCGTCGTCGGCCGCGCCCTCGACGAGGCGGATGTGGCGCCGGACGGCATCGACTGGCTGGTGACCCCCTTCGTCGGCCGGACCCTGCACCGCGAGAGCTTCGTACGGCACCTGGACATCGCCCCCCGCAACTCGCTGCACGAGCTCGGCCTGACCATCGGTCACCTCGGCCCCTGCGACCAGCTGTACGGCCTCGACCACCTGCTGAGGAACGACCTGCTGAGCCCCGGGGACCGCGTCCTCGTCATCGGCACCGGCATGGGCTTCACCTTCTCCGCCGCGGTCCTCACCGCCGACGGGATCTGACCGCTCCCGCCCCACCATCAGCTCGCCACCTCCGCCCCAGGAAGGGACATCCGCACATGAGCCTCGTCCACACGTCCGCCACCGCCCCCGCCGGCACCTTCGTCGCGGCCCCGGCCGCCGCCCGGCTGCCCACGCCCGCCGAGCTCCGTGAGGAGATCCCGCTACCGCCGCTCGCCCGCAAGACCACCCAGAGAGCCCGCCGGGAGATCGCCCGGGTGCTCTCCGGCCAGGACGACCGCCTGCTCGTCATCGCGGGCCCCTGCTCCGTGCACGACCCGGACGCCGCCCTCACCTACGCCGAGCGGCTCTCCGCGCTCGGTGCCGAGTTCCGGGACCGGCTCCTCGTGGTGATGCGGGTGTACGTCGAGAAGCCCCGCACCCGGGTCGGCTGGAAGGGCCTGCTCAGCGACCCGCGCCTGGACGGCTCGCAGGACCTGCCCAGCGGGCTGCGTCTGGCGCGCGGCCTGATGGCCCAGATCGCGGGCAACGGCCTGCCGGTCGCCTGCGAGTTCCTCGACCCGCTGGTACCGCACTACCTCGCCGACGCGGTCTCCTGGGGCTGCATCGGAGCCCGTACGGTCCAGAGCCAGGTCCACCGCCAGGTCACCAGCGGCCTCGGCATGCCGATCGGCTTCAAGAACGCCACCGGCGGCAGCGTCGAGGACGCGGTGGACGCCATCGTCTCCGCCTCGCACCCGCACGTGTACCCCGGCATCGGCGACGACGGCAGGGCCGTCGTGGTCAGCACCGAGGGCAACCCCGACGGCCATGTGGTGCTGCGCGGCGGCAGCGCGGGCCCCAACTACGGGGCCGAGCCGGTCGCCGACGTACTGGCGCAGCTGGCCGCCGCCGGGCTGCCGCAGCGGCTCGTCGTCGACGCCAGCCACGGCAACAGCAACAAGGACCACGAGCGCCAGCCCCTGGTCACCGGCGACATCGCCCGGCGTATCGCGGCCGGTGAGGAGGGAGTCGCCGGAGTCATGATCGAGAGCTTCCTGGCCGCCGGCCGGCAGGACCTCAAGATCGGCCGTACCGACCTGCTCACCTACGGGCAGAGCGTCACGGACGCCTGTGTGGACTGGTCGCAGACCGCCCACATGATCGAGGAACTCGCCTCCGCGGTCACCGCCCGCCGCGCGGCACGGACCGAGGCGGCCTGACCCCGGCCCCCACCGCCCCACCGCGGGAGCCCCCACCCGCCGGAGCCCCACCGACCGGGACCCCCCACCGCCGCGCGCACCCCCTCCGCGCGCGGTGTCCCGCCCGGCCCCCTCCCGGCCCTGCCCCGGGCCCGCCCGCGCCCCCCACGCCTTCCGACTTCGTGAACATCCCGAGAGGAATCAACACCGTGGCAGTCAACACGAGTTCGACCCTGCCCCTGGCCCGCGTTCTCGACGGTGCGCGGACCGCCGCGCCGCACCGGCACACCCTCACCGTTCCCGCGCCCGCCGCGGCCCGCCCCGAGGAGTACGCGACCGCCGCGCTGGCCGCGCTCGTCCACCGCTACACGGGAGAGACGGAACTCCTCGTCGGACGCCAACGACACCCGGACTCCGTCGAGTCCGCCGCGATACGGGTGGCCGGCGACACCACCTCCGCGCAGCTCCTGGAGGCCGCCGCCCGGTCCCGTACCGCGGACGGCGCCGAGGCCCCCGCCGGCCGCCCGGCACACGCGGCCGTGACCACCGTCGGCCACCCTGCGGGCGAGGCGCTCGCCGCCCTGACCCTGGCCGTCTCCCCGGCCGACGGCACCTTCGAACTCAGCCTGGACAGCGCCGAGTTCGACGCCCAGGCCGCCGAGCAGTACGCCCGCCACCTGGAGCGCGTGCTCGCCGCCCTGGCCGCAGCGCCCGAGGGCACCGTGCACGACATCGCGCTGCTCACCGAGGAGGAGACCCACCGCACCCTGGTCGAATGGAACGACACCGCGGGCCCGGTCCCGCAGCCCTTCTTCCACGAGCGGGTCGCCGAGCACGCCCGGCGCACCCCCGATGCCCTGGCCGTGATCCTGCCCGGCGCCCGGCTGACGTACCGCGAGCTCGACGAGCAGGCCAACCAGCTCGCCCACCGGCTCACCGCCCGCGGCGTGAAGCCCGGCGCACGGGTCGGCGTCTGCTTCCCGCGCAGCGCGGAGAGCCTGATCGCCCAGCTGGCCTGCTTCAAGCTGGCCTGTGCGGCGATCCTGCTCGACAGCGACTTCCCGGCGGAGCGCATCCGCTACATGATCGAGGACGCCTCGGCCGCCGCCGTACTGACCCTGGCCGCCCACGAGTCGAAGGTCGAGGGCCTCGCCCCGGTCCTGGCGCTCGACACCGACGACTGGCGGACCGAGCCGGTCACCGAGGTCAGCGAGCCCGTCGGCGCGGACGACCTCATCCACATCTGCTACACCTCCGGCTCCACCGGCGCCCCCAAGGCCGTCATGGTCCGCTTCGGCGCCGCCCGCAACCTGATCCACAGCATGAGCGAGCTGTGCGGCATGTCCAGCGCGTCCCAGGGCACCTGGCTGGCGGCCCCCGGCTACGGAATGATCGAGGTCGAGTGCTTCCCGGTGCTCGCCGTCGGCGGCACCGTGCACATCCCGGACGTCTCCGTGGTCGCCTCCGAGTACCGCCTCCAGGAGTGGTTCCTGCGCGAGGGCATCACCACCACCCTGCTGATGAAGCCGATGGCCGAGCGCCTGTGGCGGCTGGAGTGGCCCGAGGACACCCCGCTGGAGAACATCCGGGTCTGCGGCGAGCGCATCCAGTCCTGGCCGCCGGCCGGCCTGCCGTTCCGCCTCATCAACCTGTACGGCTCCGCCGAGGCGACCGTCGTCGCGAGCTGCGACATCACGGAGATGGGCGAGCGGCTCGGCGAGGAGGGGCGGGCCCGCAGGCTGCCGCCGATCGGCCGGCCCACCACCAACGTCACCATCTACGTCCTCGACGAGGACCTCCGCCCGCTGCCGCCGGGCCTGGTCGGCGAACTCTGCATCGCCGGCGTCAGCCTCTCGGCCGGCTACCTGGGCCGCCCGGAGGCCACCGCCGAGAAGTGGATCACCAACCCGATCGACCCGGCCCGCCACCCGATCATGTACCGCACGGGAGACCTCGCCCGGTACTGGCCGGACGGCAGCATCGAGATCGTCGGCCGCACCGACAACCAGGTCAAGGTGCGCGGCAACCGCGTCCACCTCGGCGAGATCGAGGTCGTCCTGACCACTCTCCCCGGCGTCCAGCAGGCCGCGGTCCTGGCCCGGCAGGACGGCCAGGGCGATGTGCAGCTGACCGCGTACATCGAGCCCGACACCGGCGCGACGCCGTCCGTACGGGACATCCGCCGCGGACTCGCCCAGCGGCTGCCGTCCTTCATGGTCCCCGCGGCCTTCGTCATCGGCGGACTGCCCACCAGCGTCAACGGCAAGATCGACCGCGCGGCGCTGCCCGAGCCGCCGCGCTCCCGCCCGGACGTCGACACCGCGTACCAGGCGCCGTCCGGTGCCCTCGAGGAGTCGCTGCACGGGCTGTGGACGAAGGTCCTGGAGCTGGACGGGGTCGGCGTGCTCGACAACTTCTTCGACCTCGGCGGCGACTCGCTGCGGGCGGCCCGGCTGACCGAGCTGGTCCGTGAGGAGCACGGGGTGGAGCTGGAGCTGGTCGACCTCTTCGACGAGCCGACGGTCGAGAAGATGGCCGAGCTGGTGGCCCGTACCGCCGCGACCGCTGCCTGACCGCGCCCCGACCGAGCCCGTACCGGCGCCCTCACCGGGCCCGACCGGCCGGCACACACCGGTGGCCCCCACGTCCCGCGTGGGGGCCACCGTCGTACGTGCGGTGCGGGCGCCGAGGTCGTCGGGCGCGCGTCAGGCGCCGAGCATCTCCAGGTAGTGCTCGTTGTACATGATGCCCAGGACGTTGCCGAAGGGGTCGGTGACGGACGCGGTGACGAAGCCGGGACCGTACTCGGTCAGCGGCGTGTACAGCGTGGCGCCCATCGCGAGCAGCCGGGCGAGGGTGCCCTCCACGTCGTCGACGTGCCAGTGGCCGATCGCGCCGCCGGGGACGTCGGGCAGGCCGGGCGGGGCGTAGCGCCGGTCGATGAGCCCGAGTTCGGTCTGATGGTCACCGATCCTGAACTCGTAGTAGGCGGCGGGCTCGCCGTCGCCCGGGCGCTCGAAGTACGGCTCGACGCCCAGCAGTTCCGCGTACCACGTCTTGGCTGCTTCCACGTCGTCGGCAAAGAAGTTGACGGTGGCAAGTCCTCGCAGCATGGGTGGTTCCTTCCTTCGTTCCGTATCCGTAACCATCCTCCGACCTAAAGCGCTCACCAACTGAGCACTTTACGAGAGAAGCTGGGAACATGCGCGCTGACCGACTCGTTTCCGCCCTGCTGCTCATGCAGCGCAGGGGCCGGGTGACCGCCGCCGAGCTGGCGAAAGAGCTCGACGTGTCCGTCGCCACCGCCCGCCGCGACCTGGAGGCCATGTCCGCCGCCGGCATCCCCGTCTACCCGCAGCCCGGGCGTGGCGGCGGCTGGTCGCTCGTCGGCGGGGCGCGTACCGACCTCAGCGGTCTGTCGGCCAACGAGGCCCAGGCGCTCTTCCTGCTCGTCGGCCCGGCCGCGGCGGCCTCGGGAGACGCCAAGGCGGCGCTGAACAAGCTGCTGCGGGCGCTGCCGCAGACCTTCCGGGCCGATGCCGAGGCGGCCGCCGACGCCACGATGGTCGACCCCACACCGTGGGGAGACCGCGACCGCGACCGGCCCGAGCTGGTGGAGCGGCTGCAGGCCGCCGTCGTCCGCCGGCGCAAGGTCCGCCTGACGTACACCAACGGCGCCCGGGAGCGGACCGAACGGGTCGTCGACCCGTGGGGCCTGGTCGACAAGGACGACATCTGGTACCTCGTCGCCGGGACCGAGCGGGGGCAGCGCACCTTCCGCGTGGACCGGATCTCCGCCGCGGAGCAGACCGGCGAAACCGCCGAGCGCCCCGACGACTTCACCCTCGCCACGGCCTGGCAGCAGGTCGTCGGCGACGTGGAGAAGAAGCGCTCGCGGACCTGGGCGACCGTGCTCGTCGAGACGCGGTACGTGAACGTCCTGTGCGACCGGTTCGGACGCCACTGCCACCCCGAGGGCGAGGCGGCCGACGGGCGCGCCCGGGTCCGTCTCGCCGCGCCGACCCCGCTGGACCTCGCCCGCAACCTGGCCGGCTGGGGCGCCCTGATCGAGGTGCTCGAACCGGCCTCCGTACAGATCGAGTTGGCGCGGATAGGGGCGGAACTCACCGGTCGCTACGCCGGGGTGCGCGCACACGAGAACGACCGCCACCCCTCGCTCGACGCGGGGTGGCGGTCGTCGTCCGGTACGCGGGAGGAGCCGCGTGTCATGCCGCCTCGGCAAGCGCCAGAGCAGGCTCTCGGGACTCCGTGAACGACGTGGAGCCGTGCAGCCACGCCACGGCGTCGCGCAGCCCGGCGGGGGAGAGGCCCGCCAGCATCGCGTTGCGGGCCGGCACGTCCGCCCCGGCCGCGTGGTAGAGCCGTTCGCCCATCTCGCGCGCGGTCAGGGTGGTGCGGGCGGTACGGCCCCGCCGCAGCGTGTTGTACTCCACCAGCCACCGCGGCGCGTCCACCGACGCGCGGGCACCGAGCAGCCCGCCCAGGACCACCGCGTCCTCCAGGGCCATGCAGGCACCCTGGGCGGCGTACTGGAGCATCGGATGCGCGGCGTCCCCGAGCAGGGCCACCCGGCCGTCCACCCACCCGTCGACCGGATCGCGGTCGCAGAGCACCCAGATCTTCCAGTCCCGGCCGAGCTCGAGCAGACGTCGTGCCTCCTCGCAGAGCCCGGGGAACTCGCCCATGACATGGGAACGGCTCGCGGGGGCCCCGGTGATCTCCTCGCGGGCACCGTCGTCGCGGGTGGCCGCGAGATTGAGGAACGCGCCGCCACCGATCGGATAGTGCACGAAGTGCCAGCCCGGGCCCGCCCACAGGGTCACGGCCTTCGACCGCAGCTCCTCGGGCACCTCCGCCATCGGGATCACCGAACGGTAGATGGTGTGCCCCGAGATCCGCGGACCGCCGTCGCCGACGAGCTGGGCCCGCACCGCCGAACGCAGTCCGTCGGCACCGAGCAGCACGTCCGCCGAGAACCGATCCCCGGCCGAGGTGAGCGCAGTCACCCGGTCACCGGTCTGCCGGTAGCCGGTCACCCGGTGTCCGGCGAGCAGCTCCACACCGGCCGCGCGGCAGCCGTCGAGCAGCGCCCGGTGCAGATCGCCGCGGTGGACCACGGCGTACGGGCCGCCGAACCTGGTGCGGTACGTGCCGGTCAGCTCCATGGCGGCGACCCGCTGCCCCGAGGTGCCGTCCAGGAAGCGCAGTTCGTCGATGAAGTCGGCCCGCTCGGCCACCCGGTCGCGCACCCCCAGGACGGAGAGCGCGTGGAAGGCGTTGGGCGCCAGCTGGATTCCGGCACCGATCTCCGAGAACTCGGGCCGGCCCTCGAGGACCGTCGCCCGGTGCCCGGCCCGGGCCTGGGCCAGAGCCGCGGCGAGTCCGCCGATGCCACCGCCCGCCACGAGTATGTGAGTCATCCTCTGCTCCTCTCTTACGACGCGGTCTTACGATGCGGCGGCCGGCCCCGTCACCACGGGGCCGGCCGCCGGAATCAACAGCTGGGACCTACTTCGCCGTGGCCGGTGCGCCGGTGGCGCCGACCGTGGCCTTCTTCTCGCCGCCGGAGGGGGCCGCGGCGGCGGGCGCGGCCGAGGCCACGGCGGTGCGCCGCAGGCCGAGGACCGAGACCACGACGATGGCCAGGGACAGGCCGGTCGTGAACCAGAACGCCCCCTGGAAGCCGCTGACCGGAATGGTCGCGACCTTGGCGCCGTGGACGACGCCGGCGAGGGCGACGCCCACCGCGAGGCCGATGCCGACACCGAGCTGACGGCTGGAGTTGAACAGACCGGAGGCCAGACCCATCTGCGGTCCGCTGACACCGCTGGTGCCCGCGATGGCGGTGGAGATCATCATGACGGTCACGCCGAGGCCGATCAGCACACCGCCCGGCAGCACGCCGAGCCAGTAGGAGCTCTCCGCCGTGACCTGCGCGAGCAGCCCCGCGCCGAGGGCCAGCAGCGCACCGCCGGCGATCAGCACGTTGCGGGCGCCGAGCTTGTGGGTGAGCTTGACGACCGGGAGGCTCGCCAGGAAGACCACGAAGGCCTGCGGGAAGAAGCCCATGCTCGCCCGGAGCGCGGAGTAACCGAGCACCTGCTGCATGTACATGGTGATGAAGAAGGTCGACACCGACATCACGCCACCGGAGAGGAACGCGATCCCGTTGCCCGCCGAGAGCGCGCGGTTACGGAAGATCGACAGCGGCACGAGCGGCCCGGAGACCCGGGTCTGGACGATCAGGAAGGCGATCAGCAGGGCGGCGCCGCCGCCCAGCGAGACGAGGACGCTCGTGGCGCCCCAGCCCTCGTCGGAGGCCTCGGTCAGACCGTAGGTGAGGGCGCACATCGCCGAGGTGACCAGGATCGCGCCCGGCAGGTCGAGACGGGCGGAGCCGGCGACCTTGTGGTCCGCGACGAGCCGGCGGGCGGCCAGCGCCACGAGCAGGATGCCGACCGGGACGTTGACGAGCATCACGGCACGCCAGGTGAGGAACTCGGTGAGCAGACCGCCGGCGACCACACCGCCGGTGAAGCCGGCCGAGGAGACCGCGCCGAAGACGCCCATCGCCTTCACGCGCTCGGGACCCTCGGGGAACCCGCCGGCGATCATCGCGAGGACCGCGGGGGAGACGGCCGCGGCCGACAGGCCCTGGACCGCGCGGGCGAGGACGAGGATCCACGGCTCGTTGGCGATGCCGCCGACGAGCGAGGCGATCGTGAAGACCGCGAGACCGGTCACGAACATGCGCTTGCGGCCGAAGACGTCACCGGCGCGGCCGCCGAGCAGCAGGAAGCCGCCGTAGAAGAGCGCGTAGGCGCCGACGACCCACTGCAGTCCACTGGCGGTGAACCCGAGGTCACGCTGCATGGCGCCCAGGGCGACGTTCACGATGGCGAAGTCGAGGACGAGCATGAACTGTGCGGCGCACAGCAGCCCGAGCGGCGGCCGGGCGGTGCCGGCCGTGCTGGTGGAGCTGGTCATGAGATTCCTTTCAGGGGGGTGTCACGGGGAGAGGGAGCGGGGGATACCGGCGAAGCTGGTTGGCCGGTAGGGTCTGGGGGATGACGGAACCCAAGCGCGTGCGGCAGCCCGGCGACCGTGAGGTGGCCCCCGGCCGGCTCGCTCTGGTGCAGTCCTTCGTCAACAGCGTCAATGTCGAGTTCGGGCCGGACGAGTTCACGTCCGTCGCGGGGCTGACGCGCTGGATGGAGCGGCAGGGCTTCCCCGCGGGGCCCCTCGCCCCCTCCGAGCCCGACCGCAGGGAGGCGGTCGAGGTCCGGGAGGCGCTGCGCGCCCTCATGCGGGAGAACAACGGCGCCGACGCCGACCCGGCGGCCCGCGCCGTCGTCGAACGCGTCGCCGCCGACTGCCCGTTGGTCCTGGCCTTCGACGAGGACGGCGTCCCCGGCCTGCGCCCAGGCGGCACCGGCACCCGGGGCATGATCGGCCAGATTCTGGCGATCGTCGTCGAGGCGGCCGGCGACGGCTCCTGGCAGCGCCTGAAGGCCTGTCACGAGCACCGCTGCGAGTGGGCCTTCTACGACCGGGCCCGCAACCGCAGCGGCCGCTGGTGCTCCATGGCCGTCTGCGGCACGCGCTCCAAGATGCAGACCTACCGTCAGGGGCTGCGCACCCCGGCCGGCGCCCGCTGACAGCAGCGCGGCCACGGACCGTACGGCGTCCGCCGGCCGTAACGCACCGGCCGGACTCTCCGCGACCGGGGCGGTCACGGCGCGTACTCCTTGCCGAGCAGCATCCGCGCCACGGTCAGCTTGGTGGCCGCCGCGGTGCCGTCCGCGAGCTGGAGACCGATGACGTCACGCAGCCGCTGGGCGACCGGACCGTCCTCGCTCCACCCCTGGTGACCCATGGTCAGCAGCGCCTGGTGCACCGCCTCCACGGCCGCCTTCGGCGCCCACCACTTCGCCATGTTCGACGGGATACGGGGATCCTCGCCCCGGTCCGCCTTCCACAGCGCCTCGAAGCTGACCAGCCGGGCCGCGTGCAGCAGCGTCGTGTGCTCGACGAGCGGGAACACCACCGACTGGAACCGGCTGATCGGCTGCCCGAAGGCGACGCGCCCGGACGCGTGCGAGTACGCCTCGGCGAGGGCGGCGTCCCCGACGGCGATGGCCATCAGCGCGATGTACGCCCGGGAGACCCCGAAGCCGCGCATCACCGCGCCGAAGCCCCCGCCGGGCGTCCCGACCAGGTCCTCGGGCCCGACCCGCAGGCCGTCGAAGACGATCCGGCCGCGTCCGCCGGAGCGGCAGCCGAGGTCGGTCAGCCGCTCCTTGCGGACCCGGTCGCCGTCCAGCCGGGTGTAGAACGCGCTGATGCCGTGCGCGCCCTCGCCGCCCGTCCGGGCGAAGACCAGGGCGTGGGTGGCGTAGGCGGTGACCATGATCGAGGTCTTCTCGCCGGAGAGCAGCCAGCCGTCGCCGTCGGGCTCGGCGCGCATCTCGATGCCCGCCGCGTCCGTACCGTGGCCGGCCTCGGTCAGCGCGAGCGCCACCACCGCCTCGCCGCGCGCGATCGGCGGCAGCCAGCGCTCCAGCTGCTCCGGGCTGCCGTTGGCGGCGAGGACACCGCCGATGAGCGCGGCGTTGAGCACCGGGAAGCACACGGACAGATCGGCCGCCGCCAGCTTCTCGAGCGCGATGCCCGCGCTGACCGCGTCCAGACCCTGCCCGCCGTACTGCTCGGGCACCCGCAGCGCGAACAGGCCGGCCGCGGCCATGTCCTCGACGAGACCCGGGCGGTACGCGCCGCGGCGGTCGTTCTCCTGGCGGTGCGGGGCGATCTTCTCGGCGGCGAACTCCTCTATCCGCTTGGCCAGTTCGTCCTGCTGGGCGGTGAAGGCGTAGTTCATGAGGCCGTGCGTCCTTCCTGGGCCCGGAGTCGGTCCCGCAGAGCGAATTTCTGGATCTTTCCGGAGGGGGTCCTCGGCAGCGCCGGCACCAGTTCCAGGCGCTCGGGCCAGTACGTACGCGCCATGCCGAGCCCGGCGAGGTGGCTGCGCACGCCCTCCAGGTCGGGGGCGGGGGCACCGCTGGTGACGAGGAACGCGCAGGCGCGCTCGCCGAGCCGCTGGTCCGGGTAGCCGACCACGGCCACGTCCCTGACCACGGGGTGGCGCAGCAGGGCCGCCTCGACCTCCACGACCGGGATGTTCTCGGCGCCGCGCATGATCACGTCCTTGACCCGGCCCGTGATCCGTATCCCGCCGTGGCCGTCGTCCCGGGCGAGATCGCCGGTGTCGAACCAGCCGTCGGCGGTGACGCAGGCGTCGTACACCTCCTGGCGCCGGAAGTAGCCCAGGCACTGGGCGGACCCGCGCACCTGGAGCAGTCCGGGGTCGCCCGGCGCCACCGGCTCGCCGTCCTTGCCGACGATCCGGACCTCCATGCCGGGCACGGTGGTGCCGTCGCTCTCGGCGGCGCGCAGCGGCGGCTGCTCGGGGCGGGTGACGGTGACGCAGCCGTTCTCCGTCATGCCCCACAGCGCGTACACCCGGCAGCCGAGCACCTCGTCCGCGTCCTCCACGAGCAGCGGCGCTATCGGCGCGCTGCCGGTGGCGAAGCTCCGGAGCGCCGACAGGTCGTGGGGCGTCTCGCGCTGGGCGTGGATCAGGTCGGAGAGGAAGGTGGGGGCGCCCATGAAGAAGGTCACCCGCTGCTCCTGGAGCGTCCGCAGCATCTGCTTCGGATCCCAGCGGTCCACCTGTACGGCGGTGGCGCCGAGCAGCAGCGGCATCACGAAGTTCCAGGTGAAACCGGCCTGATGGGTGGTCGGCGACCCCATCGCGGTGACCTCGGCACCGGTCAGCCCGAGCACGTCGGCCTGCGCCTTGTTCATCGAGTACAGGGTGTTGTGGCTGTGCAGCACACCCTTGGGCTCGCCGGTGGTCCCGGAGGTGAACATGATCTGGGCGGCGTCGTCGGGGCCGGCCTCGATCGTGTCGAGGGTGGCGAGCAGCTCCGGGTCCGGCTCCGGCTCGTACAGATCGCGTACGAAGTCCAGGGCACCGGCGGCGGTGTCGCCGGCCCCGGCGCCGAGCAGCACCCGGTGGCGCAGGGTCGGGACGGCCTCGGCGATCTCCGCGCTCATCTCCGCGTAGGAGAAGCCGCGCAGCTCGGCGGCGCCGATGTAGACCGGGCTCGCGGTGAGCCGGGTCATGAACTCCACCTCGCGGCGGCGCATCACCGGAACCACCGGGCCCGCGATCGCGCCGACCCGGGCGGCGGCCAGACAGAGCGCCACCAGCTCCCAGGAGTTGGGCAGCTGCAAGGTCACCACGTCGCCGCGGCGGACCCCGAGCCGGAGCAGTCCGACCGCGAGCCGGTCGACCCGGCGGGCCAGCTCGGCGTAGCTCAGGGACTGGAAGGCGTCCCCCTGGTAGCAGACCAGGGCGGGCTTCTCCGGCTGCTCACGGGCCCAGCGGCGCAGATCGTGCAGGACGGTCTCGTTCCGCCACCAGCCGGCGGCGCGGTAGGTGTCGGCGGTGGTCACCGGGTGCCTCCACGGCGTGATTCGAGAGAGGTACGGGCGCGGTCGGCGATCGCCCGCGCGCTCACCCCGCCCCGTTCGAGCAGATAGCGCTGGCTTCCGGCGACCGGGACGAACTCGTCCGGCAGAGCCATCCGGTGCACCCGCACCGGGCGCACGGCGCTGAGCGCCTCGGCGACCGCGGAGCCGAAGCCGCCGGAGCTCCAGTGCTCCTCCACGGTGATCACCGTGTCGCGTACGCCGAGCGAGCTCAGCAGCGCCGGGGTGTCGAGCGGCTTGACGGTGTGCAGGTGGAGCACGTTCGCGGTGATGCCCTCGGACTCCAGCAGGTCGGCCGCTTCCAGGGCGGCGAGCGTGGGGTAGGGACCGCAGGTGGCCAGGGTGATGTCCGTACCGTGCCGCAGCTGCTGGGCCTTGCCGAGCCGCAGCGGCGGACCGGCGGGCAGGTCGGGGGTGGCGCCCCGGCCGAGGCGGAAGTACACCGGGCCGCCCAGGGAGAGCGCCTGACGCAGCAGTTCCCCGGTGCCGGCGGCGTCGCCCGGGACCACCACGGTCATGTGGGGCAGCGCCCGCATCACCGCGAGGTCCTCCAGGGCGTGGTGGGTCGGGCCGAGATGCCCGGCCGACACCCCGGAGTGGGTGGCCGCGATCAGCACCGGCAGGTTGCCCATCGCGATGTCGATCTTCACCGCCTCCACCGCGCGGGAGGAGGCGAACGCCGCCATGGTGTTCACCAGCGGGATACGGCCCTCCCGGGCGAGGCCGGCGGCCGTGCCCATCAGGGTGTGCTCGGCGATGCCGAGGTTGAGGTAGCGGTCGGCGGCGGAACCGAAGTCCACCCCGCCGAACAGTCCGGTGTCGCTGTCCAGGACGACCAGCCGCGGCTCGCCGGGGAGCAGCTCGGCGACGGTGTCGCGGTAGACCTCGCGGGCGGCGCGGGGCGGGGCGGGGGCGGGAGCCGTGGTCATCGACGGTCACCGCCCGCCGGGGTGCCGGAGGAGGCGCGCACGGCGTTGAGCGCCCGCTGGTGCTGCCGGCCGCTCAGCCGCGCGTAGTGGCTCTTGGCCTGGCCCTCGATGAACGGCACGCCCTTGCCCTTGACGGTGTGGGCGATGATCACGGTGGGCTGCTGCGGGTCCGCCGGCAGCGTCAGCGCACTCGTCAGCGCCTCGGCGTCGTGGCCGTCGGCCTCCAGGACGCGCCAGCCGAAGGCACGCCAGCGATCGGCCAGCGGCTCCAGGGAGTTGACGGTCTCGGTCCCGCCGGTGATCTGCAGCCCGTTGCGGTCCACGATCGCGGTCAGGCTGCTCAGCCCGTGCGCGGAGGCCACCGAGGCGGCCTCCCAGACCGAGCCCTCCTGGAGCTCGCCGTCGCCCATCACCACGAAGCAGCGGCGGTCCGAGCCGTCGAGGCGGTTGGCCAGCGCGTAGCCGACCCCGAGGGCGAGACCGTGGCCGAGCGAGCCGGAGGCGATCTCCACACCGGCGATCTCCGGGTGCGGATGGGCCATCAGATGGCTGCCGGGCCTGGCGTACTCGTCGAGCGCCTCGGCCGGGAAGTAGCCGGCCTCGCAGAGCGTCGCGAACAGGGCGATGCCGCCGTGTCCCTTGCTGAGCAGCAGGACGTCGCGCTCGGGCAGGCCGGGGAAGCGGGGGTCGTGCCGCATCACCCGGAAGTACAGGACGGACAGGATCTCGACGAGCGACATCGACCCGCCCAGGTGGCCGCCCTCGGGGCCGGCGCACATGGCGACGATGTGCTCCCTGATCCGGCCGGTGATCCCGGCGAGCTCGGCCGCGTCGGGGCCGTGCGCGTCGAGGCTCGAGATGTCGGTGCCGGTGAGATCGGTGCGGGCGGGGGCGCCCCGCAGCAGAGGCGGGCTGCTCATGCCTGGGTCCTTTCGACTGGTACGGGACGGGGACGGGAGGTGCCTGACGGTCAGTTGGGGTGCAGGCCGGTGAACTCGAGACCACGCACCTCGGGCTCGCCGAAGCGCACGTTCATGCACTGCACCGCGTTGCCCGCGCCGCCCTTGACGAGGTTGTCGAGCGCTGCGATCACGGTGACGGTGGCCGCGCCCCGGTCCAGGGCGAAACCGACGTCGCAGAAGTTGGAGCCGGAGAGGATCTTGGCGTCGGGGAAGCGGTGCATCCCGCGCCGGGCGGCGACGATCCGCATGAACGGCTCGTCGGCGTAGCGGGTCCGGTACGCGGACCGGATGGCGCGCTCGTCGACGCCGTCGGCGAGCATCGCCCGGCTGAGCAGCTGGACGCCGCGGACGGCCTCGACACCGGTCGCCGACATCCGCACGGTGTGCCCGGTGGCCTGGGCGATCTCCGCCTCGTGCCGGTGCCGGGTGGGCGCGAACACCCGCAGGGCGCCGCTGCGTTCGGCGTGCAGGTTCTCCGCGCCCGCCTTCGCGCCGGAGCCGCTGGAGCCCGTCCTCGCGTCCACCGTGACATCGCCCGTGATGAGCCCGGCCTCGGCCAGCGGGACGAGGGAGAGGATGCCGGCGGCGGCCATGCAGCCGGGCACGGAGATCCGGTCCGCGGTGCGCAGCCGCTCGCGGTGGAGCTCCGGGAGGCCCTGGACGAAGGTGCCGATGAGCTCGGGCGCCTCGTGCGGGGTGCCGTAGTAGTCCGCGTACACCTCGGGGTCGCTCAGCCGGAAGTCGCCCGAGAGGTCGATGACGACGTTCGCCTTGCCGAGGAACTCCGGCATCCGGAGCATCGTCTCGCGGTGCGGCGTCGCCAGGAACAGCACGTCGACGCGGGGGAGTTGCTCCTCGGACGAGAACGTCAGCTTGGTGCGACCGCGCAGATTGGGGTGGACGCCGTCGATCTGGCGTCCCTGGAGGGTGCGCGAGGTCGCCGCCACCAGATCGACCTGGGGGTGGTTGACGAGCAGCCGCAGCAGCTCCCCACCGATGTAGCCGGCCGCTCCCAGCACTGCCGCGCGGATCATGACTCTGCCTTTGCTGTCAGGAGGGCGGCGATGGTGTCCGCCACATCGAGGTCGGTTCCGTAGGTCGACTGCAGGCCGCGGAACTCGACCCGGTCGTTGACCTCCAGGACGGTGAGCCGGCCTCCCGGCTCCTCCAGGAGGTCCACCCCCGCCACACAAGCGCCGACGGTGTCCGCCGCCGCGACCGCGAGCTCGGTGAGGTCCGCTTCGAGCGGGCAGCGTTCGCTGACCGCGCCGCGGGCCACGTTCGTCCGCCAGTCCTCGCTCCGCCGGTACGTGGCCCCGACCGCCCGGCCGCCCACGACGAGGACCCGGATGTCCCGGTCCGCCTTGGCGACCTCGCGCTGGACGTAGACGATGTGCGACTGCGGGGAGGGCAGGGCGGCGAGGTGCTCCAGGACGGCCTCGGCCATCGCCCGGTCGGTGACCCGGGTGACGAGGCGTCCCCAGGACCCGACCAGCGGCTTGATCACCGCGGGGTAGCCCAGCTCCTCCAGGGCCTTGAGGGCCGCTTCCGGGGTCAGGGCGAGCGTGGTCTCCGGGGTCGGCAGGCCCCGGGCGACCAGGGCCGCCGAGGTCTGCCACTTGTCCCCGCAGACGGCCGTGGCGGCGGCGCTGTTGAGCACCGTCACGCCCGCCGACTCCAGTGCGGAAGCCGCGTACAGGGCACGGTAGTGACCCACTTCGCGGTTGAGCACGATCTGCGGGCCGTCCCAGGGCGTTCCGGCCCGGACCGACAGAGCGCGGGGGTCGATCTGTTCACAGGCGACGCCGCGCCTCTCCAGCGCGGTCAGGATGTTCTTCTCCTCGAACCGGACCCGGGAGGCGAGGACACCGAGTCGCGCTGCCGCAGAGCTCATCAGGGAAATCTCCTTCTCGTCTTCTCGTCGGGATGGCCGGGCCCGTTACTCGCCCCAGTCCTCCTCGACCTCGGGGGCGAGGATCAGCTGCGGCGGCTCGACGGATTCGATCTCCAGCTCCAGCCGGCATTCCGGGCACTCGACTATTTCGCTGACCCGGGCGTCCGTTCCCAGCGACACCTCGGCGTCGCACTCGGGGCACTCGGGGGCAATGAGGGTTTCCTGCATGGCGATTTCCTCAATTCTTCCGTGGAGGTGGTGAATCGGAAATTACTGTAGTGCCGAAGTGGGGCCCTATTCCGGAGTGCTCCGACGAATGATCTGATCGGAACGAGGGCGAATGCTTATGGGCGGTGACGAGGCCGTCAGGCGGCGGCGGTCGCGAGCACCGGAGTGCCGGCGGAGCCGGGAGGCTCCGAGGTCGGGGCCGGTTCGGAGGCCGCTTCGGGGGCGGCGTCCGCGGTGGCGTCGGAGGTCGCCTCCGAGGTGAGCGGATAACCCCGGAGGGCCTGGCGGAACGCCTTCTCCGCGATGGCGGTGAAGCCTTCCGGTACGCCTCCCGGAGCCAGCGCCATCGTCACCGGCACCGGCTCGGGCGGCGGCGGAAGCCCGGGACGTACGGAGGGTGTCAGCCCCCACAGCTCGTCCCCGTTGGCGACCAGGCAGGTCATTCCGAGACCCGCCTTCGCCGCCGACCGCAGTCCGATCAGCTCGCTGCTCTCGTACGCGACCCGCCACTCGATTCCCGACGCGTCGAGGACCTCGCGGACCCGGCCCCGCAGCGTGCAGGGCTCGGGGAAGAGCGCCAGGGGCAGCGCCCCCCGCTCGCCGTGGGCCGGCCGCCCGAACCAGGCCATGCGCATCCTGCCCAGCTCCCGGCTGTCGGTGCCGGACCCGGGCGGATCTGCCTGGAGCAGCAGCGCCGCGTCGAGCTGGCCGCCGGCCAGCTGGGCCGCCAGCTCCTCGCTCGCCCCGGTCCGTACGCTCAGCTGGGCCTGCGGCATGCCCCGGTTCAGCAGCCGGAGGAACTCGGGGAGCACCTCCGCGAGCTGGCTCGACACGCCGATCGACAACATGATGTGGCCGGCCTGCGGGATGAAGCGGTCGACCGCCTCGTCGTTGAGCGCCACCATCCGGCGGGCGTACCTCAGCAGCTCCTCGCCCCGCGGGCTGAGCCGCAGGTTGCGGCCCGTGGAGGCGAAGACCGGGCTTCTGATGAGACCGCTCAGCTGGCGTATCTGCTGGCTGACCGCGGGCTGGGTGATGTGCAGTGACTCCGCCGCCCTCCGGAAACCGCCGAGCTCGACGACGGCCACCAGAGTCCTCAGCCTGTTTATCTGCAAGTCGTGATGCATTCTCCCACCCACATCGTCGAAGGACGTTCCGTGAAGTCTGCGGCTCAGCCTAGGGTCGGCGGTTTCGACGGCGCCATGGATGCGGTCACGGACCGGATGTGACATCTTCATGTGACGGGTGTGCAGCGCTCAAGAACGGGGTCCGTGGCCGGAATTACCACCCCTTATTCCAGCCATAAACACACGCCATCGACTTTCTCCCTCGAAATGCCATCGGCTGCCTAATGTGAATGGCCGACCGAACATTTCACCGAACACCTGAGGAGACGTCATGCTGGCAGCCACCGCCGATTCCGCAGTGCAGCAGGGAGTCCAGATACAGCTCGCCGACCCGGCCCTGGCCACCCGCAGCCCGGGTGAGGAGTTCGCCTGGTCGGTGCGCGCCGCCGGCCCGGACCAGGACCACGAGGTGCCCTTCCGCGCCCATCTCCCCGCCGTCTTCCCGCTGTTCGCGACCCGCCCGCGGTACGCCGTCCGTCACCTGCTGAAGACGGCGTCGGTGGCCGACGCGCCGGTCACCTTCGTGCACGAGCCGCCGGCCGCCCGGCTGGCCGCCGCCGGCACCTCGTACCAGGCCACCCCCGAGGGCGCCTTCGCCCCGCGCCTGGAGCAGGCCGAGCTCACCGACCTGACGGTGCGCGTCCCGCTGCCCGCCGGTCTGCTCGACCAGCCGGCGCTGCTCGCCTCCTTCGTCGACTACCGCGTGCTCGTCCGGCTGTCCGTCGTGGAGAACGAGACCCTGCTGCACGGCAGCGCCGACAAGGCGATCAGCGGCCTGCTGAACCTTCCGGAGATCCGCCGCGGCACGCTCGGCGAGGACGTGTACGCCGCCATCACCGAGGCCGCCGCCGAGGTCGAGGAGACGGGCGGTTCCTGCGACGGAATCGTCGTCCACCCCTTCACGTACTGGGAGTTGGTCCGGGCCGGCGTGCTGGGCCAGCTGGGCGCTGCCGGCATCACCGTCTCGCGCACCCGCATGATTCCGCGCGGCCAGATCCTCCTCGGCGACTTCCGGGCCGCCGTCACCCTGCTCGTCCCGGGCGTGGCCTCGCTGGCGCTGCGCCGCGGCGCGGGCCCGGACGGCTCCGACGCCATCGAGGCGACCAGCCGGATCGGTCTCGCCGTCCACCTGCCGCAGCACTTCCTGCTGCTCACCCGCGACTGACGAGGACCGACCCGCGCCCGACCGCGACCGATCGCGACGGCACCCGCGTCCGACCGCGAGCGATCGCGTCCGGCCCCGCGTCCGACCGCGACCGATCGCGAACGGCCCGCGTCCGACCACGTCCTCGGCACCACGAAGGGACCCCACCACCATGACAGGCCCCTCCCCGCGCGTCCTCTACATCACCGGATGGATGCGCAGCGGCAGCACCCTGCTCGGCAACGTCCTCAACGAGCTCCCCGGCGTCCGGCACGTCGGCGAGCTGTTCTACCTCTGGCGCAACGGCGTCCTCGGCGCCGGCACCAACTCCAGCTGCGGCTGCGGGCGACCGGTGCGCGAGTGCCCGCTCTGGGGCGGCGTCCTCGCGGCGCTGCCCGAGGGGGCCGCCGAGACCACCGCACACCGGATGGCCATGCTCCAACAGGCGCTGCTGCGCACCCGGCACACCGCCGCCCGGCTCGCCGAGGCCCGCGGCGAGCGGCCCACCGCCCCCGGAGTGAAGGAGCTCCTCGACCACTCGGCCTCCGTCTACCGGCAGGTGGCCGCCCTCGGCGGCGACCGCCTGATCGTCGACGGCTCGAAGTACCCGGCGGAGGCGGCCGCCCTCCTCGGCCGCACCGACCTGGACGTACGGGTGCTGCACATCGTGCGGGACCCGCGGGCCACCGCGCTGTCCTACCGCAGCGCCAAGGACTACATCGACCCCATGTCCCCGGCCCGCAGCAGCGGGTACTGGACCGCCTTCAACCTCGCCTCCGAACTGGTCGGCCGGACCGCCGGCGAGCGCTATCTGAGAGTCCGTCACGAGGATCTGGCCCGCAACCCGCGCGAGGTGACGACCCAGGTCCTGCGCTTCGCGGGCCTCGACGACGACTCCCCGGTCGACACCGAGGGCCGGATCCCGCTCGGCGCCAACCACACCGTCACCGGCAACCCGGACCGGCTGCGCCGCGGCGTCACCCGGATCCGCCCCGACGAGCGCTGGCGCACGGCCCTGCCCGGCACCGACATCGCGGCGGCCACGGCGGCGGCGGCACCCCTGCTGACCCGCTACGGCTACCCGCTGACCCCCTCGCGGGGTGAGGCCGCGTGAACCTGGGACTCGCCGGACGGGCCGCGCTGGTCGCGGCCTCCAGCAGCGGAATCGGCCTCGCCGTGGCCCGCGTCCTGGCCACGGAGGGCGCCGACGTCTCGATCTGCGGCCGTGACCCCGAGCGGCTGGCCCGCGCCCACAAGGAGGTGGACGCCTGCGGTACGGGCCGGGTGCTGAGCACCGTGGTCGACCTGTCCGACGAGGACGCCGCCGCCGGCTGGGTGCGCCGCACCGCGACGGAGTTCGGCGCGCTGCACGTGGTCGTCACGAACTCGGGAGGGGTGCCCTTCGGTCCCGTGGAGGACTTCGAGGTCGCCGAGTACCGGGAGGCGGTGAACGGCAACCTGCTGCCCCATGTCTCGATCTCGCTGGCCGCCGCCCCGTACCTCCGGCACGCCGGCTGGGGCCGGATCGTCATGATCACCTCCGAGTCGGTACGCCAGCCCCACCCGGGCAGCGGCCTCTCCTCGGTGGCCCGGCTCGGCGTCCTCGGCTTCGCCAAGGGCCTGGTCCACGCCTTCGGCTCGGCCGGAGTGACCGTGAACGTGCTGGCGCCCGGCTTCCACCGCACCCCGATCCTCGACGTGCAGTACGGAGACGAGGTCGAGGAGCGCCTGGCCGAGGTCGCCGCCGGGATCCCGCTGGGCCGGATCGGCCGGGCCGAGGACCTGGGCGCCCTGGTGGCCTTCCTCGCCAGCGAACAGGCCGCCTTCGTCACCGGCGGCGTGCTGGTCGCGGACGGCGGCAACACCCGCGGCATCGGCTGACGCCCGCCGGCCGGCCCGTGGCGCCCGACCTCCAGGCCGGCTCGTGTGACCGCCCGCCCGTCGGCCTACCGGCCCGTGGATCGCCCGCCGGCCCGGCCGCACCGCCACACCGTCAGCACCGGGCAGCCCCGTCCGCCCCGGACAGCACCGTCCGCCCTCTCATCAGCCGAAGGAGTTCCGTACATGCCAGCCCTCGGGGAAGTCGCCAGCTCACGCGAGGCCGCGCTCTACGTGGTCAAGCTGGGCAGCGCCACCTTGCTCCACACTCAGGTCTTCGACGAACTGCTCGAACTCAACCGGCGCGGCGCGCGCCTGCTCGTCATCGCCGGGGGAGCGGCCGGCATCCGCGAGCACTACCGGCGCACCGGCCGCGAGATCCGCACCCTCGTCTCCCGCAACGGCGACGAGATCCGCTACTGCCCCCCGGAGGAGATGCGGCACATCGTCGCCGCGTACGAGGAGGTCACCCTGCCCCTCGTGGAGGAGGAGCTGACCAGGCGCGGACTGTCCGTCTTCGCGGCGGTCGCCCGCACCGGCGCGCTCGTCAAGGCCACCGTCAACGGTCCGCTGCGGGTGCAGGAGGACGGCAGGACGCGGCTGATCCGCGACCACCGCGCGGGCACCGTCAGCTCCGTGGACGTCCCCCGGCTCACCGGCCTGCTGGCCACCTTCGACGTCGTCTGTCTCTCCCCGCCGGTCGCCGACGCCGACGGCGGTACGGCGCTCAACGTGGACGCCGACGTGCTCGCCGCCGAGGCCGCCCGCGCCCTGGACGCCGACCATCTGCGGCTCGTCACCGGCACCGCCGGACTGCTCACCGACCCGGCCGACCCCACCAGCAGCCTCCGTCACCTCACCGAGGGCGAGGGCCGGCGCTACGCCAAGGGCCGGATGCGCCAGAAGGTCAGGGCGGCCGAGATCGCCCTCAAGGGCACCTCCGACACCGCCATCACCGGGCCGCACACGCTGTCCGCGGCCGGCGCCACCTGGTTCTGGCGGGCCCCCGCCCCCGCCCCCGACCTCGACCTGCTCTCCCGCGCGGTGGAGCTGTCCTCCGTCTCACGCGACGAGCGGGAGATCGCCGAGTTCCTCGCCGAATGGTGCGCGGAGCACGGCATCAAGGCGGAGGTCGACGCCGCGAACAACCTGGTCGCCACCAAGGGGGCGGGCTCCCGGCGGCTGCTGATGCTCGGTCACCTGGACACCGTCCCGCACCGCTGGCCCGTCCGCTGGGACGGCGAGGTGCTGTCCGGGCGCGGCTCCGTGGACGCCAAGGGCAGTCTGGTGACCTACCTCCAGACCCTGGCCGACTTCGACCCGCCCGAGGGGGTCGAGGTGCGGGTGGTCGGCGCCGTGGAGGAGGAGATCACCGGCGCCGGTGCCTTCCACGTCCGCGACGCCTACCCGGCCGACGCGGTGATCGTGGGCGAGCCCAGCGGCGCGGAGGCGCTCACCCTCGGCTACTACGGCCTGGTCAAGGTCCGGTACGCCGTGGAGGAGCCCACCGGCCACACGGCCGGCGAGGGCGTCCGCACCGCGGGCGACCGGATGGTCGAGGTGCTCGCCAAGGTCCCCGGGACGGTGGCCGGACTCCATCGGGACGCGCTGACCGCCGTGCTCGGCGTACGGGCCCTCAACCAGGGCGACGCCCAGGTCGGCGAGGCCGTGGTGGACGTCCGCGTACCGCCAGGCCTCGACGTGGACGAGACCGTGGACGCGCTGCGCGCGCTCGCGATCGAACCGGTGCGGATCGACGTCCTGCGGGCCACCCCCGGAGTCGCCACCCGCCGCACCAGCCCGCTGGTCAAGGCATTCCAACGGGCCTTCGCCGAGGCGGGAGTGACGCCCCGATACCTCATGAAAAAGGGCAGCAGCGACATGAACACGCTCGCCACCACCTGGCACGGCATCCCCATGGTCGCCTACGGCCCCGGTGACGCCAAGCTCGACCACACCCCTGACGAACACCTGCACGCGGACGAGTTCCGGCGGGCCCAGCGCCTGCTGGCCGCCGCGGTCCGAGAATGGAGCTTGATGTGACCGTCCTGACGGCCGCCCCCGGGCACGACCTCGCGGCCCCCGTCGTCCACTGCACCTGCTACCCCGGCTCGACCCTTTGGCTGACCGGTCTGCCCAGCGCCGGGAAGACCACCCTCGCGTACGCCACCGCCGAACTGCTGCGCGCCCAGGGCCGGCGCGTGGAGGTCCTCGACGGCGACGAGCTGCGCCGGACGTTCTCGGCCGGCCTCGGTTTCTCCCGGGCCGACCGGAACAACAACGTCGAACGCATCGGCCGGGTCGCCCAGGTGCTCGCCCGCAACGGCGTCACCGTCCTGGTCCCGGTGATCGCCCCCTACGCGGAGTCCCGCGACACGGTGCGCTCCTGGCACCGGGAGAGCGGCACCCCCTTCCTGGAGGTCCATGTCGCCGCCCCGCTGTCGGTGTGCGCCCGGCGTGACGTCAAGGGCCTGTACGCCCGGCAGGCGGCCGGCGAGATCAGCGGCCTGACCGGCGTCGACGACCCCTACGAGGAGCCGTCCGCACCCGACCTGAGGATCGCCTCGCACACCCAGAGCGTCGCCGAGTCCGCGCAGGAGCTGCTCGACCTGCTCACCCGGCGGGGGCTCCTCGCCGGTGCGGACGAGAAGGAGAGGAGTGCCGCATGACCGCCACGACCGTCACCACGACCGTTCCCTCGACCGCCCCGACGACCGTCCCCCCGTTCGACGCCCCGTCGCTGCCCGCCGTCCGGACCGGCGACGCCTACGGGCTCTCCCACCTCGACGCCGTCGAGTCCGAGGCCGTCCACATCTTCCGTGAGGTGGCGGGCGAGTTCGAGCGGCCGGTGATCCTCTTCTCCGGCGGCAAGGACTCGATCGTCATGCTCCACCTGGCGCTCAAGGCCTTCGCGCCGGCGCCGCTGCCCTTCTCCCTGCTGCACGTCGACACCGGGCACAACTTCCCCGAGGTCCTCGACTACCGCGACCGCGTGGTCGCCGAACACGGCCTGCGGCTGCACGTCGCCCGCGTCCAGGACTTCATCGACGACGGCCGGCTGCGCGAGCGCCCGGACGGGACCCGTAACCCGCTGCAGACCGTCCCGCTGCTCGACGCCATCACCACCGGCCGCTACGACGCGGTGTTCGGCGGCGGCCGGCGCGACGAGGAGAAGGCCCGCGCCAAGGAGCGGGTGTTCTCGCTCCGCGACGAGTTCGGCGCCTGGGACCCCCGCCGCCAGCGCCCCGAACTGTGGTCGCTGTACAACGGCCGCCACGCCCCCGGCGAACACGTCCGCGTCTTCCCGCTGTCCAACTGGACCGAGCTCGACGTCTGGCAGTACATCCAGCGCGAGAACATCGCCCTGCCGGAGATCTACTACGCCCACCACCGCGAGGTCTTCGCCCGCAACGGCATGTGGCTCGCCCCCGGCGACTGGGGAGGCCCGCGCGCCGACGAGCAGCTGGAGACCCGGCTGGTCCGCTACCGCACGGTCGGCGACATGTCCTGCACCGGCGCGGTGGAGTCCACCGCCGCCACCGTCGAGTCGGTGATCGCCGAGATCGCCGCCTCCCGGCTCACCGAACGCGGCGCCACCCGCGCCGACGACAAGCTCTCGGAAGCCGCCATGGAAGACCGCAAACGCGAAGGGTACTTCTAGCCGTGAACCTCACCGAAGCACCGAACACCGCGCCGTACGCCACCGGTCCGCACACCGCCGGGTCGCACGCAGCCGGTCTGCCCACCACCGTGGACACCCTGCGGTTCGCCACCGCCGGCTCCGTGGACGACGGCAAGTCCACCCTCGTGGGACGCCTCCTGCACGACTCCAAGTCGGTCCTCGCCGACCAGCTGGAGGCCGTCGAACACGCCTCCCGCTCCCGCGGCCAGGAGGCGCCCGACCTGGCGCTCCTCACCGACGGACTGCGGGCCGAGCGCGAGCAGGGCATCACCATCGACGTGGCCTACCGCTACTTCGCCACCGCCCGCCGCCGGTTCATCCTCGCCGACACCCCCGGCCATGTGCAGTACACCCGCAACATGGTCACCGGCGCCTCCACGGCCGACCTCGCCCTGGTCCTCGTCGACGCCCGCAACGGCGTCGTGGAGCAGACCCGCCGCCACCTCGCCGTGGCCGCCCTGCTGCGCATCCGCCATGTCACCCTCGTGGTCAACAAGATGGACCTGGTGGACTGCTCGGAGGAGGTGTTCGCCCGTACCGCCGCCACGTTCTCCGAGTGCGCCGCCGCCCTCGGCGTCGAGCGGGTGACCGCCATCCCGATCTCGGCCCTGGCCGGCGACAACGTCGTACGCCCCTCGGAGCGCATGGACTGGTACGCGGGGCCCACGGTGCTCGAACACCTGGAGTCGGTCCCGGTGGGCGCCGATCCCCGCACCGAGTCCGCCCGGCTGCCCGTCCAGTACGTCATCAGGCCGCACACCGCCGCCCACCGCGACTACCGCGGCTACGCGGGCCAGATCACCTCCGGGGTGCTGCGGGTCGGCGACCGGGTCACGGCCCTGCCGTCCGGTGCGGTCAGCACCATCGAGGCCATCGACACCCTGGACGGCACCGGCACCGACACCGCCTGGGCGCCCCAGTCGGTGACCGTGCGCCTGACCGACGAACTCGACATCGCCCGGGGCGACCTGCTGGCCCCGGCCGCCGCCGCGCCCCGCGCCGTCAAGCGGCTCACCGCCACCGTCTGCCACCTCGGCGAGCAGCCGCTCCACGCGGGCCGGCAGGTCCTGCTGCGGCACACCACCCGCACCGTGCGGGCGGTGGTCGTGGAGATCACCTCGAAGCTCGACCTCCAGGACCTCTCCGAACGTCCGGGCCCCGACAGCCTCGGCGTGAACGACATCGGGCGGATCGTCGTCCGCACCGCCGAGCCGCTCGCGCTTGACGGCTACGCGGACTTCCGGCGCACCGGGTCGTTCCTGCTCATCGACCCGTCCGACGGCAGCACCCTGACCGCCGCGATGGCGGACGCGCCGGCCGCCGCGGAAGGGGTGTGACGCCATCGCGAGATGACCATGAGAACTTCATGTCGGCCCGGTGACACAGGCACTGTCGGCCCTTCCCGGCACCCAGCAGACTCTTCCCCGTCAGCAGGTCAACGACTCCAGGAAGGGCCGACATGAACCTCACCGTCGCCACCGCCGCCACCGTCACCCCGGTCACCGAGGAGCTGGTCATCGAGGACTTCGGCGCCATGGCCACCGAGCAGTACCAGCCCGGCACCTGCATCTGCTGGATGGGCGACTCGCTCGCGGAGTAGCAGCCCTCCCCGTCCGTACGCAGAAGACGCACCTCACCGACCGCAGGCCGCACACCAGACAGGGGGAAACACGGTGGCACACCGCCAGGGCACCACGACCGGACTCGGATTCAAGCCTCATCTGAAGGCCGAGGTCGTCCCCGGGGAGGGCGTGTTCCTCATATCCGAGCGCGGAGTGACCGCGCTGCGAGGCTCCTGCGTCACCACTCTCGCCCCTCTGCTCGACGGCACCCGCACCCTCGACCGCCTGATCGCCGACGCCGACGGCTCCCTCCCCGCCGACCAGGTACGCCAGGTCGTCACCCGGCTCCTCGGCTCCGGCCTGCTCGCCCACCGGGCGCCGGACACCATCACCGCCGGCTCGGGCGAGGCGTTCTGGGAACTGGCGGGCGTGGACGGCGGCGAAGCCGCCCGCCGCACCGGCAGCGCCGCTGTCGCCGGCCTCGGCCGCGGCACGGAGGCGGGCGCCGGCACCGAGGAACTGCTCGCCGCACTGGCGGCGGCCGGCCTGCGCATCCACCGCTCCGGCACGGACACCGAACCCCCCGGTCTGGCCGTGGTCCTCTGCGACAGCTACCTCGACCCCGCGCTCGCCGAGCTCGACGCCACGTACCGCGCCAGTGGCACCCCCTGGCTGCCGGTCCGGCTGACCGGCGAACAGCCCTGGATCGGCCCGGTGTTCCAGCCGGACGACGGGCCGTGCTGGCACTGCCTGGCCGAACCCCTGCGCCGCAACCGCCCCGCCGAGACCTACCTCGGCCGGGCCCTGGGACGCCCCGTCAGCGTGCCGCCCTCCGGTCTGGCCGCGGGGCGCGCCGTCGGACTCCACCTGGCCTGCCTCGAAGCCGTCAAGTGGATGGCGGGACACCGCCACTCCGGCCAGAACACCCTCTGGACGATGGACACCCTCACCCTGGCCGGCCGTCACCATCCGGTACGCCGGCGCCCCCAGTGCCCCTCCTGCGGCGACCCCGAGGTGACCGCCCGGCGCATCTGGGCACCGGTCCGGCCGGTCAGCCGCCCCAAGTCCGGCACCGGCACCGGCGAGCGGTCCCTCACCCCCGAGGAGATGCTGGAGACCTACGGCCACCTGGTCGACGAGCTCACCGGCGTGGTCAAGGAGGTCCGCCGCGACCGCCGCGACCCCGGCTTCCTCAACTGCTTCCACTCCGGCCACAACCCGGCCACCTCGCCCACCGGACTCGCCGCCGTCCGCGCCGGGCTGCGCAGCCACAGCTCGGGCAAGGGCACCACCCCGCTGCAGGCCCGGGTCAGCGCCCTGTGCGAGGCCGTCGAACGCCACTGCGGTTACCGGCAGGGCGACGAACCCACCCTGCGCGCCACCTACCGCGAGGTCGCCGACCGCGCCGTCCACCCGGACACGGTCCAGCTGTTCCACCCCCGCCAGTTCCCCGACCGGGCGACCTGGAACGCCGAGCACGCCCCGGCGCACCGGGTCTGCGCGCCCTTCGACGAGAACACCCCCGTCGACTGGACCCCGGTCTGGTCGCTGACCGCGGACCGCCACCGGCTGCTGCCCACCTCGATGCTCTACTACGACGCGCCCTGCCCCACCGGCTTCTTCTCCGCCCACTCCAACGGCACGGCGGCCGGCAGCTCCCGCGAGGACGCCATCGTCCAGGGCTTCCTGGAGCTCGTCGAACGCGACGCCGTGGCCCTGTGGTGGTACAACCGCACCCGGCAGCCCGGCGTCGACCTCTCCTCCTTCGGCGACCCCTGGATCGACAAGACCCGGGCCGCGCACGCCGACCTGGACCGCGAGCTCTGGGTCCTCGACCTCACCAGCGACCTCGGCGTCCCCGTCTTCGCCGCGCTCTCCCGGCGCACCGACAAACCGGCCGAGGACATCACCCTCGGGTTCGGCGCCCACTTCGACCCACGCGTGGCGCTGCGCAGAGCCGTGGCGGAGGTCAACCAGATGCTGCCGCCCGTCGTCAACGTCACCCCGGACGGCGCCGGCTACACCTGCGACGACCCCGCCGCACTCAACTGGTGGCGCTCCGCCACCACCGCGAACCGGCCCTATCTGCTCCCGTCCGGACCGGACCGCACCCCCGCAGACTTCCCGTACACGCCGCGCGCCGACCTGGCCGACGACGTGGCCGCGTGCGAGGCGCTCGCCCGGGGCCTCGGCAGCGAACTCCTGGTCCTCGACCAGACCCGGGCCGACATAGGTCTGCCCGTCGTCAAGGTGATCGTGCCCGGACTGCGCACCTTCTGGACCCGCTTCGCCCCCGGCCGCCTGTACGACGTACCGGTACGCCTGGGCCGCCTTGCCACCCCCACCCGCTACGAGGACCTCAACCCGGTCCCCCTCTTCCTGTAACACCCCGTCGCGCCATCCGTGAGGTCCCGGCCATGAAGTCATCCGCCCCACCCGCCCCGCGGGAAACCCGACTGATCGAACTGTGGTCGCTCCGCGAGGACACGACGGTGGAGACAGCGGCGGACGATCCCGGGACCGGACTGGTCAACACCCGCTGGGACGAGATCCGGCTGCCGATGACCGACCCGGTGATCTCCCGCGCCCTGGAGCGCATGACGTACGGCCCGGTGTCGCTGGACAACGTGCTGCCCGGCTTCAGCGACGCCGGCTCCCACCCCGGCGACCCGCGCCGCGCCGCACTCCGCGCCACCCTGGAATCGGTGCGGCACGCCGTGATCCGTACGCTCGCCCTGTCCGACGGCACCGCACAGCTGTCGGTCGTGCCGATCGTGCGCGAGGCCCGCTTCGCCCCGCGGATGCCCCCGGTGGACACCGTCCACCGGCTGTCCCGGTTCGCCACCCTGCGCGTCGGCGCCCAGGACATGATCCTCGAATCGCCGCTGAGTGCCCATCGGGTGCTGCTGCACACCCCGCAGGCCATGTGGCTGGTCAGCTGCTACGTACGCCCCACCTCGGTCCTCGACACCGCGCGGCTCCTCGACGTCCCCGTGGACGTCGTGCGGACGGCGGTCGGCTATCTGGAGGCGTCCGGCATGCTGGTGTCCGGCGTGCGTGCCGGTGCCGGACCGGCGGCAGCGGCCGGTCCGCACCGCGTCACCTTCGCCGAGGACCGGGATCCCGTACTGGAGCACTGGTCACCGCGCGAGCTGATGCTGCACAACCGCAGCAGGCCGGGCCTGCACGACGAGCCGCTCGGCCCCGGCGGAGGGAAGACCGGTACCGCCGCGAGGGAACACCCGTCACCCGACGGCGTGCCCGTCGCGCTGCCGGTGCCCGACCTCGACCTGGTGCTCGCCCGCGACCCGCGCCTGACCACCGTGCTCGAATCCCGCCGCTCGGTCCGCACGGACGGCGGACTTCCGCTGTCCGTAGCCCAGTTGGGGGAGCTGCTGTACCGCTCCGCCCGGGCCAGGCCGGCGGCCGGACGGCCGTACCCGAGCGCCGGCTCGGTCTACCCGCTGGAGCTGTACGTCACCGTGGCCGGCTCCGCCGAACTGCCGCGCGGGGCCTACCACTACGACCCGGACGGCCATACGCTCTTCCCGCTCCGCACCGACCCCGCCCTGGTGGACGCGCTGTTGGGAGAGGCGGGCGCGAACGCGGGGCTGAGCGAGGAGCCGCCGGTCCTGATCAGCATGACGGCGCGTTTCCGGCGGATGAGCGCCGCCTTCCCGGGGAGCGCGTACAGCGTGCTGCTCAAGGAGGTGGGGGCGCTGCAGCAGACGCTGTACCTGGTGTCCACGGCGATGGGGATCGGGCCGTGCGCCCTGGCGTTCGGCGACACCGCGACCTCGGCCCGTGCCTTCGGCCTCGACTGGCGCGCGGAGTCGGGCGTCGGCGAGTTCGTCCTGGCCGCGCTGCCCACGGGGGGCGCGTCCGCCGAACACGGGGGCCTCGGTTTCTTCGCCGGCCCCGCCGCGAGAGGTCCGCGACCGGAGATACCTCCCAGTACGTAACCTACTCAGCCTATGCTGCACACTCCGTGCGAAAACACAGTCGAGTAGGGGGCCCTTGTGCGATGGTCCAACACCGCAGATTCAGACGCATATGCCCATCGGTCCACCGAAGGAGGTGACTTGGCGCCGCGCGTCGCCGGCACCATCACCATCGTCGTCATTCTCTGCTTCTTCGCCGTCGCCCTGACCTACGCCGTGGGCGGCGGATTCGGGGCGGGAGAACTCGCCCTCTGCGGCGTCCTGATGCTGATGCTGCTCTTTCTCCAGCTCAGCCACTCCTTCCCGGACTGGATACCGGCGGCCGCCCGCTTCCGGAGGGCGACCTTAGCGCTCCAAGCGGTGCTCACCTTCGCCCCGTTCGCCCTGTTCGGCGCCGCCTGGCTGGGCATGCCCGGCTTCCTCGCCGCCTCCTCGCTGCTCGTCCTGAGGTCGGCGCTGGCCTGGACGGCCTTCGCCGCCGTCATCGTCGCGACCGGCGTCGTGCAGTTCGCCGTGGGGTACGGAGTGGGCCAGCTCGCCTACAACACCGTGGCCACCGTCCTCACCGGCCTGGTCGTGTACGGCCTCAGCCGGCTCTCCGGTCTGATTCGCGAAGTGCAGGCGGCCCGCGAGGAGTTGATCCGGCTCGCCGTGACGCAGGAACGTCTCCGCTTCGCCCGCGACCTGCACGACCTGCTCGGCTTCAGCCTCTCCACCATCACGCTCAAGTGCGAACTCGCCCACCGGCTGGTGCGGGTGGCGCCGGAGCGCGCCGAGATGGAGATCACCGAGATCGTCCAGACCGCCCGGCAGGCACTCACCGACGTCCGCTCCGTGGCGAGCAGCTACGTCCAGATGAACCTGAACCGCGAGGTCGGCTGCGCGGCCTCCCTGCTGCGCGCCGTGGGCATCCGTACCGACATCCGCGTCACCCAGGAACCCCTGCACAGCTCCGTGGACACCGTCCTCGCGACGGTCCTGCGCGAGGGCGTGACCAACCTGCTGCGGCACAGCAAGGCCCAGCACTGCGTGATCGAGGCGAGCGTCGACGACGGCACCGCCCGTCTCCGCATCACCAACGACGGTCTGCGCGACCGGGACTCCGCACACTGCCCGGACGCGGAAGGCGTCACCGGCGGGGTGGGACTGCGCAGCCTCACGATCCGCGCCGAGGCGGTCGGCGGCCGGCTCAGCAGCCGCGTCCGCGACGACGGCTGGTTCGAACTCGCCGTGGAACTCCCCACCCAGCCGGCCGGCGCCCCGCCCACCCCGGACCCCACCGCGGCCCCGGCCCCGGAGGCCACGGACGCCTAGGACGTGTCCCACGGAACGAGCCGCTCCGCGGGACACGCCCCCCACTTACAGCCAGCCGGCGTCCCGGGCGATCCGTACGGCGTCCATCCGGTTGCGGGCGTTGAGCTTGGTCACCACCGTGGTCAGGTAGTTGCGCACGGTCCCCGCGGACAGGAACAGCTTCTTCGCGATCTCCGGTGCGTCGAGCCCCTGCGCGGCCAGCCGCAGGACCTCGCTCTCGCGTGCACTCAGCGGACTACCGCCCGCCTGCAGCGTGGCGAGCGCCAGCTGCGGGTCCACGACCTGCTCTCCGGCGACCACCTGGTGGATCGCCGCGGCGAGCCGGGTCGGGTCGGCGTCCTTGAGCAGAAAGCCGGACACCTTGGCCTCCAGCGCCCGGCGCAGGTTCCCCGGCCTGCCCAGACTGGTGAGGATGATCGTCCTGCACTCCGGGAGCTCCCGGCTCAGCAGCTCCGCCGCCCTGATGCCGTCGATCCCCGGCATGTCGATGTCCAGTACCGCCACGTCCGGCCGGGTCTCCAACGCCACCGGAAGCACCCGGTCCCCGTTGTCGGCCTCGCCCACCACTTCGATGCCGTCCTCCAGCTCCAGCAGCGAGACCAGGGCCCGCCGGAGCATCAGCATGTCGTCCGCGAGCATGACTCTGATCACTGTTGTCCCCCCTCACGAACCCCCCAGCGGAGCCCGTTCGCGAGGTGAATCGTAGTGCGGCGAGCGGTATTTGGCGGATATTCGACACCGGGCGCCGATCATCACCCTGGTCAGAGCTCCGGTGCGAGCGCGACCGCCGCGGCATGATCGTCCGGCGTGGCCACATCCCGTACGGTCCAGCCGTCCGGTCCCGCGGCCGGTATGACACCCGTCCCCAGGTAGTCCAGCGCGGGGGAGCGGCCGAGCCCCGTACCGATGCCCTTGAGGTACGCCTCCTTGCGCGCCCACGCCCGGGCGAAGGCCGGCGGGCGCGACTCCTCGTCCAGTACGGCCAGTTCCGCCCGCTCGTCCGGGTGCAGGACCGCCGTCGTGTCCGCGACGGCCGCGGGCGTCGGCACGCGCTCCACGTCCACGCCGAGCGGCACCGGGGCGAGGCCCACCAGCACCATCGACCCGCCGTGCGAGAGCGAGAAGTGCGCCCCGCCCCCCTCGACCACGGGACGGCCGTGCGGCCCGCCGCAGCACGGGCACTCCGCGCGCCCCAGCCGTACCGCGTCCGGCGCGAGACCGAGCCGTACGCCGAGCAGCACCCGCAAGCCCACATGGGCCACGAGATAGTTCCGCCGGTCCGCCTCGCGCCGCAGGGACTCGGCACGCCGCAGCTCCCCGGCGTCGAGCACCCGGGGAGCGAGCCGCCCCGCCCAGCCGGCCCAGGGCCCCGCCTCTACCAGCCACAGCGTCGTCTCCGACGCCCGCTGCGCGGGCAGGGCGGTGGGCGGGGCCTCGTACAGGGCGGTGGGCGGGGCTGCGGACAAGGGGCCGGGCGGGGCCGCCGACAGCACCTCGGGCCGGAGCGGGATCACGGCTTCTTCCGGGGCCCGTGCGGCGGATCGCCGGCCTCCAGCCGTTCGACGTACCCCGCGATCCTGCGGGCCCGCGTCTCCGCCTTCACCGCCTTCTCCACGTTGAGCAGGATCTGGTACCTGTTGCTCCTGCTCAGCGCCTCGTACGCGGCCGCCGCGGCCGGTGCCGCGTCGAGCGCGGCCCGCAGATCGGGCGGGACCTCCGCCGTGCTCTGCGGAGCGTAGGCGGCGGCCCAGCGGCCGTCGGCCTTGGCCAGCTCGATCTGCGCGAGCCCCGCGGGCCGCATCCGGCCGGCGGCGATCAGCTTCTCGACCTTGGCGCAGTTGATCTTCGACCAGGGGCTGCGGCGCTTGCGTGGGGAGAAGCGCTGGGCCCACCAGCCGTCCGGCACGTTCCCGGAGAAGGCCTTGCCGTCGATCCAGCCGTAGCAGAGGGCGACGTCCAGCGCCTCGGACCGGGTGACAGAGGCGACGTCCGTGCCCTTCTTCGGCAGGGCGAGCCAGACCTCGTCGGCCGCCTCGTGATGCGCCTCCATCCAGGCGGCGAACTCCTCGACGGAGGCACAGCGCAGATTGTCGTCCGTCGTCATGCCGCCGTGTCCACCTCCACCGCTTCCGTGACGTGCGCACCGGGGCGCGCGGTGTCCGGCACGCTGCTCAGCGGCCGGCCATTCTGCTCGGCGGCAGCCTTGACACGCTCCAGAGTCATCCGCATCCCCGCACGCAGCTCCTCGGTGTGGTTCTCGTAACCGCCGAGCATCGAGTTGGCGAAGGACGCGGTGCGCTTGCGCTGCCCGGTGTTCTGCCCGGAGACGTCCCACACCTCGGTGACAACGGTGCCGCCCTGGCCGTCCCGCTCGAGGCGGTAGCCCCAGCGGACCCCGTTGGTCGTGGTGTGGAAGGCGAAGGACTTGCCCCGCTCCCACTGCTCGACCGTGTTGGAGGTGATCCACGCGACCCAGCCGCGGCGGTTGATACCGATGAACTTCGCCCCGACCCCGCGCTTGTCACCGCGCCAGTAGCAGCGACGGCACTCGGGACTCCACTCGCCCATCCGGGTCACGTCGCTGATCAGGTCCCACACCACCTCGGGAGCGGCGTCGATCCGGATCGACACCTCCTCGGGACGGTAGTCGGCCGGGATCGACCCGGCGGACTTCTTCGCGAGCTTGGCCCCCCTGCGCCGCGCACCGCGCAGCTCGGCCAGATAGGGGTAGTGGTCCACCTGCATGGTGTGCCGCTTGGACGTCACGTAGCGCTTGGCGAGCTTCTCCTTGTACGTCGTGATCTCCCGGCGCATCTCCTTGACCGACGGCAGCGCGGCCTTGCCCTGGAGCAGGTCGGCGATCCAGTGGGACTGGGCCTCGGCCAGCACCGTGGTCGCGCCCAGGGGCTGGAAGAGACCCACGAAGTAGAGCCCGGAGTGCTGGGGGTCGACCACACGGTGGAAGAGGGAGACGTCGTTGTCCGTCGGGGCGATCACGGACTCGTCGAGGAAGGGGAAGCTGACCTTGTAACCGGTGCTGTAGATGACGGTGTCGATGACCTCGCTGCTGCCGTCGGTGAAGTGCACCGTGTCGCCGTCGAAGTGCGAGATGTTCGGCTTGACCGTGAGACCGCCGTGACCCAGCCGGGGGAGCAGCGACTCCGAGACGGTCGGGTGGGAGTTGAACAGCTTGTGGCCCGGCTCCGGCAGACCGAAGTCCGTGACCTTGCCGATCGTCATCCGCAGCAGAGCCGCCATGACCCAGCGCTGCGTCTCGCGCGGCATCACCCGGGTGATGAACGGGCTGATCATGTCGTCGCCGGGCTTGCCGAACATGAACTTGGGGAAGACGTAGCCACCGGTCCGGATCGACAGGAACGTGCGCTCGGAGACCGTGGACGTCTCCACCGCGATGTCGGACGCCGAGTTGCCGAAGCCCAGCACGAGCACCCGCTTGCCGGCGTACTCGTCGGGGACCCGGTAGTAGTGCGAGTGGATCTGGGTGCCCGTGAAGGTGTCCGCGCCCGGGAAGGCCGGCTCCGGGTCGCGCGGGTCCCAGTGGTGGCCGTTGGCGACGATCACCGATCCGTAGTGCCGGGTCGTCTCGGCCCCGGTGTCGCGGTTCTGCGAGGTCACCGTCCAGCCGCCGCCCTCGGCGGGCTCCACGTGGGTGACCGACGTACGGAAGGCGATCGACTCGCGGAAGCCGAAGTGGTCGACGTAGTCGTCCAGGTACTGCGCGATCTGGACGTGGTCGGGGTAGTGCGGATAGTCCTTCGGCATGGGGTACGCGCGGTACTCGGACAGCTTCTTGGACGTGTTGATGTGCAGGGACCGGTATCCCGAGGACATGCCGTTGTCGTTGAGGTAACGCCAGTTGCCGCCGACCTTCGAGCCGGCTTCGTAGCAGTCGAAATCGATCCCGCGCGCGTGCAGAACCTGGGCGGCGGCAAGTCCCGACCAGCCGGCTCCGATGATGCAGACCTTCTCCATGGGGGTGCTTCTCCTTGTGTGTCAGGACAGGTGGTGGCCGCCGGCGGTGACCCGCGCGGGGCCTCCGACGGCGGAGATGACCTGGTGGGCGCTGCGGAGCAGCACATGTCCGACGGCCGAGTCGATCGCACCCGCGAGATGGGGAACGCTCGTGCTGTAACTGACCTCGAAGGCGACCTCACTGCCACCCGGGACGTCGGTGCTCGTCCAGGCCCCCTTCAGATGCCGGAAGTCGCCGTCGACCTGCTCGAACTCGATGCGGTACGCCTCCTCACCACGGTCGGCGCGCTCGGTGCGCTGGACCCAGCGGGCGGCACCGCCCCGAAACGCGAGCACCCACGACTGCTCCCCGTCCTCCGTACGCTCGACGGAGACGATGTCCTCCGCGTAGGAGGGGAACGCCGTGCCGTCCGCGAGGCGTTCGATCACTTCGGCGGCCGTGGCGGGGACCGTGGCCTTCAGTACGCGGGTCGTCATGACGCGTCCTCCTTGTCGGCCGCCGGGCGGAGGATGCTGACCGCCTGCAGACGGGTCGTGCGCAGCATGGGGTGGCTCGCCTCGCCGAACGCACCGCCGGTGAGACCGGGGCCGCCCTGGTTGGGCAGGAAGGGGAGGAAGCCGCTGTGCGAGTCGTTGATCTTCAGGTTTCCGGCGTTGGTGACCCCCTCCAGGAAGCGCTCGACCGTCGTGAAGCTGGAGGACCAGACGGAGTTGCGCAGCCCGTAGGCGTTGCTGTTGACGAAGCGCAGGACCTGCTCGAGCAGCTCGTCGTCCGAGGCGCCGGCCTCGGGCACGATGATCGGAAGCAGCGGGAAGAAGGTCTCGTCACGGACGACGGAGAGCGACCTGGCGTCCTGGAGCCCCTCCACGCGGACGATGCTCGGCTCGACGAAGAACCCGGTGCTCGACTCCGATCCGTCCACCTCGAGACGGCGCCCGCCGTGCACGAGCTTCGCGCCCTTGGCGAGCGCCTCGCCCAGGCAGCCGAAGAACCAGTCGACCCCGAGGACCGGGGTGAGGACCACGCCCGGCTCGTCGGGATAGCCCGGCTGGATGTCCTTGGTGGCCGCGACGAGGCGTTCGATGAGCTCGTCCGCGATCGCCGGATGGGCGACGACCTGGTTGGGGACGTTGCAGATCTGGCCGGAGTTCAGGAAGAACTGGGTGATGGTCTCCACCGCGGCGTCCAGGTCGGCGTCGTGCCAGACCACGCAGCAGTCGTTCCCCGCGAGCTCCAGGATCGGCTTCTTGCCCGCGGCGATCGCGTCGGCCTCGAACTCGAGGCCCTTCTTGCTCCCGCCGAAGTACAGGACGTCGTCGACATGCTCACTGGCGAGCCAGGTCTCCAGCATCGGGGCCCCGCAGAACGCGTTGACCGTGCCCGCCGGCGCGCCCATCTCCTCCAGCACGGGCGCCACGACCTCCCGCATCGCGTACATACAGCTGAGCGCGACGCCACGCGGCGCCCGCACCACGACGGTGTTGCCGGCGATGAGGGCGGTGAGCCCGTTCAGCGCGTTCACCGTAGCCGCGTTCTGCGGCGGATTGATGCAGACGACGCCGTCGGGAATCCGGCGCAGAATCATTTCCCGTTCGCCGTCCTGCCGCCGGAACTCCAGCTGCTCGGCGCACCATTCGAGGGTTTCCCGGCTCCAACTGGTGTATGGAATTCCCGTGATCATTCCCTCGGCCGCGTCCCGGGGAGTCCCTTCGGCGACCAGAATCTCGACAAGCGGCTCCCGGTGCTCCAACAACCGCTCGCCGATCCGCCGCCCCACCTCCAACCGTGTCTCGACGGGTACGCGCCGCCACTCCTCGGCGGCCCGTGCGGCCGCCTCCAACGCAAGGTCGGCCATCTCCTCGTCGGCCACCACACAGGCCCCGACGACACGCTCCCCCGCCGCATCCGGATCGACGATTCCCAGATCGAGATCGCGCTTGAGACGCAGACTGGGGAAGGTGTCCTCGATGAGGGAACGGGCGGTAATGGTGTGTACGTACTGCGGATTGTCGCCGGTGATGTCCTGGCCACCTATGTAGGCCGGATATACGCCGAACTTCATTTCGCCCCCTTCGGTCAGTCCGAATACGGCTGACGTTTGTCCCCAAGCTAGGGCGGCGAATCCACAGGAACAATGACCCCACCATCAGGCCTCCTTATGGATCCGATCCGCCCCAACTCGGCGACAGCGAGGGGCTGACGGCGTTTATCGGCCGACCATCTCCAACAGCAACTTCGCGGCCACCGCCGTCCCGTCGGTGCGTACCGTGCCGGCCACGTCCGCCGCCCGTGCACGGGTCTCGGGGGCCAGAGCGGTCGTGAGCGCGACCGACAGGGACGCGAAGGTCGGAGTGGGACCGTCGTGGGCCGCGCCGATACCCAGCTCGGCCACGCGGCCCGCCCAGTACGGCTGGTCCACGATCTGAGGGACCACGACCTGAGGCGCGCCGGCCCGGGCGGCCGTCGTCGTGGTGCCCGCGCCGCCGTGGTGCACGACGGCGGCCACGCGCCCGAACAGTGCCTGCTGGTTGACCTCGCCGACGCCGAAGCAGTCGTCCCGGTCGTCGACCGGGCCCAGGCCGGCCCAGCCGCGGGCGAGGAGCACGCGGCGGCCCTGGGCGCGGACCGCCTCGATGGCCACCCGGGCCACATCCTCCGAGCCGCCCATGGGCATGCTGCCGAAGCCCACGTACACCGGCGGTTCGCCGGCCTCGAGGAAGGCCTCCAACTCGGCCGGGAGCGGCCGTTCGTCGGTCAGGACCCACGCGCCGGTCTGCACCACGTCGAGCTCCGACGGCCGCTGCCACGGCCCGAGGACCGGATCGGCCGCCAGCCACGGCCGGTCGGTGAAGACGTGGCCGCGGATGTCGCCCACCGGTGGCTGCCCGATCGACATCCGATGGGCGTTGATCCCGGGGCCGTACAGGGCGTTGAAGCTGTGGGCGTTCAGCTCCCACAGCGCCCGGTTGTCGGTCATGTCCGACGGGAACGGAAAGAGCGGCAGCGGGTGCGGCGCGTGATGCGGCGACGGCAGCATGGTCGGGAAGTAGCTCACGTACGCGAAGGGGACGCCCAACTCCTCGGCCACCGACCGCGCCGCGGCCACGGCGGGGACCAGCCCGGTCGCCACCACCGCGTCACACCCCTCGCCCGCCGCGGCGACCACCTCGTACTGTGCGGCGACCAACGCGGCCGCCCGCTGGGGCAGCCCCTCCGGCGTCATCGACGCGGCTCCGCTCACCGTCGTCCGCATCGGCTCGGCGGCCGGCACGAACTCCACACCGACACCACCGAGCAGCCTCGCGAACTCCTCATCCGCCGGCGCACAAACCCGCACCTCCACCCCAAGCCCCCGCAACCGCACGGCGAGCCCCGCCATCGGCTGAACATCCCCACGCGACCCATACGTCGACAACAACACCCGCACTTGGCGACTCCCCGACTCCCACCGACTCCAACCCAGCCCGGCGATTCTGCGCCCCAAGGACGCCCTTGCCGCAAGCCCCCAGGTGCGCTATACGTTGAAAACGGAAAGGCGAGGGCACCCCCTTTCCCCCACCACCTCCCAATCCGGCAACGCCCGAGTAGGTCTCCCTCCTGCCGCCCCGGTACCGTCGCTCATGGCAACCACGGCGGCGCCGCCGTTGCGACAGCTCGCACTACTCCAGGGGGCATAGCCGTGCGAGTCATCGAGACTGTGGGGAGGGAGTTACGTGAGAACCGTCGGATCACTGCGTGGTTGTGCGGAGAGGCACCTTCAGACCTACACAGATCCTCGGGGCCCCAGAGCGTTCCGTACGTATGACTGGCAGGGCGATCCGGCACGATTGAGCCCGTTGGACTGTCTGGCGCCGGCCTTGCTGAGTGTTCGCATTGGCTACAAGCAGATAGTCCCGTTGTTTCGCCCTGACGGCCCGGGGGCTGAAGTCCTACAGGCCATGGAAGCGGTGCTTGCCGACGGGGCGTGTGCAGCAGCGGACTTCTTGGACGTGACGCTGGATCCGTCTCTGGGTCCCTGGTCCCTGGTCGATCGAGCATTGGTCGCTACAGGAGAAGCGGGCGGTACGGGCCTGCCGGACTTCAAGGCCGTTGCTGTTACCAAGATCCTCCACCGCAAGCGACCTAACCTGGTTCCGATTTTCGACAGCAACATCTACGAGTTCTACCTCGGGCAAAAGCCAGTTCCCGGAGCCTATAAGGACACCCCTCGCCGCTTGTGGCCGCTCCTGCAAGCAGACCTACGCCGTCACCGGGATTGGATCCAAGACCTTATTGTCTGCATTCGCACGCCTGACGAGAGGCCTCTCAGCCTTCTTCGAGCGGCAGACATTATTATCTGGGAGCACACGGCCAGCGGATGCGACACGTGAGGACTGCTCAGCTGGCCTCCGACGGCCCCGCGGCGACGGAGCCGTCCACGCCGGCGCCATCCGTTCAAGGGACTGGAATAACCAGCGCCTCGTCATCGTCGGCGCCAACGACCGCCTCGTGCCAAGGATGGAGGCCATCGCCCGGCACCGCACCGAAGACCCCGCACGCTACCGGCGAGAGCTGCGCGATCCTCCCGGGCCGTGGCCTGGATGTCTTCCAGAGGCCGTCGATCAAGTACAGCAGTACCGCGAGGTACGCGGCTTCGGCATTACCCACCTGTGGCAAGAGCACATCGGCCAGTGACCAAGCGCGAGTGTGTCCAGCCAGGAAGCAGGAATTGCTCCGCAAGCCCACCGGTTGCACCTCCCGCGTCGCGCCTCGACCGGCTATACGGCGAGTGTCGCCAGCGTCTTCTCGGGTGCGGTGAGGATTGAGAAGTGGCCGTGGCCGGGATGGATGTGAAGGCGTGCGCCCGGTATCGCGGCGGCGAAGCGGCGGGCGTGCTGGAGGGGGACGGTGGTGTCGGCGTCCCCGTGGTGGATCGACGTGGGCACCCTGATCGACTCAAGGTCGAAACCCCAGGGTCGGGTCAGCACGCGCAGATCCTGCCCGACTCCCCAGCTGCCGCCGTGGAACGCTCGCAGGTAGTTGGCCAGAAAGGCCGCGCGTGCGTCCGACTGGGCGAGGGCACGCCGGTCGCTGGCGGGCATCTCGCTGGTCGCCAGGCGAAGGAACAGCCCTGGTGCCCGGCGCGCCAGCGTGGCCAGGCAGCCCATGAACCAGCCGCCGAAGGCCGGAGCGTGCCGGGCGATCTGCAAGGACGCGCGCTGCCCAGATGCCATCCCGCGGGTGGGCCAGGCAGGCGGGCCAAGGGGCGCGATGAGCAGCAGGCTGCGGACGCGGTCAGGTAGCTCGGACGCGCAGGCGGCCGCGAACGCACCGCCGCCCGAGACGCCGAGCAGCGCCACCGAGCCGATGTCCAACGCGTCCAGGACCAGGGTGGCTTCCGCAGCCCAATCCACGACCCGCGGCAGGCGACGGACGTCGGTGTCGCCGATGCCGGGGCGATCCGGGGCGATGAGGCGCAGTCCGAGCGCGTGAGCCGCGCCCGCGAAGTCGTACACGGCCAGCCGGGAGTCGGCCAGCCCGTGGCAGAACAGCACCGCAGGCGCGTCCGGCTCCCCGACCACCTCGACGGCGATCACCCCGCCGTCGGCTCGACGCAGTTCCACGCTCCTATCGTCTCCCATCCCCTCGATCCGAGAGCTGCCTGACCGGCTTCCCTGGGAGCCGGGGACCGGTCCGCGAGGTTGCGGCGGTCCGGAGCCGGCCGGTGATGCTCTTCGACAACACCTGGAACAGCCCTCGGCTCCCCGACAGTTACGCCCGCGGAGACGGGTTGACCCGGGCAAACGCTCCAAGATCCTGTCCATGAAATAGTCCCCAGCCGGCGCCCTAGGGCCGCTCAGGACCGCACAAACGCGAAGACCCCGCCCTCAGCAAAACCGCTGGTGGCGGGGTCTTTAGGCACTTCCTGCGAAGTGCCCCGGGCAGGATTCGAACCTTGCGCACACGGCTTCGGAGGTCCCGTGCTTCCCGTGTGTTTCAGCTCGTCAGGGCCTCACGGTGTGGTGATGGGGGAGCCCCGTCCACAAATAGGCCGCGGGCTGGCCCTTGTCCTTCGGCCGTCTCCCTCGTTTGGCGTGCAGTGGGCCGCGTGAGGAACCATCACGCACGCAACCTCCGGCAGCGTCGGCTCTCGCCCATGGGCGGGAATCGGGTCAAAGATTGGCCTAGATTCGTCTTCTTATCTGGATAGTCAGCGAGGGCGTGTACCTCTTGATCTTGCATCGCATCCCACATCTGGCGACCGCCAACACTCCTGAGCGCGATGCAAGAGGGGGCAGAGCCATGCCTAAGAAGTACGCGTACGAACTGCCGGAGCACCAGGTTGACTATGGTGTCCGCATCCCGGTCGAAGACCTCAAGATCGACGAGAAGGCGCAGCGGGTACTGAACGAGCCCCGCGCGCGGAGCATGGCTAACAACCTGGTACCCGAGGCGCTTGGCACCATCGTCGTCTCCCAGCGCACCAGTGGCGATCGATACATCGTTGACGGCATGCACCGGTGGCACGTCTGCAAGCTCACTGGCATCCCGGAGATAGTGGCTGAGGTCCACCATGGGCTGGACCAGCAGGAAGAGGCAGTCCTTTTCCTGATCAAGAACCGAGAGTCGAGCAAGCCGACGCCGCTTGACGAATACAAGATCGGACTGACGGCGGGCATCCCGCTCTTCGTCGATACGGAGTCCGCGCTGCGGAAGCGAAACCTTGCCATGGGCTCCACAGGGACGAACATGGTGGGCGCAGTGGCTGGTGTCCTTCGGATCACTGATCTCTACGGCCCTGAGACGCTCGAGCGGACACTGAAGGTTGCCGAGGACGCCTGGGGGCGAACCAAGGAGACCTGGGACGGCATGCTGCTGGGCGGTATCGGCATGTTCCTTGGCAAGCACGGGGACGACATCGACGACAGGGTGCTTTCCGAGAAGATCGGCAGGAAGGATCCCGCCTTCCGGTGGCGGGCCAACATCACGGCCCTCGCCTCCGCCGGCGGCACACGCCACAGTGGCACTGGATCCAGAATCAGTACCTGCTACACGCTGATCGTCACTGAGTGGGACAAGGGCAGGCGCAAGGAGAACCGCATCGGGAGCTAGCGCCTGAGACGGATCAACCTATGAATCGGACCCGGGCGGCGACGTTCGCATTGCCGCCCGGGTCCGGCTCTACGATGCCCGGCACGGTACGACGACCCTGCTCACCACCGCCGGCGTCACGCCCGTGAATCGGGCGTTGTCAGTGATCGCTGCTGTGTCCGTAGGCCATCGCCGCGCGGCAGGTGTCGAGGTGTCCAGGGCATCCGAAGACTGTTTGGGATCGTTTGAACAACCCCACGCTCTTCGTCACCCGGTAGTCAGGTAGTTCCGTACAGCCCTTCACATCGCATGAGAGGGCATGGTCCGCGCCGGGATGCCGTACCAGTCCATAGAGGTCACGTCGCGAGTTCGGATGCCGGCCGCAGCTAGGACGGCATCCGCGCTGTAGAGGATCCGTTGCGGGCGGATCCATTGGCCGTGGATGAGTTCGCGGTGCTGCTCCGTCAGGGCACCCCCTACTGAAGGTCGCGGCCCTCGTGGACCATTCGGTGACGAGCGCCCTGACCCGAGCTGAGGAGAGAAACACCCCAGCTTGCCTGACCGCCAACCCTGGGGGCGAACCAGTAGGCGGGGAACTCCCTGGTCTTCGGGTTCCCGAGTCACCCTCGTAGCCAACCTGTCACTGTTGGTCGCCCCCGGTCACCCCTGAGCCCCCTCGCACGGCCCACAGACGGCCCCAGGAAACGGTCATCCGTCCCTTGATCCGCCTTACCGCCGTTGCGGACACTGCTCAGGCTCGACACTCACCCATTAGTCGGACCGGCGAGTGACCCCCTCCGGCTCCTACCGCGCCCTGGAGGGGCGGCAGCCGGAGCGACGCTGAGATTGGTCGTACTGCCGCTACTGGTCGCCACGCATCCGATTTATCCGCAGCGACTACACCGAAGCCGAAGAGGATCCGTCCAGGAAACCCACCAGTTCGCCAATGTTACTTACGGCATCCTCAACCCAGACCACCGCCTGCCCGGCATAGACCGTTTCACTCGCCGACTGAGACGATGACGTGTGAGCCATCTTCCCTCGTTTTGCGCCGAGAGTATTTAGGGCCTTAAAGAGGCGGTCGCAGCTATCCGTAAGCGGGTCACCATGCAGGCCTAGAGGCTTGGCCAGCGCCGTAACGTTTGCTCCCTTTAGCCCATTATTGATCTGCACGACCTTCGAGCGGTAGAGGTTCTTGGCCGTTTCGCAGACCTGAGCCGTTGGATACTTTCCCGCGCCTTGCCCAATCAGGTCCCCCGAAAAGTGTAGCGACAGCCTAACGAAACAATGGGGGATGGAGTCTTTGGTTATCTCGACACTTCTCGCCTCGACATAGGAAACGAAGAGCTCTTCGATGAACTCCTCAATGTGCGCGTGTGCGAGAATGACGAAGGAGGTAATTAGAAGCTGTTGACGTCGAGTCAGATCATCTGGCGGATTGACGGCGACCGTATCCACGTCGAGAAGAGCATCCTTCAGCTCTTCAATGTCACTCCGCAGGCCTGCGACGAGATCCATTTCGCCTAACCTAATCGTCGAGACATGCAGGCCGCTGGGGGGCAATTCCAACTACACCCTCTAGTGTCGAGCTCCAGATATCAAACCGGTTCCTAGTCGCGTCAATACTCTTAGTTGTGCTCGTGATGGCCGCAACGAATTTATCGTTCTCGACACAGAGGTTTTTGAAGGCCTCCCTAACCTTTTCAGCACGCCCCAGCGCTATATCCCTGATGCGAGGATCGGCTAGAGAGTGAATCTGAACGTCGAAAACGGCACGATTCAGACTCCGCTCCCACCGGACGCCGGACCACTTGTGGCAAGCCCCCTCGTCAGAGAAGATCTGGCGGGCGGCAGCGATCGCGCGCTCCATCTCCGAGAGCTGCTCGACGATTTCACGGGAACTTGACGACCAGCGCTGATTGAAATGCACGCAGGTCTTATCTAGGAAATCTTTAAGATTGCCACGGTATGGCGTCGGGGAATTCTGAAACCCGAAGTAACGAACGAGCATTTCAGCGTCAATCATCCGCCGATCCGGCCCCTTGTTTCCAAGCAGGTGCTGGAGGCCAGGGCTAACGCCCGACTGCTCATCCACAAAATTCACGAAATCCCCCGGCACTAGAGCTTGTCGAAGCTCCTGCGGGGAGAGCGGCACACTTCCAGTATTCAGTCGCAAGAATAGCGTGTAAAGAAAGTCCTCCGACTCCCACCCTTTAATAGATACGGTCCTGATCGTGTGATTCTCGAACGAGTCAAAGAGTTCCACCCTCTCGTCTTCGAGCTTCTTGATGTCGTAACCGCGCACGCTCTCCAGGATGGACGTGCCGGTAATCTTGAAGGAATCGAATTCAGAATCCACCTCCAGACCCTCGCCTGCATAGAACTGGCGCAACGCGAGCAGTCTCTGCTTCCCGTCAATCACAAAATAGTGACCGGGGCGCTCAGGCTTCTCCGCGAGTACGATCTGCGGGATCGGATAGGAGAGGATTGCGGACTCAATGAAGCGACTCTTGATGGGGTTCGTCCATGCGGCACGGCGCTGGAATTTTGGATTGAGGTCGATCCTCCCCTTTCGCATCTGCGTGACGATCGTCTCGATCGTCCAGTCGGTTGCCGAGATACTCGCTCTAGCGGCAGTTAGGCGGTGTATTACATCCTCTTCGCTCTCCCCAGATTCAGCATCTACGGGAAGCATTCCTTCGGGACTCTGATTGGTCATGATCTCCTCCGGTGTCGACGCCTCACCCTAGGGCACGGTCGAGGTGCCGAGTGGGGAGAACGAGGCGTTTGAGCGGTGCGCCTCATCCGCACATGGTCAAAGTTTGTTGGAAGGCGCCACGTCGCAGAAGCCGGGTCGCGAGTCACCCCAGCCACAACGTGCCCAGGCGGGATGGGAGCCCCCACCTCCACCACGGCACTGTCGGGAGACGCCCACGGGCCCCCTCCATCCCGGAGCCTGAGCGCCCCCGCCGGAAGCATCGTTCTGGACGGCACCTCGCGCACTCGCCCGGCCGCGCCGTGGTTCTTCCCGCCCATCAACCCAACTGTCAGGCGTGCGGCCGGCGGTCGGGCCGGAGCGGGGCGGAGACAGGAGCGGCGGCCCGGACGACGGGTCGCACGCGCCGCGCAGTGCGCGGCGCTGCCTTGATGAAGTAGAGAAACTCTTACTGCCCCGGTTCTGTGGCCACTGGCGTGCAGTCGCGCTCTGCAAGGAACTCGTTGAGGAAGGTGAAGAACAAGTCGATGGCTCCGCTCGGCTTCCCGTTCGATCTCGACAGCCCAGCCCAACGGGCTGGAGTACTGCACGTCCAGCCTCTTCCACAGCCACTCGCTGAACGGGCCGGTGTGCACGAACACGGGCTCTTCGTCGACCCCGTGGACCTCCAGGGCGACCCGATAGCCAGTCAGCATGGAGTCGAGGGACATGGGGGCCGTTCCCGTCCAGGGCGTCGAGGAGGCGGATCGCGTAGACCTCGGCCACCCGTTCTTCTACCTCTGAGGGCGTCTTCGGCGGCTTCCGGGCCGCTGAGGTGGTGGGGCTGTCCGAGCCTGATCTGACGCTCCACGCCTCGGGGTGGGGTACCGCGCTCCTCCACCGAAGCGTCCCAGCGTGGGCAAGCAGTGGACCGACTCGGGGAAGAGCCACGACGACCGCGGGCTGAAGAACCGCCCGAACGAGGACGTCCGTCGGGTGCCCTCGTCGCGATCCTTCGCGAGCACGTCGAGACCTTCGGGACCGCCGACGACGGTCGGCTGTTTACCGAGGTCGCCGAGCGGGCCGGCAACAGCGTTGAGGTGCTGCTGAGTCGGTACGCCAAGTGCCTCGACGGCCGTCAGGACGTGGCGAATCGGCGTATCGAGGACCTGCTCCGCGAGTACGAGTGAGCGGCGAGTGAAGTGCTCCATGAGGCCCTGGGACTCGTCTCGGGGCCTTCGCCATTTCTCGGTGCTGACTTGGGGCGATGCCCCCGCGGTCCAGGCCGCGAATAGGCCGCAGCCCCCGTCATTCGGCGACACAACCCGGCACACGCCTGCACATACGACAAGACCCCGTCCTCAGCATCAACGCTGGTGGCGGGGTCTTTAGGCACTTCCTGCGAAGTGCCCCCGGCAGGATTCGAACCTGCGCACACGGCTCCGGAGGCCGTGCCCACGACAGAGGGGGCATGCCGGCTGACCTTGGCTTTCTCCTGCACGACTGTCTGTCGGGTCGGATCTCTATCGCGTACCGTGCGTCAAGCCGCCTTGACGGGCTTTCAGAGGGGCTGACCGAGGTCCGTGGCGAGGACCGTGCATGGGGGTGGCGTGCCGATAGGCTGTGGCCGCGCTGGGTGGGTGCCTGGTGCCCTTGCCCACACGCGCCGGGGGGTGCAACGCACGGTGGCGTCACCGCAGATCACCGTCACAGGGTTGATCGAGCACGTTGAGATGGACTCCGCGGCGGTCCTCACGAAGGTCCAGACTGCATTTCCTCGCGCCGCTCAAGGCGCCATGGACTTCGTGGTGCCACTCAACGACTGCGAAGTTGAATTCTACTGCACGAGTACAACCGCACTGGAGTTTCGGGTACGGGCCTCGGCAACTGGCCCATCTACATCGAACTCGGCGCGAAGTGTCACGGCAGTGGAGCTTCTCGTTCGGTCGACGGGAGTGCTCTGGGCGGGACTCGAGAAGGCCCTCAGAGGAGACGGTAGAAAAGGGCGGCCAACACTGGCTCGCTGTGTGATCGAGGACCCTTACTCCAGGGGCATTCTCCTCATGTGTGATATGGAGTCCCCTCTGCGCTCGACTGGCGCCCGTGTCGGGTATGTCTTTTCCGCGTTCTTCACGATTGTGGGCGTGGCATTGATTGTCTGGCAGTTCCTCACACCGCATACGGCCTCAGACAGGGAGGCTAACCTTCTGGGAATTTCACTCTCTCTGTTCGTTGCGGCGATCTCGATCCAAATTCCACCAATCATCAACTGGCGAGAGTGGAAGAAAGAACTCTCTTGGAAGTACGTTAGGAGCAGGACGTGAATCGAGTAAGGGAAAGTGATTTCGTCGCACTGCTCTCCGACGTCCTCAGAGAGCACGGTTGGGAGGTGGTGCTGGAACCGCGTATCGGGGAACTGCGCCTCGATGCATTGTTTACGCGCCAAGGGTTTGTGTTGGTGGTCGAAACTAAGTTCCATGCCCGCGAAGTCCGCAGCTCCTGGGTCTTCGATCTGGCTGAACGCGTCAAGTATGTCGACGGCCTGCTCAGTCCGACTCGCGGGACCTACGGGGTTCTCCTCGCAGACGTGCAAATTCCCGCACGCCTTGCCGCGGCTTCCGCGCGGTACCCCTTGGAAATTGTTCATTGCTCCCCGATCCTTGAACTCCCGCAATTGCTTCAAGAGGTCGCCGAGAAGTGTGACTCTTTGAGTCGGCTAAATCGAGAGCTGCAGTCGATTGAGCATGTCGAGTTCATGGGGGATTCTGCGATTTCTTCGAATAACTCTGGAATCGCAGCATCGGCTGTTTCGGCGCACTCTGTCGAGCGCGTTAGATCCGAAAATCGCGACTCGGAACCTGATCTGCGTCAGCGTATTGCTCAGCTGGAGAGTGTCCTCGGCAGCTGGCATCCGAGCGTGCTGTCATTGCGGAGTGAACTTGCCGGCATGATGCAGTCGGAAGCTCAGTATCGAGAGGTCTTGACCGATCAGCTGACGCGTCTGGGGGCGCACAGCCCTGACGTACTGGAGACTACGGTCGGCTTGGCCTCCCTACTGGCACAAAGAGGCAGGTTCGAAGAAGCCGTCGCACTCTATGAGGACGCGTCCAATCGTTCTTCGGAAATCCATGGACCTGCCAGCCCGGAGAGCCTGGTAATTCTCAATAACCTTGCCAGTGCATATTTCTCCGTTGGGCGCACGCGAGCGGCTGTCTCGATCTATGAAGACATCCTCCGAGCGCGGGAGGAGACTCTTGGACCCGACCATCCGGATGTTCTTCTCTCCCAAAACAATCTCGCGAATGCGCTAAGGGAGATTGGCGACACTCGTCGCTCAATCAATCTGCTCGAGACTGCCGTCATGGGGGCCATGAGGCTTCTTGGTTCGGATCACCCGATTGCACTGACGCTCCGCAATAACCTTGCCTCAGCGCTTGTTGAAGTAGGTGAAGTTCAGCGAGCTATTCCTCTGTATGAGGAGACGCTTGCGGATCGGGTGCGGGTTTTGGGTCCGGAGCATCCCGAAACGCTCAGTTCGCGGAACAATCTCGCCTACGCCTATGGGGCAATTGGTGAGCCGCAACGTGCTATTCCTCTGTATGAGGAGACGCTTGCGGATCGGATGCGGGTTCTGGGGATGGATCACCCTGAAACTCTGAGCTCGCAGAACAATCTTGCGAACGCATATCTCGGATCTGGGGATGTGGCGCAAGCCATAGAACTGCACAGCGAAGTGCTGGAACGGCGTGAGCGATTGCTGGGGGCTAGGCACCCTCAGACTCTGAGTTCCCGCAACAACCTCGGTCATGCCTACCTCATGTCGGGCCTTATCGATCGCTCGATTGAGATGTTTGTCGAGACTGTCGGTCTGTGTCGCGAAGTGCTTGGGGAAGATCACCCAGACTTCCTTACGGCCCAAGGAAATCTCGCGCTGGCTTGGCAGGCGCAAGAGGAGTTTGAGCGTGCGGTCCCGCTGTTGGAGCAAAACCTAGAGGCGCGTTCCAGGGTTCTCGGACCGGATCATCCTGAGACGATCCAATCTGAGATCGACCTCGCCTTGGCTCACGCGCAAGTAGGGTCCTTTGAGCTGGCTGTGAGCCTCTTGTCGAATGCTGAAGAGCGTTGTGTCAGGGTTTTTGGGGAGCGCAACGTGCAGACAGAGTGGGTGCGACGGGCCCGTGCGCGCTTGGAGAACATGCGGCATGAGGATATTTGACGATTCGCGTGCTGTACGTTCTCTATGGGAGGTAGAGGAAGGGAAGAGGTGTGGTTGAGGCAAGCCCGCGAGGTACGTACTTGCAGATTTCTGAATCTTTGCGACGGAAGATCGAGAAGGGCACGATCAGTGAGGGGTTGCCTTCCGAGGCGGAGCTGATGCGCATCTATGGTGTCGGCCGGACCACCATCGGACGTGCGCTCAAGGCGCTGAAGGCTGATGGTGTGATCGAGTCGGTTCAGGGGGCGGGTTGGTACGTGACTGGAACGGGCGACCGCCGGCCGCTGGTGGAGCGGGTGACTGACTTGCTCCGAGCCGAAGGCGCGGCGGTGGGCGACACCTTCCCGTCCGAGAATGAACTGTGCGAGACGTTCGGCGTGTCCAGGACGGCGGTACGGACGGCCATTGCACAGTTGGAGGGGCGGGGGCTCATTGAGATGGGTCCGGGCCGTCGGCGCCGGGTCCGAGCTCTCCCGTCAGGGCCGGAAGACTCGTAATCTTGGCAACCATGGATCTCACAGAGCGTGCCTATGGCCTCGCTGAATCGCTGCTGGCCGAGCCGCTGCCGCGCCGCTGGTCACATTCGCTGGGGGTTGCTGAGCGGGCCCGCTCCCTGCGGTCCATCCTCGGCGAGGATGCCGCCGTCATGGAGGCCGCGGCGGTCCTGCACGACGTGGGGTACTCGCCCCGTATTGCGTCCACTGGCTTCCACCCGCTTGATGGCGCCCGGTTTCTTCGCGCGCAGGAGGGTATCGACGAGCGCGTTGTCCAGCTGGTGGCGCACCATTCATGCGCTCTTCTGGAGGCGGAGGAACGAGGGCTCCGGGAGGAACTGGCGGCCGAATTTGAGCTAGAGCGGCCGGCCCTCGTGGATGCGCTTGTTTTCTGCGACATGACGACCACCCCTGATGGTGGGTGCACCACCTCGCAGGACCGGGTTGCAGAGATCGTGGGGCGGTACGGTCCTGACACCATCGTGGGCCGCTTCATCCAGCGAGCCGCGCCCGAGATCCACGCGGCAGTAAAGCGGGTTGAGGGGCGGCTCGAAGTGGCCCGGGGCGCCGGTCAGCCGATGTAGGGCGCCGTCCGGGATGCGTCGAGGCCGTGGGTGATCCGGAGCCGCATCGACGGGTGGATGTTGAGTGAGTAGAGGTCCGCGGGGGAGACCCAGCGGACCTCTCTTGATTCGGAACTGGTCCGCAGGGCACCACCGACGGGCCGGGCATGGAAGCAAATGGAGAACTGCTGTCGGACCTCCCCGTCGTCGTATGCGATGACATGCTGCGGGTCGGTGTAGAGCCCCACGATGTCCCCTACGGCGACCGAGATGCCAGTCTCCTCATGCACCTCACGTACCACCGTCTGCGCGATGCTCTCGCCTGCATCGTGGCCGCCACCAGGCAATGCCCACAGGTTGTTGTCGGTCTTGTGGATGAGGAGAACGTTGCCCTGCTCATCACGCACCACTGCGGTGACGGATGGCACGACCGAGTTGGCCACGGGGGCGTTCGGGTCGCGGAAATAGTCAATGCGGCTCATGGGGTGGCGTCTTCGTGGTCGGTGGGTGATGTGATTCGGCGCGCGGCCTCCCAGACCCGCTCAACGCTCTCGGCGTAGGTGTCGAACAGCTCGCCCCCAGGGACGCGCTGAAGGTGAAGCACGGGTGCCATGTAGGCGCCGACCCCGTAGACGTGGCCGTTCGCCAACAGCTCGTTGTCGGCGCGATAGATCGAGTTGTAGAGCGTGGTGGCGTGGAGCCTGAACTCCACACCGGGCAGCCCGAACAGCGGTGCGTAGTTGACCAGGGCATTCCGAATCTTGGATGCCATGGCGGATCCGATTCCTTCATCGCTGCCCCGGACAGCCACGGCACTGCTGCTGGGGTCGCCCAACATGAAGCGGACGGGAACGCCGGCGGCCGACTTCTCCCGCACGAGGCGGTGAAACCGTGCGTCCTCGGTCAACCAGAAGCCGGAGTACACCAGTACGTCGAAGTGCGTTGTGGCGTCGGCGTACAGCTTCGTCCATGCGTCCTGAGGGACAACCGAGCGGTGCGGGTAGAGCGTGAGCACTTCAGAGCCGCTGGAGGCGGTCACCTCCTCGGATGTCCGCTCGTCCGGCCAGAGGTACGAAACATCGCGCCGCAGTATCGAGGCGATGGCGTACTGAAACCGCCGATAGGGCTTGCGGTTTGGGTCCGAGATCCAGCGCTCAACTGTCTTGGGAGACACCCCGAGACGCTCCGCGACCTGCTCCAACTTGAGGTTGCTCTCCACGATGGCCCCGCGAAGCCGCTCGTTGGCCATACGGCCTCCCCCGCCTAGGACGTCCTGGGACGACTTCAACTCTAGCCAGTAGGGCGCAAGTCGTGCATGCACGGAGTCCAACGTCCCGCCCTTCCAAGCCAAGCTGGTCATGTCGCTGATCGAGGGCGGCGGATCCGACATCAAGAAACCCGCGGGTTGACGGCGCGGGTCTGGTCTGCCACGGTGAGGGGCATGTAATACATGCATCGCTTCAGTGGTGCAGTTTCACCCGCACGTGCGTCCGGAGGAAAGCCCGAGGGGGTGAGTACGAAGGCAGCGTCCGTTCCTTGAGAACTCAACAGCGTGCCAAGTGAAACGAGACGGGCGTGATCCCCGTCCCCATGGCGACGGGTTGTCGCCGGCGGCCACTTCTTCTGCGTGCTGGCTCTGGAGAACACACCCTCGGGGGTGCCACCCGGTACGCGCCGCCCTGCTGGCGTCAGAGCAGCGACGATGACGCACCCGACTCTCAGGCTCGGGACCGACGCGCCGTGGCAACGGAGCGCCGTTGAAGCCTCGCCTCGCCTGCTTGGAGGCTTCTGTGTTCCACCGACATCTGCGGGCGCTGGACGTACTGGACCTGTACGGCTAGCCACGCCCCTTGCGTCACCGCTCAACCGCTGTGCGAGGCGGCTCCGGGCTTCACCGCCTGGTCCTCGCTCGCACGGCTCTCTCACCCTTCCGCAGCGCTAGCAGCGCCGCGGCTGGTTGCCTCCCCCGCCCGCCCGGCGCCCTCACGGGGCTCGTACGGGCGGGGTTGAGGGGAACCGGACCATCGGCCCCGACTTACCGGGGCGGTCGCCTCTCTCCAAAGGCCGCGACCGCTCCGGTGTCCCTTCGACACCACCAGGAGTGATCAGTCATGCGTACGTACATCGGCGGTCATCAGGCCGTTAGCTGCACCGATTTCGTGGAACTGGCCCTCGGCACCCCAGTTGAGCTGTGGCTCGGGGTAGAGGGCGAGAGCGAGGAGGAGCGCGCGGCCCGGCTGGACGCGGCACGCGACATCCTGGCGGACAACCCGAACCTGCCGGACGACGTGTCCCGGGTCGCCGCCGAGGCGATCGAGGCGTACGCGCCGGAGCTGTTCAACGTCGTCCCGCTGGTCCGGCCGGCCTCCCGCCGGAACCGTGCCCGAAAGGGAGCGGCGGCATGACCGCACTGTCGGTGGAGCGGTCGGGGGTCCCGCCGCTGACGCGCCCGGAGATGGGCCTCGCCGGCACCGGCGCGCTCGCCGCTGCTGGTGTCGGAGCGCTGGGGCTGATCTCCTCCTTCGACGCGGTCTCTGCTGCCGCTGCCCGGTGGGGTTTCGGTGAGCCGTGGATGCTGCCGGTCGGCATCGACGTGGCCATCCCGGTGTTCACCGTGGCCAATCTGCTGCTGATCCGGATGGACATGGCCCTCGCCTGGGTCAGGTTCGTCCCCTGGATCCTCACCCTGGTGACCTGCGGTCTGAACGTCGCCGCCGGACATGGGCTGTGGGCAAAGGTCGCTCACGGCACGATGCCGCTGCTGTGGGTGGTGTTTTCCGAGATCGGCGCGCACATCTACGCCGTCCGGATCGGAGCCGCGACCGGCCGGCGGATGGACAAGATCCGCGCCTCGCGCTGGCTGCTCGCCTTCCCTTCCACGTTCTCACTGTGGCGCCGGATGACGCTGTGGGAGATCACCTCCTACGCCGACGCTCTCGCCCGCGAGAAGGAGCGGCAGCTCGCCCGCGCCGACCTGCGCGAGCAGTACGGCCGTCGCTGGAGGTCGAAGACACCACGACGCGAGCGCGTCCTTCTCCGCCTCGGAGACCTCGCCCCCGAGGGCACCGAGCCCGAGCCGGAACAGGCTCCGGAGCCGGACGCGCCGCCCGTGCCGCCGCAGGAGCCGAAGGAGCGGGCGCCGCGCAAGCGGACCACGCGCCCCAAGGCGAAGGCGTCGAAGTCTCCGCGGACTGCGGCCACGCTCCTGGCCGAGGCCCGCGAGACCACGGCCGACTGGGCCGATGACGCGATCAACGCCGAGGCAATCCGCACGGCCCTGCACTGCTCGGCCGCCAACTCCCGCGCCCTGCGGGACGCGCTGCTCGCCGAGCGGGCCGACGGCCGGCCGCTCCACTCCATCGACACCACTGAGACCGAGTCCGCTGAGACGGCCGAGGAGGTCGCGGCGTGAACACCCTCTTAACCGTTCTCACAGCGGCCGGGCCGCTGGCGGCCGGTTCCGGCGCCCGCACCGATGCTCCCGCGATCGCGGTGGCTGCCTGATGTCCCCGACGTTCGGCAAGTGCTTCGACCCGACCGGGGCGAAGTTCGGGATACCGACCTACCCGTGGCGCTACGCCCCCGACGGCTACGCCACCCGCCGCCAGCTCCGCGCCCTCGGACTGCGCCCCGGCGGCCAGCCAGTAGCGGCTCAGGTCATGCGCCGCAGCCGCGGACGCAAGACCGGAGTCCTGGTCGGCCACCTCTACCGGATCGACCTCGCCAAGCCCGTCCGGCCCATGACGTCGCGCAAGTGGGGCGCACTCGCCCTGGCGATGCTCGCCCGCCGCACCTGCCCTCAGTGCAGCACCGACGCCGGATACGTCATCCCGACCTCCCTCGGTACCTGCGTCCCCTGCGCCTACCCCGACGAACAGCGCGCCGCCTGAACTCGACTGTCTGACCGACAAGGAGATCCGCCGTGAAGGTGAAGGTCACCACCCACAGGCTGTGGGGACGCCGGGACGTCCTCAACGACGTCCGCGCACTCGCCCCGGCCTGCGCTGCTCTCGTGGAAGCCCACATCGGGCGCCTGCCCCACTGCCACATCGTGGTCACGACCCCGGACGGAATGCTGGAGCAGGAACTCAAGGCCGAGACCACGCTGGCCGGCCGCCCGCCCGTCGGCGTCACACCGCAGACCCTGCGCGAGGCCGCACACTCCAACCGCGCCCTGTTCGGGCAGGTCGTGCCGCAGTCCCGCACCCGCGTCCTGGTCCTGCTCAACGCCCACAAGCTGCACCGCTCCGGACAGCTGCCGGCCACGCTCATTCACGAGCTGACGCACGCCGCGCAGCTCCTGCGCCGCGGCGCGTTCCAGGAACACGTGGAGTACGTGCGCCACGTCTTCGACATCGCCCCGCTGTCCGCTCGCCAGCTCCGTATCCATGAGCGGCTGAGCAACGAACGCGAGGCCGAGGCATACCGCTCGGAAGCAACGCTCACGCGCCTGCTCGACAGCCACGCCGCCTGAACCCCACACCCGCACCGCACACCGTGACGGGCCCGGTCGCCTACCTCTCACAGCGCCGGCCGGGCCCGTCTGTTCCCTCCCGAGAGAAGGAAGCTTCAGTGAAGCACCCCGACGAAGAGAACGAGTTCTTCAACCGACTCGAAGCCGACATGGCCACCGACTGGACGGCCGACGCGGGGGCCGACGTGGTCGACCTCGGCAAGGCCCGATCCGCCCGCAGCGAGTCGGCCGACGCCAACCCGAACGGGTCGGGCGACCGGTCGGCCGACTCGACCCCGAAGGAGTCCGGCGGCGAGTCGGGCGACCCCAACTCGACGCGGTCGGGTATCGGGTCGGGTTCGGTGATGGTCGACGGTCCCGCCCCGGCGGGGCTGGGGTTCATGGACCGAGTCAAGGGCGCCAAGCGCCGTCCCATCGTGCCGATGTGGCTGCAGTCCACGGCGGAACTCAAGGCCGCCACGGGCTGGGTGGCCGGCCACTACGGCCACAAGGCCGGGTACCACGCGCTCCGGTCACCGGTCTACGCCGCGCGGCTCGCACTGCTGTCGCCGCGCGGGGCTGCGAAGTTCGTCGGCGGCACGATGCGCTGGGTCGCCGACAAGGAGGGCGAGCCGGTCCGACTCGCGGCAGTCCGGCGCGAGGACGCGGCCGAGTACCTCAAGCTCTCCCGCCAGCGCGACGGCCGGGTCCGACTGCGGACCCTGATCGCCGTGCTCGGCTCCATCATCGGCATGGGGGCAGCGCTGGCCCTGTATGTGCTGGCTCCGGGCTGGCTTCAGACGGTGTCGGTCGGAGCGCTACTGCTGGCGCTCGGGCACCTGGGCCGGGCCGAGGATGCCCCGGTCATCACCCGCGCGGTCGACCTGCCGCAGGTGCAGCGGCTCACCTCCGACATCGTGGCCCGCGCGTTCGCCGCCCTGGGGATCGCGGAGATCAACAAGCAGGCGGCCAAGGGCAAGCCAGGCATCGAGTTCAAGGCCCCGATCCAGCGCGACGGCAAGGGCTGGCGCGCCGACCTCGATCTGCCGTACGGCGTGACCGTCTCGGATGTGCTGGACCGCCGCGAACGGCTCGCGTCGGGTCTGCGGAAGTCGCTGGGCTGCGTGTGGCCCGAACCGGTTCCGGGCGAGCACCCGGGGCGGGTGATGCTGTGGGTGGGCGATCAGGACATGGCCCGCGCTCCGCAGCCGTCATGGCCGCTGATCAAAACCGGGACCACGTCGCTGTTCAAGCCCGTTCCGTACGGCACCGACCCGCGCGGCCGGCAGGTCGGCTTCGACTTGATGTACGCGAACTTCCTGACCGGCGCCATGCCGGGACGGGGCAAGACGTTCGCGCTGCGCATCCTGCTGCTCGCCGCCGCCATGGACCCCACCTGCGAGCTGCACACCTGGGAGTTCAAGGGAACCGGCGACTTCTCCTCCTTCCAGCCCATCTCCCACTCCTACGGCTCCGGCCCCGGAGACGACGCCACGGTCGAGGGCTGCGTGGAGGCGATGGAGTACGTCTACGGCGAACTCGACCGCCGCGCCAGGGTGATCAACGGGCTGCCCAAGGACATCTGCCCGGAGAACAAGGTCACCCCCGCCCTCGCGGCGAAGAAGTCGCTGGGCCTGCACCCGCTGGTGATGTCCATCGACGAGTGCCAGGAGGTGTTCACCCACGAGCGGTGGGGCAAGAAGGCCGCCGAACTGGCCACCGCGATCATCAAGCGGGGGCGCGCGCTGGGCGTGATCCTGCTGCTCGGCACGCAGCGCCCGGACGCCGACAGCCTGCCGAAGGCGATCAGCGCCAACGTCGGCATCCGGTTCTGTCTCCAGGTCATGGGCCAGCCCGAGAACGACATGGTCCTGGGTACCTCGATGTACAAGAACGGCATCCGCGCCACCTCGTTCACCGCCGATGACCTGGGCATCGGCTACCTGGTCGGCGCCGGGCCGAACCCGCAGATCGTCCGCTCCTACTACATCGACAACGCCAACGCCGAAGTGATCTGCCAGAAGGCCAAGGCCGCCCGCGCGGCCGCCGGCACCCTGCCCAACCCGGATGCGCCGAAGAAGGAGAAGGCCACAGACACCCTGCTCGCGGACATCCTGGCCGTCATCCCCGCCGATGAGGCCAAGGTCTGGAACGAGACCATCGTGGAACGCCTCGCGGAACTGCGGCCCGAGCGCTACGGCGACTGGGCCCGCATGAGCGGAGAGGAGCAGACCGCGCACCTGACCGCAGCGCTCAAGCCCTACGGAATCGCCGCCGGGCAGGTCGGGCGCCGCATCGACGGCAAGTTCGTCAACAAGCGCGGCATCAAGCGCGACGACATCACCACCACGGTCGCGGAGCGTAACCGAAACCGGGACGCGAGCTGACCGCACGGGGCTGCTATCGATAGCGCCACGGCACGCTATCGATAGCAGCCCCGATAGCGGCCCATAGGGGCCCTGATCAGGTCGCTAGCGCATAGCGGCCCACCTGCGAAAACCCCTGAAACCCGCCCTGGAGGCACCTTCATGCCCCCTGCCCTGCTCGCTATCGCATTCCTGCTGGTCGTCACACTCGGTTACGCATCTCTCTGTGCTGCCAGCCCGTTCGGGCAGTGCCGCAAGTGCGACGGACTCGGCTTCGCCCTGAAGCACGACCGCAAGGGCAAGCCCAAGCGCGGCAAGCCCTGCCGCCGCTGCAACGGCCACGGCATCCGCATACGCATCGGCCGCCACCTGTTCAACGTCGCGATGCGCATCCACCGCGACGGCACCCGCTGAGCCGGGACACACAGCGGCCGACGGTGCCCGTCATGAGACGTACCCCGCTCCAGTGGAGGAGCTAGGCGGGCGCAACCGTCAGCCAAACCCCTGAGCTTGCCAGCACCCGAGGGTGTCCGCAGCTTAGCCAGCCGCCCCGAACCACCGTCAAAGGAGTTCCCCAGCATGGCCGTCACCGTCTCCCTGGTCCTGCTCTTCGGCCTTGTCCTGTTCTTCCTCCTGCGCTCCAAGACCCTCGGCTACGGCTCCGCATTCATCGCCGTGATGTTCGGGTTCTTCCTCGCCTCCACCGGCGCCTCCGGACCCATCAACAACCTCGCCACCGCCGTCATCGACGCCATTCCCAACCTGTAGGGAGCCCCGTCATGAACGAACCGATCCTCGCCCGCCACTGGCTCGCCCACGTCACCCCGAAAGCAGCCCCCGCGGTCGCCACGTCCACGGTGCTGATCCTCGGCCGGATCTGGAATGCCAACGGCGCCGAACACTCCACTGGCAACGCAGCCCTCATAGTCGTGCTCGCCGCCGGGGCCGCGGCGGCCGGCACGTGCGCGGCCGGCCGCCTCGGGGACAGCGTCATCGCCGGAACCGGCTTCGCCGCCTCCGGCGGACTCGCCCTCGCCGGAGTCGCCGGATACGCCGACGGCCTCTCCCTGCCCCTGCTGCTCTGGGCACTCGCCACAGCCGTCGCCTACGGGCTCGCCGCCCGCTACTGGCGCACCGACCGCCGCGACACCACCGCTCACGAGCGCCGCACCACCGAGCGCCGCGAGGACCACGCCCACATCGAGCGCGTCGAAGCTCTGCGCGCCGGAGCACAGATCGAAGTCGCCCGCTCCGGCGCCGCCTACGCCGAACAGCTCGCCACCGCCCTCATCACGCGTGCAGCCCTGCCCGGATTCGACCCCAAGGCACTCACCAACGCCGGACTCCCCGTCATCGACACCACCAAGGAGGACTGACCCATGTTCGAGATCCGCGTCATCTGCGACCCTGCCGACGCCGAGCGGGTCACCACCACGCTCGCGGAGACGTTCACGACCGGAGCCGTCAGGCGCTCGCCCTCTCGCGCCTCGGACAAGGCGCGGCTGTACGTCACCGCCGAGCACCGCGAGGCGTGGCCGACGCCGGAGCAGGCGTACGCGCTCGCCCCGAGCATCGTCAGCGAGATCGGCTGGACCGCGAAGCGGGCTCGCGAGGCTCTGTGGCCCATCCGCGCCGCGAACATCCGCGAGTTCTGGCTCCGCAAGGCCGCATTGCTCGACCGCATCGCCCTGGACGACGGGACGGCCAGCATTCACACCGACGTCCTCGAGCTCGCGCTCAACGCCGCCCGCCAGCTCCTGGACGTCGACCGCGACGGAGACGGGAACTACGGCGGCACCCCGTACTGGCCCGAGCACCCCCAAGCCATCGCCAACCCCCGCGGCTACGTCCGCCAGGAATACGCCCAGTGGGCGAAACACCAGTAGGTACGCCCGAGGCGGTCGCCTCTCTCCAAAGACCGCGACCGCCTCGGCTCTCTCCGTCCCTTCGAAGAAACAGGAGAACCACCAGCATGACCCATCCGATCCCGATCCGGCGAGACGGCCACCGGCCGCCCCTGTTGGACGCCGCGTTGGACCTTGCGAGGGCCGGTGTGCCGGTGCTGCCGCTACGGGAAGGAAAGGTTCCGTTCGGAAACTGCCGAGCCTGCGCCGACGGTGCCTGTGGAGACCGCCCCCATATGAAGAAGGCGGGCCCCTGCCGTTGCCCGCTGGTGTGCCACGGCTGGGCCGCCGCGACTACCAACACTGATGTGCTCTCCTCTGCCGTGTGGGCCCCGGCATGGCGCCGGGCCGTGGCCGTGGCCTACCACCCGGCCGGAGCTGGGCTGACGGTCGTCGACCTGGACGACGCCGACGCCATCGACTGGGCCCGCGAGACCCTGCCCGCCACCAAGACAGTGCCCACGACGCGCGGGGAGCACTGGATCTACCGGGGAACGATGGGCTCCGCCAATCACGTCCGGCCGGGCGTGGACATCAAGTCCCGGATGGCCTACGCACGCTGGCTCGGCCCCGGAACCGGCACCATCACGCAGCTACCGGCGGCCGTCCTCGCGCTCACCGAGAGGGAAGAGACCACTCCACCCGGCAGGGGAGTGGACTCTTCGCTTCCGACCCGCGCCACATGGGACCGCAGCGTGGCCACCGGCTGCCGCCACACCGAGAGCTTCATCCGTACTGGTCTGCAACGGGGTCTTGCCCGTGTCATCACCCATCACGAGAGCGGCGCTGGATCGGCCGCGTACGGGGTCGCCTGCTTCCTTGCCAATCAGCACACCGGCTGCCCCGGACCGTGCGGCCTGGATGCGCTCGGCGAGCAGATCGTGGACGCAGCTGTCTCCGTCGGCGTACCCGAGCCGTACGCCCGTCGCGCCGTCGCCAACGGCCTCCACGCCGCCCTGGGAGCAACGGCATGAGCGCCGCCGAACAGCTCTGGCCCGTACCGGCCGTGGGCGCCTCGAAAGGCGTCGCCGAAGGCGTTCCTTCAGCTCTTGGCCCTGACTCGCAGGAAGGCAGGACAGCAGCATGACCGCGCAGCCCGAGACGGACCTGTGGGCCGGATTCGACCCGCTCACCGCCGAGGACGTCGCCGGACCGGTGTGGGACGAGCCGGTCCCGCTCACCGCCCGCCGCGATCTCCCGACCTTCCCCGTGCACACGCTGCCCGAGTGGCTGGGTGGCATGGTCGCCGCGGTCGCGGAGGAGACGCAGACCCCGGCCGACCTTGCCGGGTGCCTCGCCCTCGCTGTCATCGCCACGGCGGCCGGCGGCCGGGCCGTCGTCAACATCCGCGGCCGGTGGCGTGAGCCGGTCAACATCTACACCGCCGTCGCGCTCGACCCCGGCAACCGCAAGAGCGCCGTGTTCTCCCTGATGACCGATCCGCTCATGGCCGTGGAAAAGGCCCTCGTAGAGCAGTCCGGCCCGGCCCGCGCCGAGGCGGAGACCACTGCCAAGCTCGCAAAGTCCGCAGCCAAGGAGGCCGCGGCCAAGGTGGCCAACGCCGAGCCCGGAATGCGGAACGAACTCACGGCCGAAGCGATCGCGCTCGCGCAAGCCGCCGAGGAGATCCGAGTGCCGTGCAAGCCGCAACTCGTCGCGGACGACGTCACTCAAGAGAGCTTGGCCACGCTCCTGGCCGAGCAGGACGGCCGCATGTCCGTACTCTCGCCAGAGGGCGGGATCTTCGGCATCATCGCGGGCCTCTACTCCGGCACCCCGAACATGGAGATCTTCCTCAAGGGCCACGCCGGCGACATGGTCCGCGTAAACCGGCAGGGCCGCGACTCCCAGCACATCGAGCACCCTGCCGTCACTATGGGCCTCGCGGTGCAGCCCGAAGTCCTGGAATCCATCGGGCAGATCAAGGGCGCCGATGGCCGCGGTCTGCTCGCCCGATTCCTCTACGCCCAACCCGAATCCCTCGTCGGTCGCCGCAACCTCACCCCGGAACTCATCCCGGACGAGGTCGCCGCCGCCTACACCCAGCGCCTCGCCGGACTCGCCATGGCGATGAACGGATGGACGGACCCGGCGGTTCTCACCCTCACCCCCGATGCCGACGGGGTCATGCTCGCCTACCAGAAGATCACTGAAGCCCGCATCGGGAAGGGCGGACCACTCGCCGCGATCGTGAAGTGGGCCAGCAAGCGTGACGGGGCGGTGGCCCGCATTGCGGGACTGCTCCACCTCGCCACTCACCCGGGCGACGGATGGCAGCGCCCCATCGAGGCCGCCACCCTCGCCGCAGCGGCGGAGCTGGGGGACTACTTCACTGCCCACGCTCAGCACGTCTTCGACGCCATGGGCGCCGACCCTGCGCAGGATGCCGCCCACCAAGTCCTCGCACACCTCCGCGACACCCGGGCGACGGGCTTCACCAAGCGCGAGCTGTTCCGCCAGCTCTCCCGCGGCGACTTCCGTGCCATGAGCGACCTCGATCCGGCCCTGACGCTCCTGGAGGAGCACGGATGGCTCCGGCAGCAGCCGCAGCCCCCGCGCACCGGACGCGGTGGCCGGCCGCCCTCGCCCCGCTACGAAACGCACCCCCGCCTCACCCGCAACACCTGACGGAACCCTGGCCGGACAGACAGAACTGACACAACCCCCAGCCCGAGGCGCTGACCTGTGCAAGCAGCCTGCCCGGCGGCTGTGACAGAACCTCCAGAAACTCCGACAGAACCCATCCCGCCCCCCGAGGCCCGGGCATTACAGAACGCCCCGCAGGAGGTTCTGTCGGAGTTTTCGCGAGTTCTGTCACGCACCATCCCGGCGCCGAAAGTGCAGGTCAGCGCCCCACAAGCCAGGTTCTGTCAGTTCTGTCAGCAGTCCCGGCGTTCTCGCATCCCAGTCCATAGCTTCAAGAAGGAGTCTCGCCGTGGCCAAGCCCCGCGACGAAATGCTGACCATCCCGCAGGTGGTCGAGGAAATCGGCGTTCCGCGAGCGACGTTCTACCGCTGGCGGCAGTGCAAGAAGGGGCCCAAATCCATCAAACTCCCGAATGGCTCCGTGCGGATCCGACGGTCTGAACTGACCCGTTGGCTGGAGATGCGAGAGGAATCCGCGTGACGAACAATGCCGCTACTGGGGCAGGTCAGAACCAAGGCCCGGACCCGGAAGGATTCTCGCTCGATGTCCGCCTATGGAACGTGACCATGGCGAAGAGTAAGACCCGCCCATATCAGCTCCGTTGGATTGTCGGGGGCAAGGTCAGCAGCAAGACGTTCGCCACCGTGGCGCTGGCGCAGAGCCGTCGGTCCGAGCTGTGGCTGGCCATGAAGCGAGGCGAGGCGTTTCGGATCAAGGATGGGCTGCCTGAGTCCGAGGTCCGTGCAGCTGAACAGGCTGCAGACTCCGCAGGCGTCCAGGAGGAGTTGCCCTGGCTCTCGTTCTGCCGTGAGTACATGGCGATGCGCTGGCCCACTGCTGCGGCCAAGACTCGCGAGGGCATAGCGGACGGCCTCGCGGCGGTGACCCTGGCCATGGTGGAGCAGGACGAGCAGAGGCCCCAGGCGGAGGAACTGCGCCGTGCTCTCCGCTGGGCTGTCGTCCCCGCAAACGCCGAGCTGGAGCCGCCGGCCGAACTGGACGACGCCCATGAGTGGCTAACCAACAAGTCGCTGATGGTTTCTGCACTGGAAGACCCGAGGGTCCTGCGGGATGTCCAATACCGCCTCTCGTTCAAGCTGGACGGCTCGCCTGCGGCAGGTGAGACCTCGCGTCGAAGGCGCCGAGCCTTGAACACTGCGGTGGAGTACGCGATCGAGCGGAAGCTCCTGGTTGAGAATCCTCTCGCCGCACTCAAGAGGGTGAAGGCCTCTTCATCCGATCGCGTCGACCCACGCGTCCTCGTGAACAAGACCCAGGCCGCTCAATTGCTCGCAGGCGTTTCGTACGTTGGGACGTGGGACCGCAAGAAGGGGCGCCGACTGGTGGCGTTCTTCGCAGCGATGTACTTCGCGGCTCTCCGCCCGAGTGAGGCCGTGGGGCTGCGCAAGTCGGACTGCCACCTCCCTGAGACGGGGTGGGGCACCCTCACAGTTCGCGACACACACCCGGTGTCGGGCAAGCAGTGGACGGACAGCGGCGAACGCCATGACAAGCGCGGACTGAAGTCACGAGAGGCGAAGGACGACCGACCGGTCCCCATTCCGCCGCCACTGGTCGCGATGCTCAGGGCTCACATCAAGGAGTTCGGTACAGCCAAGGACGGCCGGCTCTTCACGAACGAGCGGTTCGGACTCGTCGGCAGCAGCACGTACTGGCGCGTGTGGAAGGACGCCCGGCAGTACGCGCTCCCGCCGGACCTCCAGGCGTCCATCCTGGGCGGCCGGCCATACGACCTGCGACACACCTGCATCACGACGTGGCTGAACGCCGGCGTGCCTGTGGCAGAGGTTGCCCGGCGGGTGGGGAACTCGCCCGAGGTGATCCACCGTGTCTACGAAGGCTGCATTTACGGCCAGGAGGACGCGATGAACAAGAAGATCGAGCAGGAGTTGAACTGGCTGACGGACCATCGCGGCTGAGTGCCTGTTCCTCCTGACCACGGCGAATGCCCAGCGCGTCGATGCTGGGCGTTCGCCGTTTGAGCTGAGCTGGGTTTGCGCGAGCCGCTCATTCGGTGAGGAATCGTCGCATCGTGATTCCCAGCGTGGCTGCCCCAAGGAAGGCCGCACCTCCAGCTCCCAGAGCTCCAGACAGCTGTGAGCCGGTAGTCCAGAAGAGACCTGTCGTAGCGAAGGCGATCGTCAGGGCGCCGATCACGATGATCGCTGCCCACAGGCCACGCTGGGAGGTGTCGATGTTGCTCATATGCGCTCAATCTCCTTCGTTTCGGTCCTTCGGTTGGTAAGAGGAAGGCTGCCAGAAGGTAAAACCGCAGGTCAAACGGCATGTCATGCACTTGTGAAGGAGTCTTAAGGTTGTAGTGCTGGCGTATTTCTCCGTTAGTGCTGTATTGGTTCGGCTGTTGTGACGATGCTTTGAAGCTGTTGTACTGCAACCTAAGAAGGGAGGAACGTCCGTACCCCCGTACCCCGGTACCCCCGCACACCGGTCTCTCCTGCAAGAAGGCAAAAGATCATGGAAAAGCGTGAGCTGCGAGCTGGAGCTGAGGTCCTGCTGGCTGGAGCGGCGAGCCGGTCCAAGCGCAGTGGGAACGTGCCGTTTCCGCCGGCGTTCGTCATTGCAGCGACGAGGGAAGGGACCCCGGCGCCGCTCGCTCGCATGATCCAAGGGGGGCAGGGGGGAGAGGTCCGCCTGCGTCTCTACCTGTGCATCACGATGATGGCGTCGGGTAAGCCCTACGACTTGAAGCCCCCGCCTACTTCGAAGTCATGGGCTGCGCTCCTGGCTCTGGATTCCCGTACCGGCGAGCGACGGGTGACGCGCAACCTGAAGTGGCTTGCGGACAATGGCTTCATTCGGCTGGAGCGGCGTTGGGGGGGTGGGCCACACGCCATCACGTTGCTCAGCGCCACCGGAGACGGCAGTGACTACGTCCGCCCCATCGAGCAGGGTCGCTACGTTGGGGTTCCGGTGGAGTTCTGGACGCAGGGCTGGATTCTGGAACTGTCGCCTACGGCTGCGGCCCTTCTGCTTGTGCTTCTGGAAGCTCTAGGAGGGCACGACGAGGCTCGCTACATCACCACGGAGAGGCGCCACCGCTACGGGCTGTCCTCTGACACGTGGACGAAGGCGACTAAGGAGCTTGCAGGGCATGGCTTGCTGACGGTTGGGCGAGAGCCCCAGGGGAGTTTCTACGACCATCAGCGGTTGAGGAACACGTACTGGCTTGATGTTGAGCGCCTGAAGAAACCCCCCGTGACGCCAAAGGGTTGAGGCGATTCCTCTATCGCAGGTCTAGCGCGGCCTGTGCGTAACAACGACAAAGAGCCGGACCCAGTGGGACTGGGTCCGGCTCTCAATGTCTGGCACTTCCGCAGGTCAGCGGGTTGATCACGCTGGTCCGGCTTCTGTGCCCCCGGCAGGATTCGAACCTGCGCACACGGCTCCGGAGGCCGTTGCTCTATCCCCTGAGCTACGGGGGCGTCCGCCGTGTTCGGCGGCGACGGGTAGAACCCTACCAGCATCCGAGCCGTGCCTGTGAACAGGTATTTCCGTCGCGTCACCGGCCTCTCGTTCCCCCTCACGGGTCGGAAGTGGGCAAAACCCGGACGCAGCCCCTCCCCGCGACCTACTCTCGTCGTGTGTCAGGCGTGTCCGGGCGGGTGCTCGTTGTCGATGACAACCGGGTGATCCGGCAGTTGATCAGGGTCAATCTCGAGCTCGAGGGGTTCGAGGTCGTGACCGCGGCCGATGGTGCCGAGTGTCTGGATGTCGTGCATCAGGTATGTCCTGATGTCGTCACCCTCGATGTCGTCATGCCCCGGCTGGACGGGTTGCGTACCGCCGAGAAGCTGCGGTCCGATCCGAGGACCAGTCATGTGCCCGTCGCCATCGTCAGTGCCTGTACGCAGCACGAGATGGACAACGGAGTCGCGGCCGGCGTCGACGCGTTCCTGGCCAAGCCCTTCGAGCCCGCCGAGCTCGTCCGGGTCGTCCGGCAGCTCATGCACCGGGTCGGGCGGGAGCGGGGCGAGCGCCGCGGTGGACAGGAGGGGCCGTCTGCCGTCGACGGCAGACACGGGGCCGGGCGTGCCGGGAGCCCGAGCGGGTCCCACCCGTAGTCCGGAGCCGGTCCGTAGCCGCGAGCGGGTCCCACCCGTAGTCCCGAGCGGCCCCACCCGTAGCCCCAAGCGGGCCCCACCCGTAGAGGCGTGGCACCTCCGAGTGACCGCATCGCGAAACCGGTTCGCGTTCCGACCCCCCTTCTCCCATACGCTTGTCCCGTGACCCCCGCGGATCTCTCCCTCACCGTGCTGCACGCCGTGCGCCGTGCGGTCGACGATGGTGCGCTGCGGGTCCGGGCCGACGACATGCCCACGGGCGTCAAGGTCGAGCGGCCCCGGCCGGGCGGATGTGGGGACTACGCGAGCAATGTGGCCCTGACCCTCGCGCGGGCCGCCCAGCGCACGCCCCTCGACGTCGCCGCGATCCTCCGCGACCGGCTCGACGCGAGTGCCGGGCTCGCCGCCGTCGAGATCACCGGGCCGGGTTTCCTCAACTTCACCCTCCGCCAGGAGGCGCAGCAGGACCTCGTGCGCGAGATCCTCAGTCTCGGTCCCCGGTACGGGTGGCGCGAGCCCACCGGTGAGACCGTCCGGATCCGTCACCGCGCCGACCTCCGCGCCGCCGTCACCGCCGACGCCCTGCGCCGGATCCTTCGTTCCCAGGGGATCGCGGAGGGGGTATCAGGGTCGATTGCCGATGTCACGCCCCTGCCCGTTCCCCTCACCGCGCGTGAGCTCCATGCCCGCCTCGGCGTCGACGCCGCGCGCTGGGGGCTCCTCTCCGCCGCCGCGCACGACCGGGCCCGCCTCGGCGACGACCTCCTCCACCAGCACGAGGGCAACCCCCTCTTCCGCGTCCGGTACGCCCACTCCCGTACCCGCGCCCTCGTACGGAACGCCGAGCAGTTGGGATTCCGGAGCGAGAGGGGCGAGACGGGCGAGACGTACGAGACCGTGGACGCACCCACGCTCGCGCAGGTCCTCGGCGACCATCCCGTCGTCCTCGCCTCCGCCGCCCGCCACCGCGCCCCCGACCGGGTCGCCCGGCACCTCGAAGCCACCGCCGACGCGCTGCTGGACTTCCAGCACACCGTCCTGCCCCGCGGCGACGAGAAACCCTCGGCCGCCCACCGCTCCCGGCTCGCGCTCGCCGAAGCCGCCGGGGTGGTGCTCGCCGGTGGCCTCTCCCTGCTCGGCATCAGCGCACCCCACCGGATTTGAAAGATTGCAGACATGAGCCGTTCCGCCCACCCCGCCGGGCCCCGTCACGCCGATGTCCTCCCCGAGGGGCACTACACCGCCCCGCCCGCCGACCTGAACGTCCTCGACCCCAAGGTCTGGGCCAGGACCGTCGAGCGCAACGACCGCGGCGTCGTCACCGTCGGCGGCATCGGGGTCGACGAGCTCCGCGAGCAGTTCGGTACCCCCGCCTACTTCCTCGACGAAGCCGACTTCCGCGCCCGGTGCCGCGCCTGGGCCGACGCCTTCGGCACGGAGGCCGATGTCTTCTACGCGGGGAAGGCCTTCCTCTCCCGGGCGATCGTGCGATGGCTGAAGGAGGAGGGGCTGAACCTGGACGTGTGTTCCGGCGGCGAGCTCACCACCGCCCTCTCCGCCGGCATGCCCGCCGAGCGCATCGCCTTCCACGGGAACAACAAGTCCGAGGAAGAGATCCGCAAGGCCGTCGAGGCCGGCGTCGGGCGCATCGTCCTCGACTCCTTCCAGGAGATCGTCCGCGTCGCCCACATCGCCCAGTCCCTCGGCAAGCGGCAGCGCGTCCAGATCCGGGTCACGGTGGGCGTCGAGGCGCACACGCACGAGTTCATCGCCACCGCCCACGAGGACCAGAAGTTCGGTATCGCCCTCGCCGGCGGGCAGGCCGCGGAGGCGGTCCGGCGCGCGCTGAAGCTCGACGGGCTCGAGCTCATCGGGATCCACTCGCACATCGGGTCCCAGATCTTCGACATGGCCGGCTTCGAGGTCTCGGCCCGTCGCGTGGTCCAGCTGCTCGCCGAGGTACGTGACGAGCACGGCATCGAGCTTCCCGAGATCGACCTCGGCGGCGGCCTCGGCATCGCCTACACCTCCGAGGACGACCCGCGCGAGCCGCACCACATCGCCAAGGCGCTGAACGAGATCGTCACGAGGGAATGCGAGGCCGCCGGGCTGGCCACGCCGCGCATCTCCGTCGAGCCCGGTCGCGCGATCGTCGGTCCGACCGCCTTCACCCTGTACGAGGTCGGCACCGTCAAGCCGCTCGAAGGGCTGCGGACGTACGTCTCCGTCGACGGCGGCATGTCGGACAACATCCGCACCGCGCTGTACGACGCCGAGTACAGCGTCGCCCTGGTCTCCCGCACCTCCGACGCCGAGCCCATGCTCACCCGCGTCGTCGGCAAGCACTGTGAGAGCGGTGACATCGTGGTGAGGGACGCGTTCCTGCCCGCGGACGTCGCGCCCGGCGATCTCATCGCCGTACCGGCCACCGGGGCGTACTGCCGCTCCATGGCCAGCAACTACAACCACGCACTCCGCCCGCCCGTCGTCGCAGTCCGCGACGGCGAGGCGCGCGTGATCGTCCGGCGTGAGACGGAGGAAGATCTCCTGCGTCTCGATGTCGGGTGATGAAATAAGCGTCTCAGGATCCGGACGAGGGACAGAAACCCTCGTCCGGTGAGTGAGACTGGTCCAACCGTAGAGATACGAAGTAGTACGAGAAACGAGGTCGGATGATGCGTACGCGTCCGCTGAAGGTGGCGCTGCTGGGCTGTGGTGTGGTCGGCTCAGAGGTGGCGCGCATCATGACGACGCACGCCGACGACCTCGCCGCGCGCATCGGCGCCCCGGTCGAGCTCGCCGGCGTGGCGGTCCGCCGCCCGGACAAGGTCCGTGAGGGCATCCCCGCGGAGCTGATCACCACCGACGCCACCGCCCTGGTCAAACGGGGCGACATCGACGTCGTCGTCGAGGTCATCGGCGGGGTCGAGCCCGCCCGCACCCTCATCACCACCGCCTTCGAGCACGGCGTCTCCGTCGTCTCGGCCAACAAGGCGCTCCTCGCCCAGGACGGCGCGAACCTCTACGCCTCCGCCGACCAGCACGGGCAGGATCTCTACTACGAAGCGGCCGTCGCGGGGGCCATTCCCCTCATCCGGCCGCTGCGCGAGTCCCTCGCCGGCGACAAGATCAACCGTGTGATGGGCATCGTCAACGGCACGACGAACTTCATCCTCGACAAGATGGACACGTCCGGCGCGGGGTACTCCGAGGCCCTGGACGAGGCCACCGCCCTCGGGTACGCCGAGGCCGATCCGACCGCCGACGTCGAGGGCTTCGACGCCGCCGCGAAGGCCGCCATCCTCGCCGGTATCGCCTTCCACACCCGCGTACGCCTCGACGACGTGTACCGCGAGGGCATGACCGAGGTCACCGCCGCCGACTTCGCCTCCGCCAAGCGCATGGGCTGCACCATCAAGCTGCTCGCCATCTGCGAGCGCTCCGCCGACGGCGGGTCCGTCACCGCGCGCGTGCACCCCGCGATGATCCCGCTGAGCCACCCGCTCGCCTCCGTCCGCGAGGCCTACAACGCGGTCTTCGTCGAGGCCGAGGCCGCCGGGCGGCTCATGTTCTACGGCCCCGGCGCCGGCGGTTCTCCGACCGCCTCGGCCGTCCTCGGCGACCTGGTCGCCGTGTGCCGCAACAAGCTCAACGAGGCCACCGGCCCCGGCGAGTCCGCGTACACCCAGCTGCCCGTGAGCCCCATGGGCGACGTGGTGACGCGGTACCACATCAGCCTCGACGTGGCCGACAAGCCTGGCGTACTCGCCCAGGTCGCGACGGTCTTCGCCGAGCACGGCGTATCGATCGATACGGTCCGCCAGCAGGGCAAGGACGGCGAGGCCTCCCTCGTCGTCGTCACCCACCGCGCGCCCGACGCCGCCCTCTCCGGGACCGTCGAGGCGCTGCGCAAGCTCGACACCGTGCGCGGTGTCGCCAGCATCATGCGTGTTGAAGGGGAGTAAGGACCCATGACCAGCAAGGGCACCCACCAGTGGCGCGGCATCATCGAGGAGTACCGGGACCGCCTTCCGGTCACGGACGCGACGCCGGTCGTCACGCTCCGTGAGGGCGGTACGCCGCTCGTCCCCGCTCAGGTCCTCTCCGAGCGCACGGGCTGCGAGGTGCACCTCAAGGTCGAGGGCGCCAACCCCACCGGTTCCTTCAAGGACCGCGGTATGACCATGGCCATCTCCAAGGCCAAGGAGGAGGGCGCGCAGGCCGTCATCTGCGCGTCCACCGGCAACACCTCGGCGTCCGCGGCGGCTTACGCGGTACGCGCCGGGATGGTGTCCGCCGTCCTCGTGCCGCAGGGCAAGATCGCGCTCGGCAAGATGGGCCAGGCCCTCGTGCACGGCGCGAAGATCCTCCAGGTCGACGGCAACTTCGACGACTGCCTGGACCTGGCCCGCGCGCTCTCGGACAACTACCCGGTGGCGCTGGTCAATTCCGTCAATCCGGTCCGGATCGAGGGGCAGAAGACCGCCGCGTTCGAGATCGTGGACATGCTGGGCGACGCCCCCGACATCCACGTGCTGCCCGTGGGCAACGCCGGCAACATCACGGCGTACTGGAAGGGGTACCGGGAGTACGCCGCGGACGGTCTGGCGACGCACACGCCGCGCATGTGGGGCTTCCAGGCCTCCGGCTCCGCGCCGCTCGTGCGCGGCGAGGTCGTCAAGGACCCGTCGACCATCGCCACCGCGATCCGCATCGGAAACCCGGCCTCCTGGGACTTCGCGATCGCCGCGCGGGACGAGTCCGGCGGTTTCATCGACGAGGTGACGGACCGTGAGATCCTGCGCGCCTACCGGCTGTTGGCCGCCCAGGAGGGCGTCTTCGTGGAGCCCGCCTCGGCCGCGTCCGTCGCCGGTCTGCTGAAGGCCGCCGAGCAGGGCAAGGTCGACCCGGGCCAGCGGATCGTCTGCACCGTCACCGGCAACGGCCTGAAGGACCCCGACTGGGCCGTCGCCGGCGCGCCCCAGCCGGTCACCGTCCCGGTCGACGCGGCGGCCGCCGCCGAGCGCCTCGGCCTGGCCTGACGCCCCCGGCCTGAAGTGTCCGGCCCGACACGTCCGACCGGACACGTCGGGCCCGACAAGACTGGCCTGATCCACCCCTGCCTGGCCTGATCCGGCCCCTCCGCGAGGAGAGGCCACCGGGTGAAACCCGATCAGGAACGTACATAGGCGCACAGGATGGCTCGCGACACGCATCGTGCGCCTCCTGTGCGCCCTATGTCGCCACAGAACCTTCCTTCGATAGGCTGTACTCAACCCGCCCCGTTGCATATGCGCGGTGTCGTTGCCGTTGTCGCCCCCGAGGCAGACGCGGCCCCCGGGTTTCCGTGTACTTCTCTTGAAATCCCGTAGTCGCAAGTCAAGGAGAGTCATCGAGCGATGGCCGGTCCCGCGTTCCGCGCCGCCGCCGTACGGGTGCGCGTTCCCGCCACCAGCGCCAACCTCGGCCCGGGCTTCGATGCCTTCGGCCTGTCGCTGGGTCTCTACGACGACGTCGTCGTCCGGGTCGCCGACTCCGGGCTGCACATCGACATCGCCGGCGAGGGCGCCGACACGCTCCCGCGCGACGAGAGCCACCTGCTCGTACGCTCCCTGCGCACGGCCTTCGACCTGCTCGGCGGACAGCCGCGCGGCCTCGAGGTCGTCTGCGCCAACCGCATCCCGCACGGCCGCGGCCTCGGCTCCTCCTCCGCCGCCATCTGCGCCGGCATCGTCGCCGCCCGCGCCGTGACCATAGGCGGAGACGCCCGCCTCGACGAGGCCGCCCTGCTCGAACTCGCCACGGAGATCGAGGGGCACCCCGACAACGTCGCCGCCTGCCTGCTCGGCGGCTTCACGCTCGCCTGGACCGAGTCCGGCGCCGCGCGGGCGATCAGGATGGACCCCTCGGATTCCATCGTTCCGGTGGTTTTCGTCCCCGGTAAGCCCGTGCTGACCGAGACCGCCCGCGGTCTGCTGCCGCGCACCGTCCCGCACGTCGACGCCGCGGCCAACGCCGGGCGCGCCGCGCTCCTCGTGGAGGCGCTGACCCGCCGCCCCGAGCTGCTGCTCGCGGCCACCGAGGACCGGCTGCACCAGGAGTACCGGGCTCCCGCGATGCCCGAGAGCATCGCCCTTGTGAACCGGCTGCGGGCGGACGGAGTCCCCGCGGTCATCTCCGGCGCGGGCCCCACGGTGCTCGCGCTGGCCGAACACGGGACGGCCGACAAGGTCGCCCGGCTGGCGGGCGAGGGATGGGCCGCGAACCGGCTCGACCTCGACGTGTCCGGAGCGAGTGTTCTGCCGCTCGCTTCCTAGGGGCACGAGATTGCCGGTGATGGAGAGGGGGAATGTTTGTTGGAGCCGGTAGTGTTAACCTCAAGTCTGCACCCGACGTTTTTGTGGCGCGGTGCGGAGTGTCCCCATCAGGGACCACCCATTCTTCCGGGAGCCTCCCCAACTGCCTGAGCAGCCTGCCTGAGCAGTTTCGAGCACGCTCCGGAACCGGCACGACACCCCTCGCTCTTCCTATGTGAGGGCCGAGCAGGGGGCCTCGGGCCGGACCCACAGCACGTTTTTTCTCTTCCGCCGTACCCGGCGGGACCACCGCCCCGACACGGTCCACAAGCCAGGACCGTCGTCGGACAGCACAACCGGTCGCCGAGCCAGATGGCCGACGTCCGCTCCAGGGAAGGACCCTTCGTGAGCGACACCACCGATCTGATGGGCGTGACTGCCGACAACAGTGTCGACGCCGCCGCGCCCGCCGCAGGTGCTGCCACTGGCACCACCGCACGGCGCCGCCGCTCCGGCACCGGCCTCGAGGGCATGGTCCTGGCCGAGCTGCAGCAGGTCGCGTCCGGCCTCGGCATCAGGGGCACCGCGCGGATGCGCAAGAGCCAGCTGATCGAGGTCATCAAGGAGGCGCAGGCCGGTGGAGGCTCCGCCCCCGCCAAGGCCGCCGCCGACACGGCTGACACCAAGCCGAAGCGCCGCGCCACCTCCAAGGCCCGCACCGACGCCGCCGCCGAGACCGCTGCCCCCAAGGCGGAGAAGGCCGAGAAGGCCGTCGCCCAGCAGCAGATCGACATCCCCGGCCAGCCGGCCTCCGACGACCAGCCGGCCGGCGAGCGCCGCCGTCGCCGGGCCACCGCGCCCGCCGGCAGCCCGGAGGGCGAGGCCAAGGGCGAGTCCGCCCAGGCCGTGAAGACGGACACCAAGGTGGAGGCCCGTACGGAGTCCCGCACCGAGGCCCGTACGGACGCGTCCGCCGACGCCGCCGTCGACACCGCCGAGGGTCGCGGCCGCCGTGACCGTGGCGAGCGCGGGGACCGCCGTGACCGCGGCGACCGCCAGCGCGACCGCCGTGACCGCGGCAAGGGCGACGACCAGCAGGGCGGTGGCCAGGGCGGCCAGCGTCAGCAGCGTCAGGGCGGCCAGCAGCAGGCCGGCCCGCAGGACGACTTCGACGACGAGGGCGGCCGTCGTGGCCGTCGTGGCCGCTACCGCGACCGCCGTGGCCGTCGTGGCCGTGACGACTTCGCGACCGGTGAGCCGCAGGTCTCCGAGGACGACGTCCTGATCCCCGTCGCGGGCATCCTGGACATCCTCGACAACTACGCGTTCATCCGGACCTCCGGCTACCTGCCCGGCCCGAACGACGTGTACGTCTCCCTCGCCCAGGTCCGCAAGAACGGCCTGCGCAAGGGTGACCACGTCACCGGCGCCGTGCGTCAGCCGAAGGAGGGCGAGCGCCGCGAGAAGTTCAACGCGCTGGTCCGCCTGGACTCCTCGAACGGCATGGCCGCCGATTCCGGCCGTGGCCGCCCGGAGTTCAACAAGCTGACCCCGCTCTACCCGCAGGACCGGCTCCGTCTGGAGACCGACCCGGGTGTGCTGACCACGCGGATCATCGACCTCGTGTCGCCGATCGGCAAGGGCCAGCGAGGTCTGATCGTGGCCCCGCCGAAGACCGGCAAGACCATGATCATGCAGGCGATCGCCAACGCGATCACGCACAACAACCCCGAGTGCCACCTGATGGTCGTCCTGGTCGACGAGCGTCCGGAAGAGGTCACCGACATGCAGCGGTCGGTCAAGGGCGAGGTCATTTCCTCGACCTTCGACCGTCCGGCCGAGGACCACACCACGGTCGCCGAGCTGGCCATCGAGCGCGCCAAGCGCCTCGTGGAGCTGGGTCACGACGTGGTCGTCCTGCTCGACTCGATCACCCGCCTGGGCCGCGCGTACAACCTCGCGGCGCCCGCCTCCGGCCGCATCCTGTCCGGTGGTGTCGACTCGACCGCGCTCTACCCGCCGAAGCGCTTCTTCGGTGCGGCGCGCAACATCGAGGACGGCGGCTCGCTGACCATCCTGGCCACCGCGCTGGTCGACACCGGCTCGCGCATGGACGAGGTGATCTTCGAGGAGTTCAAGGGCACCGGCAACATGGAGCTCAAGCTCGACCGGAAGCTCGCCGACAAGCGCATCTTCCCGGCCGTCGACGTCGACGCCTCGGGTACGCGCAAGGAGGAGATCCTGCTCGGCAGCGACGAGCTCGCCATCACCTGGAAGCTGCGTCGCGTGCTGCACGCGCTCGACCAGCAGCAGGCGATCGAGCTGCTGCTCGACAAGATGAAGCAGACGAAGTCGAACGGCGAGTTCCTGCTGCAGATCCAGAAGACGACTCCCGGAGCCGGCAACAACGACTGAGGCGCTGGGGCGTCACCAGCGCCCCGGAGGCTCAGTCGATGTGAACGACTGAGGCGAGACCTCCGTCACACGGCGGGGAACCGGCCTCCGGGCCGTGACCCCGCCGTGACCTGGACAAACGCACTGCGCCCACCGTGCCTCGCACGGTGGGCGCAGTGCGTTGTGGGCCGTTGCGCTCCGTCGCTCATCCAAACCTCACAGGTTCCTATGCAACCCTTTTGGGCGCTTCGCCGTCACAGAAGGTGAAACTAGGACCTGAGGTAGCAGATGACCGAGCAGAGCAAGGGTGGCCGAATACGGGGCACCGGCCGCCGCCGCAAGCAGCCCACGAAGGGCCGTCGCGCGATGACGGTCGCCGCCTGGGGCGCGGCCGTGCTGGTCGTGGTCGGCGGCTCCGGACTCGGCTACGTCTACTTCAAGCTGAACGGCAACCTCCAGGGCGTCGACATCAACGCCCAGCTCGGCACCGATCGCCCCGACGACGTCGACAACGGCTCGATGGACATCCTCGTCCTGGGCTCCGACTCCCGCTCCGGCGACAACGGCGCGTACGGCAAGGACGAGGGCGGCGCCCGCTCCGACACCGCGATGATCGTCCACGTCTACGAGGGCCACAAGAAGGCCAGTGTCGTCTCCGTCCCGCGCGACACCCTCGTCGACCGCCCCGCCTGCTCCGACGCGAAGGGCACCACCGTCGCCGGCGAGAAGCGGGCGATGTTCAACACCGCGTACGAGGTGGGCGGACCGGCCTGCGCCGTGAAGACCGTCGAGTCGATGTCCGGCATCCGCATGGACCACTACATCGAGGTGGACTTCACGGGCTTCAAGAAGCTGATCGACAAGCTCGGCGGCGTGCGGATCACCACGACCGAGCGCATCACGGACGACAAGAGCCACCTCGACCTCGCGCCGGGCCCCCACACCCTCGACGGCGAGCAGTCTCTCGGCCTGGTCCGCACCCGCAAGAGCGTCGGAGACGGCAGCGACCTCGGCCGCATCCAGCTCCAGCAGGCCTTCATGAAGGCGTTCATCGACCAGGTCAAGGACGTCGGGGTGTTCTCCGACCCGAAGAAGCTCCTGGACATCGCCGACACGGCCACCAAGGCCATCACGCCCGACTCCGAGCTCGACTCGGTCAACGAACTCATGGACTTCGCCAAGGGGCTCTCAGGACTCGGCGCCGAGGACGTCCAGATGATCACGATGCCGGTCGAGTACGACCCCGCCGACCCGAACCGGGTCATCCCGCTGGAAGCACAGTCCCGGCAGGTCTGGCAGGCGCTCAAGAACGACAGGCCCATCCCCGCCTCCGCGACGAAGGACTCGGCCACCGGCAAGGCCGCAGGCCTCGTGAAATAGCCCGCAGGCGGCCGTCTCGCCGACCCCGGAATAGTTTCACCACGGACCCGGTTTTGGGAGATACGGCCGGTCCTGGCAGACTGGTACGTCGGCCCCGGTTCACGCAGGTGCATCCCGCACAGCGACCCGGCGCCCTCCCGAAACTAGGAGACACCTTGAAGCGCGAGATCCACCCCGAGTACGTCGAGACCCAGGTCAGCTGCACCTGCGGCGCGTCGTTCACCACTCGTAGCACCCTGACCGAGGGCACCATCCGTGCCGAGGTCTGCTCCGAGTGCCACCCGTTCTACACGGGCAAGCAGAAGATCCTCGACACCGGCGGCCGCGTCGCCCGCTTCGAGGCCCGCTTCGGCAAGGCTGCGGCCAAGAAGTAGCACGTCACTGCGCCGGTCCTTGGTCGCTCCCGCAGGGGGCACCGGACCGGCGCTTTGCCGTCCCCGCAGTCCGTTCGTACGAAAACAGGAGCCCCCGATGTTCGAGGCGGTCGAGGAACTGATCGGCGAGCACGCCGATCTCGAGAAGAAGCTCGCTGACCCTTCGGTCCACGCGGACCAGGCCAACGCGCGCAAGCTGAACAAGCGTTACGCCGAGCTGACCCCGATCGTCGCCGTCTACCGTGCCTGGAAGCAGAACGGTGACGACATCGAGACCGCCCGCGAGCTGATGCACGACGACCCCGACTTCGCGGCCGAGGTCAAGGAGCTGGAGAAGCAGCGCGAGGAGATGACCGACAAGCTGCGGCTGCTGCTCGTCCCGCGCGACCCCAGCGACGACAAGGACGTCATCCTGGAGATCAAGGCCGGCGCGGGCGGCGACGAGTCCGCCCTGTTCGCCGGCGACCTCCTGCGGATGTACCTGCGCTACGCCGAGCGCGTCGGCTGGAAGACCGAGATCATCGACTCCACCGAGTCCGAGCTCGGCGGCTACAAGGACGTCCAGGTCGCCGTGAAGACCAAGGGCGGCAACGGCGCGACCGAGCCCGGCCAGGGCGTCTGGGCGCGGCTGAAGTACGAGGGCGGGGTGCACCGCGTGCAGCGCGTGCCCGCCACCGAGTCGGCCGGCCGGATCCACACCTCCGCCGCAGGCGTCCTCGTGACCCCCGAGGCCGAGGAGATCGACGTCGAGATCCACGCCAACGACCTGCGCATCGACGTGTACCGCTCCTCCGGTCCCGGCGGCCAGTCCGTCAACACGACCGACTCCGCGGTCCGCATCACGCACCTGCCGACCGGCATCGTCGCCTCCTGCCAGAACGAGAAGAGCCAGCTCCAGAACAAGGAGCAGGCCATGCGTATCCTCCGGTCGCGGCTGCTCGCCGCCGCCCAGGAGGAGGCCGAGTCCAAGGCCGCCGACGCTCGCCGCAGCCAGGTCCGTACGGTCGACCGGTCCGAGAAGATCCGGACGTACAACTTCCCGGAAAACCGGATCTCGGACCACCGGGTCGGCTTCAAGGCGTACAACTTGGACCAGGTGCTCGACGGCGACCTGGACGCGATGATCCAGGCCTGCGTCGACGCCGACTCCGCTGCGAAGCTCGCCGCGGCGTAAGTTCCGTAAGCCCCACCCCGTACGCCCCGTACCACGGAGGACCAGCGTGAACCTGCTGCTTGCCGAGGTGGCCCAGGCCACCCAGCGGCTGGCCGACGCCGGCGTTCCCTCACCGCGTTTCGACGCGGAGGAGCTCGCCGCGTTCGTGCACGGCGTCAAGCGGGGGGAGCTGCACAACGTCAAGGACGCGGACTTCGACGCCCGCTACTGGGAGGCGGTCGCCCGCCGGGAGGCGCGCGAGCCGCTCCAGCACATCACCGGCCGCGCGTTCTTCCGCTACCTGGAGCTCCAGGTCGGCCCGGGCGTCTTCGTGCCGCGCCCGGAGACCGAGTCGGTCGTCGGCTGGGCCATAGACGCCGTACGGGCCATGGACGTGGTCGAGCCGCTGATCGTCGACCTGTGCACCGGCTCGGGCGCGATCGCGCTCGCCATGGCGCAGGAGGTGCCGCGTTCACGGGTGCATGCGGTGGAGCTCTCCGACGACGCGCTGGTGTGGACCCGTAAGAACGCCGAGGGCTCGCGGGTCACCGTCCACCAGGGCGACGCGCTGCGCGCGCTGCCGGAGCTCGACGGCCAGGTCGACCTGGTCATCTCCAACCCGCCGTACATCCCGTTGACCGAATGGGAGTACGTCGCGCCCGAGGCACGGGACCACGACCCGGAGATGGCGCTGTTCTCCGGCGAGGACGGCCTCGACACGATCCGGGGGATCGAGCGCACCGCGCACCGGCTGCTGCGCCCGGGGGGCCTCGTCGTGATCGAACACGCGGACACCCAGGGCGGCCAGGTGCCGTGGATCTTCAACGAGGAGGCCGGCTGGGCGGACGCTGCCGACCACCCGGACCTGAACAACCGCCCGCGCTTCGCGACCGCCCGCAAGGCGACACCATGACCACGCACGACGCGTACGAGGAGGACCGGGACTGATGGCTCGGCGATACGACTGCAACGAGGCGACGGACCGTGTGACCGGTCTGCGCGAGGCCGCGTCCGCCGTTCGTCGTGGCGAGCTGGTCGTGCTGCCCACCGACACCGTGTACGGGATCGGCGCGGACGCCTTCAGCTCGGAGGCGGTCGCGGACCTGCTGGACGCCAAGGGCCGGGGCCGCAACATGCCCACGCCCGTCCTCATCGGCTCCCCGAACACGCTGCACGGGCTCGTCACGGACTTCTCCGAGCAGGCGTGGGAGCTCGTCGACGCGTTCTGGCCGGGCGCGCTGACGCTGGTCGCCAAGCACCAGCCGTCGCTGCAGTGGGACCTGGGGGACACCCGGGGCACGGTGGCGATCCGGATGCCGCTGCACCCCGTCGCCATCGAACTGCTCACCGAGGTCGGCCCGATGGCCGTCTCCTCGGCGAACCTCACGGGCCACCCGTCGCCGGAGGACTGCGACGCCGCGCAGGGCATGCTCGGCGACTCCGTCTCGGTGTACCTCGACGGTGGCCCGACCCCCGGGATCGTCCCGTCGTCGATCGTGGACGTCACGGGCAAGGTGCCGGTCCTGCTGCGTCAGGGCGCGCTGTCCGTGGAGGAACTCCGGAAGGTCGTACCCGACCTCGAGGTGGCCAATTGACCGCCCCTGAGGGGCGTGGCATAGCGGGGTACGACAGCAGTTCCTTCCGCATTCTCCACGTCAGCACCGGCAACGTCTGCCGCTCGCCGATCACCGAGCGGCTGACCCGGCATGCCCTGAGCTCCCGCCTCGGCGACCCTCGGGGCGGCGGCCTGATCGTGGAGAGCGCGGGCACCTGGGGCCATGAGGGCGCCCCGATGGAGGCCAACGCGGAGCTGGTCCTCGCCGACTTCGGCGCGGACTACAGCGGCTTCGTGGGCCGCGAGCTCCTCGACGAGCACGTCATCCGCGCGGACCTCGTCCTGACGGCGACCCGCGACCACCGGGCGCAGGTCATCTCGATGGGCCACTCCGCGGGCCTGCGCACCTTCACCCTGAAGGAGTTCACCCGTCTCGTCCGCGCCATAGATCCCGCGACGCTGCCGGACCCCCTGGGCGACGGCATGGTCGAACGCGCACGTGCACTGGTCCGCGCGGCGGCGGCTCTACGCGGGTGGCTCCTGGCCCCGAGCGCGGAGGCGGACGAGGTGAACGACCCGTACGGTGCGCCGATCACCTTCTTCCGCTCGATCGGCGAGGAGATCAACACGGCGCTGGATCCCGTGGTGACGGCGCTGACGGGGGTCCCCGCGCGGCGCTGACGGCCGCCCCGCGAGGTGCTGACGGGTTCCCGCGCGGCGCTGACGGTCGCCCCGCACGACGCCGACGGGGTCCCGCGAGGCGCCAGGGCCAAACGGCCCAGGAACCGGGTGAACAGCGGGCAAACCCGTGCCGACGCGCCTACATTGGAGCTGAAGCCCAGCCCACGCCTGGAGCCACAGATGCCGGTCACCGCTCCCCCCGAAGAGGATCTCGACGTCCTGCGCCGGCAGGACCCGGAGATCGCCGACGTGCTGCTCGGGGAGGTGCGCCGGCAGGCCGACAGCCTGCAGCTGATCGCCGCCGAGAACTTCACCTCGCCCGCCGTCCTCGCCGCACTCGGCTCCCCGCTCGCCAACAAGTACGCCGAGGGCTATCCCGGTGCCCGTCATCACGGCGGCTGCGAGTTCGCCGACGCCGCCGAGCGGATCGCCGTGGACCGGGTCACCGCCCTCTTCGGCGCCGAGCACGCCAACGTGCAGTCCCACTCCGGTTCCTCCGCCGTCCTGGCCGCCTACGCGGCCCTTCTGCGGCCCGGGGACACCGTCCTTGCCATGGGCCTCGAACACGGCGGCCATCTCACCCACGGCTCACCCGCCAACTTCTCCGGGCGCTGGTTCGACTTCGTGCCCTACGGCGTCGACGCCGAGACCGGGCTCGTCGACTACGAGCAGGTCGCCGCCCTCGCCCGGCACCACCGCCCCAAGGCGATCGTCTGCGGCTCCATCTCCTACCCCCGCCACCTCGACTACGCGCTCTTCCGCGAGATCGCCGACGAGGCCGGCGCCTATCTGATCGCCGACGCCGCCCACCCCATCGGCCTCGTCGCCGGGGGAGCGGCGCCCAACCCCGTCCCGTACGCCGATGTGGTCTGTGCCACCACCCACAAGGTGCTCCGTGGTCCCCGCGGCGGGATGATCCTCTGCGGCGCCGAGCTCGCCGGCCGCGTCGACCGGGCCGTCTTCCCGTTCACCCAGGGCGGCGCCCAGATGCACACCATCGCGGCCAAGGCCGTCGCCTTCCGCGAGGCGTCGACCCCCGCCTTCACCACGTACGCCCATCAGGTGGTCGCGCACGCCCGCGTCCTCGCCGAGGCGCTCGCCGCCGAGGGCTTCGCCGTCACCACCGGCGGCACCGACACCCACCTGATCACCGCGGACCCCGCCCCCCTGGGCGTGGACGGCCGCACCGCCCGTATGCGGCTCGCCGCCGCCGGGATCGTCCTCGACACCTGTGCGCTTCCGTACGGGGACGGGCGCGGCATCCGGCTCGGCACGGCCGCCGTCACCACCCAGGGGATGGGCGCCGCGGAGATGGCCAGGATTGCGGCGTTGTTCACGATCGCGCTACGGGACGACGCCGAGGAGACGGCGCGCGTACGCGCCGAAGTACGCGAACTCGCCGGGCGATTTCCCCCGTATGGCCGGTGATGGACGGCGGAGCGCAACCATCCTGGCGGGACGTATGTCCTCAAGCACATGGACAGCACGGCTAGGGTGTGGGGCTGAGATGGCCAGCGATTCCTGTGGGGCAGCCCGTGCGTGATTACCTGCTGACGCTCTGTGTCACGGCCGCGGTGACCTATCTGCTGACCGGTCCGGTGCGGAAGTTCGCCATCGCGACCGGGGCGATGCCGGAGATCCGTGCCCGCGACGTACACCGAGAACCGACTCCGCGGCTCGGTGGCATCGCCATGTTCTTCGGCCTGTGCGCCGGACTGCTGGTCGCCGACCACCTCCAGAACCTCAACAGCGTCTTCGAGCTCTCCAACGAGCCCCGCGCGCTGCTGTCCGGAGCCGCGCTGATCTGGCTGATCGGCGTCCTCGACGACAAGTTCGAGCTGGACGCCCTGATCAAGCTGGGCGCGCAGATGATCTCCGCCGGTGTGATGGTGATCCAGGGTCTGACGATCCTGTGGCTCCCGATCCCCGGCGTCGGCACGGTCGCCCTCACCCGGGGCCAGGGCACGCTCCTCACGGTCGCCCTGGTGGTCCTCACCATCAACGCGGTGAACTTCGTGGACGGCCTCGACGGCCTGGCCGCCGGCATGGTCTGCATCGCCGCCGCGGCCTTCTTCCTGTACGCCTACCGCCTCTGGTACGGCTACACGATCGAGGCCGCCGCACCCGCGACGCTCTTCGCCGCGATCCTCATGGGCATGTGCCTGGGCTTCCTGCCGCACAACATGCATCCGGCCCGGATCTTCATGGGCGACTCCGGCTCGATGCTGATCGGTCTGATCCTGGCCGCCTCGGCGATCTCGATCACCGGCCAGGTCGACCCGGACGTGCTGAAGCTCTTCGAGGGCTCGACCCGTGAGGCCACCCACGCGGCCCTGCCGGTCTTCATCCCGCTCGTCCTGCCGCTGACGATCATCGCGATCCCGATGGCGGACCTGATCCTGGCGATCGTGCGCCGCACCTGGAACGGTCAGTCGCCGTTCGCGGCCGACCGCGGCCATCTGCACCACCGGCTATTGGAGATCGGGCACTCGCACAGCCGGGCCGTCCTGATCATGTACTTCTGGTCGGCGCTGATCGCCTTCGGGACGCTCGCGTACTCGGTGCACTCGACGTCCATGTGGATCGTGCTCACGGTGGTGTTCCTCAGCGCGATCGGTCTGGTGCTGCTCCTGCTGCCGCGCTTCGCCCCGCGCGCCCCGCGATGGGCGGAGTCCTTCGTTCCGCCCCGCTACCGGCGGCGCAGGACCGTGGCCACGGAAGCCGCGGACGCCACGGTTCCGGTCTCCGTGTCCGTGGAGGAGCCGATGGACGAGCGCATCCCGGTTCCGGCCGGAGTCAACGGGTCCACCGCCATCGGTCACCGCTCGCGCTTCACCGACCGGCGGAAGGCCGGAACGCCGAGTTGACGAAAGCCCCATTAGGGGCCAATAGCAGACAAGCCCACCGCGTGTCGCGCACACACGCGCGCAGTAACTCTCATGTGTGACAGTCGGCACACTTCACGGGTAAAGAACTACTCAAATAGTTTGTGATACCGTTCACGAGACCCGGCGACAGAGCCGAAAGACCGTAGTGCGACGGTCTCTTGGCCCCGAGACACACCTCGGACCGGGCTTACGCTCGTCCCTGACGACACCATCGCCCCCACCAGCAACAGCGGAGACACCGCCATGCCGTCCAACGACGCACGCATCCTTCTGTCAGCTGCCATTCCCGCTGCAGCCACCGGCGCCATCGCCGCGGTCATCAGCGGCGTGGTCGCCGGCGGCAAGGGCGCAATCGGCGCCGTCATCGGCTGCGCCGTCGTCCTCGCGTTCATGGGGATCGGGCTCGTGGTGCTCCAGCGGACGGCCAAGTCGTACCCGCACCTGTTCCAGGCGATGGGTCTCCTGCTCTACACCACCCAGCTGCTGCTTCTCTTCGTGCTGATGCTGTTGCTGAAGAACACGACGTTCTTCGACTTCAAGGCCTTCGCCTTCACCCTGCTCGCGTCGACCCTCGTCTGGATCGCCGCGCAGGCGCGCGCTTACATGAAGGCCAAGATCATGTACATCGACGACCCCAAGAAGCCGGGGTCGTCGAAGTGAGGGGTAGGGCCGGGATAAAGGCGCTTTCGGCTTCCTGCTATCGTCCGGTGCCAACTGCGGCACTGCGGGCGCGGGCATCCGAGCTGACGCCTGTCCCAGCGCGAGGCACGATGCCGAACCGCCGCCCCCTTATCCGTAAGACCAGTCCAGTGCCGACCCGCGGCTGCGTGCCGCGCCGACACAACGAGGTTGCCGTACCTATGCGCCACGCTGAAGGAGCCCGCGGTGAGTGCTGACCAGACGCTTGCCTTCGACCCGGATTGCCACATCTTCAGTGGATGCGGCTTCCCGGCGCCGGGCCTGCACACGTTCATGTACGAGCCCATCACCACGGTGGGGGGCATCGACATCACCAAGCCGATGCTGCTCGCCCTGCTGGGCTCCATCGTGGTCGTCGGGTTCTTCTGGGCTGCCTTCAACAAGCCCAAGCTGATCCCCGGCAAGATGCAGATGGTCGGCGAGGCCGGTTACGACTTCGTCCGCCGCGGCATCGTCTACGAGATCATCGGCAAGAAGGACGGCGAGAAGTACGTCCCCTTCATGGTGTCGCTGTTCTTCTTCGTCTGGATCATGAACCTCTGGTCGATCATTCCGCTCGCCCAGTTCCCGGTCACCTCGCTGATCGCCTTCCCGGCCGGTCTCGCGCTGATCGTGTACGTGCTCTGGATCTCGCTGACCTTCAAGAAGCACGGCTTCGTCGGCGGCTGGAAGAACATCGTCGGTTACGACAAGTCCCTCGGCGCGATCCTCCCGATGGTCGTCGTCCTCGAGTTCTTCTCGAACCTGATCATCCGGCCCTTCACGCACGCGGTCCGACTGTTCGCGAACATGTTCGCCGGTCACCTGCTGATCGTGATGTTCTCGCTGGCCACCTGGTACCTCATGAACGGCCTGGGCTTCGTCTACGCCGGCGCCTCGTTCGTGATGGTCCTCGTGATGACGGCCTTCGAGCTCTTCATCCAGGCCGTCCAGGCGTACGTCTTCGTCCTCCTGGCCTGCAGCTACGTCCAGGGCGCGCTCGCCGAGCACCACTGAGCGACTCCCGCCCGGGATTCAGCTACACCCCCAATCCAACAGTCGTCCGGTGGCCAACCCCCACCGGGTCATTGAAAGAGAAGGAAGTAACGGCATGTCCGCTGCTCTCGACATGGTCAACCTCGCGGCCTCCGCCAAGGAGAACGTCGTCGGCAACGTCGCCTCGATCGGCTACGGCCTCGCCGCGATCGGCCCCGGCGTCGGCGTCGGCATCATCTTCGGTAACGGTACGCAGGCCCTCGCCCGCCAGCCCGAGGCCGCTGGTCTGATCCGCACCAACCAGATCATGGGCTTCGCCTTCTGTGAGGCGCTCGCCCTCATCGGCATCGTCATGGGCTTCGTCTACCAGTAAATCGGACCGACAGCCCAAACCTTTTTACGGAAGGCACTGATGTGAACGCTCTGCTTCTTGCGCAGGCGGAGGAGCCCCAGCCTCCTCTGATCCCGCATCTTGACGAGCTCGTCATCGGCCTGATCGCCTTCGTCATCGTCTTCGGCTTCCTCGCCAAGAAGCTCCTCCCGAACATCAACAAGGTTCTGGAAGAGCGTCGGCAGGCCATCGAGGGTGGCATCGAGAAGGCCGAGTCGGCCCAGATCGAGGCCCAGAGTGTGCTGGAGCAGTACAAGGCCCAGCTCGCCGAGGCCCGCCATGAGGCCGCGCGTCTTCGCCAGGAGGCGACGGAGCAGGGCACCGCGATCATCCAGGAGATGAAGGCGGAAGGCCAGCGCCAGCGCGAGGAGATCATCGCGGCCGGCCACACGCAGATCGAGGCCGACCGCAAGGCCGCGGCGACCTCGCTGCGCCAGGACGTGGGCAAGCTCGCCACCGACCTGGCCGGCAAGCTGGTCGGCGAGTCCCTCGAGGACCACGCCCGCCAGAGCCGCACGATCGACCGCTTCCTCGATGAGCTCGAGGAGAAGGCCGAGGCCGTCCGATGAACGGAGCGAGCCGTGAAGCACTGGCCGCCGGCCGTGAGTCCCTCGACGCGCTGACCGACAACACCTCGGTCGACGCCGCGAAGCTCGCGGGCGAGCTGGCCGCAGTCACCGCGCTGCTCGACCGCGAGGTGTCGCTGCGTCGGGTCCTGACCGACCCGGCGCAGGCGGGCGAGGCCAAGGCCGAGCTCGCCGGGCGACTGCTCAGCGGTCAGGTGGGCGGGGAGACCGTCGACCTGGTGTCCGGCATGGTGCGTTCCCGCTGGTCCCAGTCGCGTGACCTGGTCGACTCGGTCGAGGAGCTGGCGAACACCGCCGACCTCACCGCGGCGCAGCGGGTCGGCGCGCTGGACGACGTCGAGGACGAGCTGTTCCGGTTCGGCCGGATCGTCTCCTCCAGCACCGAGCTTCGCTCGGCGCTGACGGACAAGGCCGCCACGGTCTCCGCCAAGAGCGAGCTGCTGCGCAGCCTGCTCGGCGGCAAGGCCAACGCGGTCACCGAGCGCCTGATCGTCCGTCTCGTGACGCAGCCCCGGGGACGTAGCCTGGAAGCGGGACTCGAGTCCCTCTCCAAGCTCGCGGCGGCGCGCCGGGACCGGATGGTCGCGGTCGTCACCACGGCGGTGCCGCTGACCGATCAGCAGAAGCAGCGCCTCGGTGCCGTCCTGGCCAAGCTGTACGGCCGCCAGATGCACCTGAACCTGGACGTGGACCCGGCGGTCCTCGGCGGGATCTCCGTGCAGGTCGGCGACGAGGTCATCAACGGGACCATCGCGGAGCGCCTCGACGAGGCGACCCGGCGACTGGCCGGCTGACGGCAGCAGCCACCAACTGAACACAGCATCACCAGCGGCCCGGTTGGGCCGTGCAGAGATTGCAGAAGATTCCTGGGGGTCGGCCCCCAGACCCCCTAAGAAACTTCGGGCCCAACAAGGAGAGCAGGGAACCCAGATGGCGGAGCTCACGATCCGGCCGGAGGAGATCCGGGACGCGCTGGAGAACTTTGTCCAGTCGTACCAGCCGGACGCGGCCTCGCGCGAGGAGGTCGGAACGGTCAGCCTGGCCGGCGACGGCATCGCCAAGGTTGAGGGTCTTCCCTCGGCCATGGCGAACGAGCTGCTGAAGTTCGAGGACGGCACCCTCGGTCTCGCCCTCAACCTCGAGGAGCGCGAGATCGGTGCGATCGTCCTCGGCGAGTTCAGCGGTATCGAGGAGGGCCAGCCGGTGCAGCGCACCGGTGAGGTTCTCTCCGTAGGTGTCGGCGAGGGCTACCTCGGCCGCGTTGTCGACCCGCTCGGCAACCCGATCGACGGCCTCGGCGAGATCGCGACCGAGGGCCGCCGCGCCCTCGAGCTGCAGGCGCCCGGCGTCATGCAGCGCAAGTCGGTCCACGAGCCGATGGAGACCGGCTACAAGGCCGTCGACGCCATGACCCCGGTCGGCCGTGGCCAGCGTCAGCTGATCATCGGCGACCGCCAGACCGGCAAGACCGCTCTGTGCGTCGACACGATCATCAACCAGCGCGACAACTGGCGCTCGGGCGACGTGAACAAGCAGGTCCGCTGCATCTACGTCGCCATCGGCCAGAAGGGCTCGACCATCGCGTCCGTGCGCGGCGCCCTGGAAGAGGCCGGTGCGCTCGAGTACACGACGATCGTCGCCGCCCCGGCGTCCGACCCGGCCGGCTTCAAGTACCTGGCGCCGTACACCGGCTCCGCCATCGGCCAGCACTGGATGTACCAGGGCAAGCACGTCCTGATCGTCTTCGACGACCTGTCGAAGCAGGCCGACGCCTACCGCGCCGTGTCGCTGCTGCTGCGCCGCCCGCCGGGCCGTGAGGCCTACCCGGGTGACGTCTTCTACCTGCACTCGCGTCTGCTCGAGCGCTGCGCGAAGCTGTCGGACGAGATGGGCGCGGGCTCGATGACCGGTCTGCCGATCGTCGAGACCAAGGCCAACGACGTCTCGGCGTTCATCCCGACCAACGTCATCTCCATCACCGACGGCCAGTGCTTCCTGGAGTCCGACCTGTTCAACGCCGGCCAGCGTCCGGCCCTGAACGTCGGTATCTCGGTCTCCCGTGTCGGTGGCTCCGCCCAGCACAAGGCGATGAAGCAGATCTCCGGTCGCCTCCGTGTCGACCTGGCCCAGTTCCGTGAGCTGGAGGCGTTCGCCGCCTTCGGTTCCGACCTGGACGCCGCGTCGAAGGCGCAGCTGGAGCGTGGTCAGCGCATGGTCGAGCTGCTCAAGCAGGCTCAGTACCAGCCGATGCCCACGGAGAACCAGGTCGTCTCGGTCTGGGCCGGCACCACCGGCAAGATGGACGACGTCCCGGTGGCCGACATCCGCCGCTTCGAGGCCGAGATGCTGGCGTACCTGCGCCAGAGCCACTCCGGTCTCATGAGCTCCATCCGTGAGGGCGGCAAGATGTCTGACGACACCCTGCAGTCCGTGGCCGACGCCATCGCGGAGTTCAAGAAGCAGTTCGAGACCTCTGACGGGAAGCTGCTGGGCGACGACGCTTCCGCTGCCGTCAACGTCTCGAAGTGACGACGGAAGGGACCTGACTCATGGGAGCGCAGCTCCGGGTCTACAAGCGTCGCATCAAATCCGTCACCGCGACGAAGAAGATCACCAAGGCGATGGAGATGATCGCCGCCTCGCGCGTCGTCAAGGCGCAGCGCAAGGTGCAGGCGTCGACCCCGTACGCCACCGAGCTGACCCGCGCGGTCACCGCGGTGGCCACGGGTGCGAGCGACAAGCACGCGCTGACCACCGAGGTGGAGAACCCGACCCGTGCCGCGGTCCTGCTCCTCTCGAGCGACCGCGGTCTGGCCGGCGCCTTCAACTCCAACGCCATCAAGGCGGCGGAAGCGCTGACGAAGAAGCTGGAGAGCGAGGGGCGCGAGGTCGACATCTACGTCGTCGGCCGTCGTGGCATCGCGCACTACAACTTCCGTGAGCGCAAGCTGGCCGACTCGTGGACCGGTTTCACGGACCAGCCGGAGTACGGGGACGCCAAGAAGATCGCGGCTCCGCTGATCGAGGCGATCGAGAAGGACACGGCCGAGGGCGGCGTGGATGAGCTCCACATCGTCTACACCGAGTTCGTCTCGATGATGACGCAGACGGCGGTCGAGGCCCGGCTGCTGCCCCTCAGCCTCGACGAGGTGGCGAAGGAGGCGGGCGAGCAGGACACGCTCCGTCCGCTGTACGACTTCGAGCCGTCGGCGGAGGACGTCCTCGACGCCCTGCTGCCGCGCTACGTCGAGAGCCGGATCTACAACGCGCTGCTCCAGTCGGCTGCCTCCAAGCACGCCGCCACGCGCCGTGCGATGAAGTCGGCGACCGACAACGCGGGAGACTTGATCAACAACCTCTCCCGACTTGCCAACGCGGCCCGCCAGGCCGAAATCACCCAGGAAATCAGCGAGATCGTCGGTGGCACCGCAGCCCTGGCCGACGCGACCGCGGGGAGTGACAAGTAATGACGACCACTGTTGAGACGGCCGCCGCCACGGGCCGCGTCGCCCGGGTCATCGGCCCGGTCGTCGACGTGGAGTTCCCCGTCGACGCGATGCCGGAGATCTACAACGCGCTGAACGTCGAGGTTCCGGACCCGGCCGAGGAGGGCGCGACCAAGACGCTGACCCTCGAGGTCGCCCAGCACCTCGGTGACGGCATCGTCCGCACCATCTCCATGCAGCCCACCGACGGTCTGGTCCGCCAGGCTCCCGTCGTGGACACCGGCGCCGGCATCACGGTGCCGGTCGGCGATGTCACCAAGGGCCGCGTGTTCAACACGCTCGGTCAGGTGCTGAACGACGACGCCTCCACCGTCGCGGACGCCCCGCGCTGGACGATCCACCGCAAGGCCCCTGCCTTCGACCAGCTCGAGTCCAAGACCGAGATGTTCGAGACCGGCCTGAAGGTCGTCGACCTTCTCACCCCGTACGTCAAGGGTGGAAAGATCGGTCTGTTCGGTGGCGCCGGTGTCGGCAAGACCGTTCTGATCCAGGAAATGATCGTCCGTGTGGCCAAGCTGCACGACGGTGTGTCGGTCTTCGCGGGCGTCGGCGAGCGCACCCGTGAGGGCAACGACCTCATGGTGGAGATGGAGGAGGCCGGCGTTCTGGACAAGACCGCGCTGGTCTTCGGCCAGATGGACGAGCCCCCGGGCACCCGTCTGCGCGTGGCCCTCGCCGGTCTGACCATGGCGGAGTACTTCCGCGATGTGCAGAAGCAGGACGTGCTGTTCTTCATCGACAACATCTTCCGCTTCACGCAGGCCGGCTCCGAGGTCTCGACCCTGCTCGGCCGTATGCCCTCCGCGGTGGGTTACCAGCCGAACCTGGCCGACGAGATGGGTCTCCTCCAGGAGCGCATCACCTCGACCCGTGGTCACTCGATCACCTCGATGCAGGCGATCTACGTCCCCGCGGACGACCTGACCGACCCGGCTCCGGCCACCACCTTCGCCCACCTCGACGCGACGACGGTTCTCTCCCGTCCGATCTCCGAGAAGGGCATCTACCCGGCCGTGGACCCGCTGGACTCCACGTCCCGGATCCTGGACCCGCGCTACATCGCGCAGGACCACTACGACGCCGCCACGCGCGTCAAGGGAATCCTGCAGAAGTACAAGGACCTCCAGGACATCATCGCGATTCTCGGTATCGACGAGCTGAGCGAGGAGGACAAGCTCGTTGTCCACCGCGCCCGCCGTGTCGAGCGCTTCCTGTCCCAGAACACCCACGCGGCGAAGCAGTTCACCGGTGTGGACGGTTCGGACGTTCCGCTCGACGAGTCGATCGCCGCGTTCAACGCGATCTGCGACGGTGAGTACGACCACTTCCCCGAGCAGGCGTTCTTCATGTGTGGTGGCCTCGAGGACCTCAAGGCCAACGCCAAGGAGCTCGGCGTCTCCTGAGCCCCGTGCTCTCGTGAGGGGGGCGGGTCCGTCCCGCCCCCCTCGTCACGCCCATTAGAATTGACCCCAACACCCGGCACGACCGCCGGGTGGTGACCCGAGGAGCCACCCTTGGCTGCTGAGCTGCACGTCGAGCTGGTCGCCGCGGACCGGAGTGTCTGGTCCGGCGAGGCCACCCTGGTCATCGCGCGTACCACCTCCGGCGACATCGGCGTCATGCCCGGCCACCAGCCGCTGCTCGGTGTGCTGGAGTCGGGCCCGGTGACCATCCGTACCAGCGAGGGCAACACTGTCGTCGCCGCTGTGCACGGTGGATTCATCTCGTTCGCCGACGACAAGCTGTCTCTGCTCGCGGAGATCGCCGAGCTGGCGGACGAGATCGACGCCCAGCGCGCCGAGCGTGCGCTGGAGCGCGCCAAGTCGGAATCGGACGCCGCCGCCGAGCGTCGCGCCGATGTCCGGTTGCGTGCGGTAGCGGTCCGCTAGCGGACCGCGCCGAGAGTTGTGCCCTCAGCCGCGGCACGGCTGGAATTTTCCAGACCGTGTCGCGGCTGAGGCGATGCATATGCAGGTCGTATTCGGTTACGCCGGCGGAGCCGGTCACGGGACGCAGCGAGGAGGTCGGTGAAGATGTTCCTCGCTCTGCTCGTGTGCGGCCTGGTCGTCGCACTGGTGGTGATCGGGCTCTTCGTCTTCGGCTTGCGCCGTCGCCTGATCCAGCGTGCCGGCGGCACCTTCGACTGTTCGCTGCGCTGGAACGTCCCCGAGGAGCCGGACCTCTCCGGCAAGGGCTGGGTGTACGGCGTGGCCCGCTACAGCGGTGACCAGGTCTCCTGGTTCCGGGTCTTCTCCTACGCGCCCCGCCCGCGCCGTGTCCTGGAACGTTCGGCGATCGAGGTCCTGGAGCGCCGGATGCCCGAGGGCGAGGAGGAGCTCGCGCTGCTCTCCGACGCCGTGATCCAGGGCTGTATGCACCGGGGGACCCGCCTGGAGCTGGCGATGAGCGAGGACGCTCTCACCGGCTTCCTCGCCTGGCTCGAGGCGGCGCCGCCTGGCCAGCGGGTGAATGTGGCCTGATTGGCACCTCCCCCTGGACGAAGTCTGGGGGAGGGTGAATGTGGCCTGATACGGACGTACGACGGCGGGGACGGTGTGCTGCACCGTCCCCGCCGCGTTTTTTCCGGGCTAGTTCAGCCCGCTGTTGATGGCACCGACGAGCTCGCCGTTGCCGGTGTCACCGCTGAACTCCCAGAAGAACGCGCCGCCCAGGCCCTGGTTCTTCGCCCAGCCCATCTTGGACGTGACCGTGGCCGGGGTGTCGTAGCTCCACCAGTTGCTGCCGCAGTGCGCGTAGGCCGTACCGGCCACCGTGCCGTTGGCCGGGCAGGAGTTCTTCAGGACCTTGTAGTCCTCGATGCCCTGCTCGTACGTGCCGGCCGCCGGGCCCGTCGCGCTGCCGCCCGGGGCGGACTGGGTGACGCCGGTCCAGCCGCGGCCGTAGAAGCCGATGCCGAGCAGCAGCTTGTTCGCCGGGACGCCCTTCGCCTTGAACTTGGCGATCGCCTCGGCTGAGTTGAAGCCCGCCTGCGGGATGCCGGCGTAGGAGGTGAGCGGGGAGTGCGGTGCCGTCGGGCCCTGCGCCGCCCAGGCGCCGAAGAAGTCGTACGTCATCACGTTGAACCAGTTCATGTACGGCGCGGCGCCCGCGTAGTCGGCGGCGTCGATCTTGCCGCCGGCGGAGGCGTCGGCCGTGACGGCCGCCGTGACCAGGGCGCTGCCGCCGAACTTGGCACGCATGGCCTGCATCATGTTCTTGAACGCGGCCGGGCCGCTGGTGTCGCAGGACAGACCGCAGGCGTTCGGGTACTCCCAGTCCAGGTCGATGCCGTCGAAGACGTCGGCCCAGCGCGGGTCCTCCACCAGGTCGTAGCAGGACTGTGCGAAGGCGGTCGGGTTCTGTACGGCCTGGCCGAAGCCGCCGGACCAGGTCCAGCCGCCGAAGGACCACAGCACCTTGATGTTCGGGTACGCCTTCTTCAGCTTCCGCAGCTGGTTGAAGTTGCCGCGCAACGGCTGGTCCCAGGTGTCGGCGACGCCGTCGACGGACTGGTCGGCGGTGTAGGCCTTGTCGTAGTCGGCGTAGGCGTCGCCGATCGTGCACCTGCCGCCGGTGACGTTGCCGAAGGCGTAGTTGATGTGCGTGATCTTGGACGCGGAGCCGGACGTCACGATGTTCTTGACGTGGTAGTTGCGGCCGTAGACGCCCCAGTTGGTGAAGTAGCCCATCTTGACCGTGGAGCCGGGGTTGGTTCCGCCGCCGCCGGTGGTGCGGACGCTCGCGGCGCCGCTCGCCGGGCCGGTCTGGTCGATGGTGTCGCGGGCGACGACCGTGTAGCTGTAGTCGGTGCCGGCGGTCAGACCGGTGTTGGTGTACGTGAGTCCGGTGACCGTGGCGATCGTGGTGCCGTTGCGCTTGACGTCGTAGTTCTTGATGCCCTTGTCGTCCGTGGCGGCGGTCCAGGTCAGCTTGACCGAGGTGTTGGTGATGTCGGAGGCGACGGGGGTGCCGGGCGCGGAGGGTGGGTTGTCGCCGGGCTGGGTGGAGCCGTCGCAGGAACCGCCGTTGATCTTGCAGCCGCTCGGGGCGCCGGAGCCGGTGCCGTTGAAGCCGAAGGAGACGGTGGCGCCGGGGGCGAGGGTGCCGTTCCAGCCGACGTTCTTGGCGGTCCAGTGGGTGCCGGAGCTGGTGACGGTGGCGTCCCAGGCCGAGGTGACGGCGGTTCCGGAGGGGAAGTCCCACTCGACGGTCCAGGAGGAGAGCGTGGTGGTGCCGGTGTTCTTCACCGTCCACTTGCCCTCGAAGCCGGAGCCCCAGTCGGAGACCTTGGTGTACGTGGCGGTGGCCGCCGTGGCGGCTTCGGCGGGTGCTGCGAGGCCGACCATGGCGGCCAGGGGCAGGATCAGGGCGGTCAGACCGGCGGCGGCCCGGTGTCTGAACCCTGTTCTGCGCGTCGGTGCTTGAGTGCTCAACGGTGCTCCTCAAGTTGCGGACGGACAAGGTGGGGGTGGTCCGTGAACATGCGCGCGCCCCGCGAGCGTAGGAAGGTCTGGACCAATCGTCAAGAGGTCCAGACCAACGTCGGAGTGGGCTCTCAGACACCCAACTCCTGTGCGAGCACGGCCGCTTGGACCCTGCTGCGCAGCGTCAGCTTCCCCAGCACCTTGCTGACATGGGTCTTCACCGTCGCCTCCGCCATGTCCAGGCGTACCGCGATCTCGGCGTTCGACAGCCCCTTCCCCAGCGCGGACAGCACCTCGCGCTCCCGCGGGGTCAGCGCGTCCAGTACGGAAGGGTCCGCCGCGCCCGGCGCACGCACCGGAGTGCGGGGCGCCGCGAACTCGGCGATCAGCCGCCGGGTCACCGCGGGGGCGATCAGGCCCTCGCCGCGCGCCACCGTCCGTACCGCCTCGATGAGGTCCTTCGCGTCGGTGTTCTTCAGCAGGAAGCCCGCCGCCCCGGCCCGCAGCGCCCCGAAGACGTACTCGTCCAGATCGAAGGTCGTCAGGACGAGCACATCGGCCAGGCCCTCGGAGACCACCAGACGGGTCGCCGTCACCCCGTCCATCCGCGGCATCTGCACATCCATCAGCACCAGGTCCGGGCGCAGTTCGCGGGCCAGCTCCACCGCGCGCTCACCGTCCGGGGCCTCCGCGACCACCTCGATGTCGGGGGCACTGCCGAGGATGAGAACCAGCCCCGCCCGCACCGCGCTCTGATCCTCGGCCACGATCACCCGAACCATGCCTGCGGCTCCTTGTCGTTCGTATCGACGGGCAGGACAGCCCGTACCCGCCACACCTTGCCCCCGTCGTCGGCCGGCACGGGACCGGCCTCGAACTCCCCGTCCAGGAGCGCCACCCGCTCGCGCATCCCGACCAGACCCGCCCCGGAGCCGGGCGCGCGTGGCCCCGGCTGCCCGCCGAACGGACTGGACACCCCGACCGTGAGGGCGCCGTCCGGGCGGCGGCCCAGCTCCACCCGCACCTCGCCGGGCGCCGCGTGCTTGAGTGCGTTGGTCAGCGACTCCTGCACGATCCGGTACGCGGCGAGCTCGACCGGGGTCGGCAGTGAGCCGGTGTCCCGGGGACGGCCGTCGTCCAGAGTGAACGTCAGGGCGCTCGGCTCCCCGTTCGTCCGGGCCTGGGCGAGCAGCGCCTCCAGGCCGTCCAGGGTGGGCGCGGCCGCCGGTTCGACATCACCGGTGCTGTCCCGCAGCAGCCCGATCAGCCGCCGCATCTCGGCCAGTCCCTCGACGCTGTTCTCCCGGATCACGGTCAGCGCCTGCCGGGTCGTCCCCGGATCGTCGATCGACAGCGCGGCCGTGGAGTGGATCGCGATGGCGGAGAGGTGGTTGGCGACCATGTCGTGCAGCTCGCGGGCCATCCGGGCACGCTCGGCCACGACCGCCTGGGTGCGGTCCATCTCGGCGAGCAGCGCGGTCTGCTCCGCGCGCAGCCGCGCGGCGTCGGCCGCCTGCCGGTGGTTGCGGACGACCGCCCCGGTGACGGCGGGGAGGAACGACACCATGCCCGTGATCAGGCCGATCAGCAGGGCGACCGCGTTCTGCCACCAGACGAGGAAGCCGATCGTCACGCCGATGGTGATCAGTCCGGTCGTGTACGGGATGCGCCGGGCGGAGGCGGGTGACCCGTAGACCACGGCCGCGTAGACCACGTCTGTGAACATCAACGCGGTGACGAGGCTGCCGTAGGTGAACTGATCCGCCACGAGCGCGAGCGTGGCGACGGCCAGGGCGGTCTGCGGCATGGTGCGCCGCAGGGCCTCCATCGAGGCCATGACGACGAGCGGGATCAGCGTCACCCACCGCGCCGTGATCAGGCGGTCGGCCTGGGTGTGCAGACCGAAGGACCACATCAGCAGGCCGATGGCGAGACCACCGGCGGCGATGAGCAGATCGTCGCGGTGCGGTCGGGGGAGTGTCACGTGTCCATCCAACACGGTGCCCGGGGCCCGGGCCTCGCCGTCCGGGCCGATCCGTGCCTCCGTCGAAGGATGTAGCCGCAGTTCGTCACCGGAGACGACGAGAAGCCCCGATCGGGACGGGACGCTGAGAGGGACGTACGAAAGGGAGTACCGCCGTGATCGTCACCCTCATCGTGATCTGCGAAGTCGGCTTCTGGGTCCTGCTGGCCGCCGGCCTCACCGCCCGCTACCTGTTCAGGATGAAACGCACGGGCATGGCGCTGCTCCTGTGCGAACCGCTCCTCGAGGTCCTGCTGCTCGTCGTCACCGCGATCGACCTCAAGAACGGCGCCGCGCCGGACTGGAAGCACGGTCTGGCGGCGCTCTACATCGGCTACACCGTCGGCCACGGTCACCGGACCGTGAAGTGGCTCGACGGCCACGCCGCCCACCGGCTCGCCGGCGCCCCGCGCCCGGCCAAGCCCCCGCAGTACGGCATGGCCCGCGCCCGCTACGAGGGCCGGCTCTGGCTGGGCACGCTGATCGGCGGCGCCGTCGCGACCGTTCTGCTGCTTGGCGCGATGTGGTACGTCGGCGACGACGGCGACACGTCCTCGCTGCGGGCCTGGATGTCCGGGGCCTGGCGGGCGGTCGGCATCCACGGCCTGATCGCGCTCAGCTATGCGATCTGGCCGAGGAAGGCCCCGGCGGGGGAGCCGGAGTCAGCGGTCTCCGCCCGGGACCCAGAGCACGTCCCCGACCTCCTTGTTGGCCGTCCGCGCAAGGATGAAGAGCAGGTCTGAGAGGCGGTTGAGGTAGGTCGCGGTGAGGGGGTTCATCGTCTCGCCGTGGACCTCCAGCGCCGCCCAGGTGGAGCGCTCCGCGCGCCGGACCACCGTGCACGCCTGGTGCAGCAGGGCCGCACCGGGCGTGCCGCCCGGCAGGATGAAGGAGCGCAGCTTGTCCAGCTGCTCCAGGAAGCGGTCGCAGTCCGCCTCCAGCTTGTCGACGTAACTCTGCTCGACCCGCAGCGGCGGGTACTTCGGGTCCTCGACCACCGGGGTGGAGAGGTCCGCGCCCACGTCGAACAGGTCGTTCTGGACGCGGACGAGGACCTTCACGACCTCCTCGTCGAGCTGCCCGAGGGCGATGGCCGTGCCGATGACGGCATTGGCCTCGTTGGCGTCGGCGTACGCCGAGATCCGCAGATCGGTCTTGGCGGTCCGGCTCATGTCGCCCAGCGCGGTGGTGCCCTGGTCGCCGGTACGGGTGTAGATGCGCGTCAGATTGACCATGACCCCAGCGTAGTTACGCTCCGGCCCTCCGGAACGTCCGTGTGCCGACCGTCACGGCGAGCGCCGTGAGCGCGACGGCCACCACGACGCCGTACAGCATGGTCGTCGTCGCGTACCGCCCGACGTACGCGTCCCGTACCGCGTCCACCAGATAGCGGAACGGCATGAAGTGCGAGAGCACGTTCAGCCAGCCGGGGGCGAGCGCCATCGGCAGCATCAGGCCGGACAGCAGCATCGAGGGCATCGCGAGCGCGTTGATGGCGGGCCCGAACTCCTGGGGCGTACGGACCTTCATCGCCAGGACGTACGAGAGCGAGGCCAGCGCGAAGGTCAGCAGGGCGACGAAGACGAAACCGATCAGGATCCCCGCGACCGGCGCCCGCAGCCCCATCACCAGGGCGGCGAGGACCAGCAGCACGGCCTGGAAGACGAAGAGCGAGGCATCGCGCAGCACGCGGCCGAGGAGCAGTGCGAGCCGGCTGACCGGGGTGACGCGCATCCGCTCCACCACCCCCCAGTTCTTCTCCATGATGAGCGAGAAGCCGGCGAACGAGGCGCCGAAGAGTCCGAGTTGGAGCAGCAGTCCGGGGACGAGGATCTGCCAGGAGTCGCCTTCGCGGCCGAGCGGCAGACCGGTGAGCAGCGGTCCGAAGAAGAGCAGGTACATCAGCGGCATCAGCACGCCGAAGAAGATCTGGAACTTCGAGCGCAGGGTCTGGCGGGCGTAGCGCCCGAAGACGAGCGCGGTGTCGTGGAGAAGCAAGGCGAGTCCTATACGGCGACGGGAGTGAGGTCGACGGGGGCGGGGCCGCGCCCGGTGATGGCGAGGAAGGCGTCCTGGAGGGTGGTGACGCCGTGCTCCGCCTTGAGGGCGGCCGGGCTGCCCTCGGCGACGACGACGCCCTTGTCCACGATCACCAGCCGGTCCGCGAGGGCGTCGGCCTCGTCGAGGTAGTGGGTGGTGAGCACCACGGTGGTGCCGTGCTCGTCGCGCAGCCGGCGCACCAGTGCCCACAGGTCGGCCCGGCTGCCCGGGTCGAGCCCGGTCGTCGGCTCGTCGAGGAAGAGCACCTCGGGCCGGTGGGCGAGGCCCATCGCGAGGTCGAGGCGGCGCCGCTGGCCGCCGGAGAGCGCGGCGGTGGAGCGGTCGAGGAGTTCGGTGAGGTCGAGCTCGCGGGCCAGCTCCTCGGCGCGCGCCACGGCGTCGGCCTTGGACAGCCGGTAGAGCCGTCCCTGGGTGACGAGTTCGGAGCGCACGGTCTCCTGCGGGTCGACCCCGCCGGACTGGGCGACGTACCCGATCCGCCGCCGTACGGCAGCGGGGGCGGCGAGCAGGTCGTGGCCCGCGACGGTGGCCGCGCCGCCGGTGGGCGGCAGCAGCGTGGTGAGCATGCGCAGGGTGGTGGTCTTGCCTGCGCCGTTGGGTCCGAGGAGGCCGAGGATCTCGCCCGGCCGCACGGTGAGGTCGATGCCGCGCACCGCCTCCACGGGGCCGTTCTTGGTCTGGAAGGTCCGGGAGAGCCCGGCCGTACTGATGATGGGCATGGTGACCACAAAAACAGAGTCTCTGAAATTTTGCAACGCCTACAAAAATTCAGAGGCACCTAGAATGAGGCCATGGCTGAGGGGCTCAGGGAACGCAAGAAGCGGCAGACGAAGCAGCGGATCTCGGACATCGCGACCGGACTCTTCCTGGAACACGGCTTCGTGACCGTGACCATCGCGGAGATCGCGGAGGCCGCGGACGTCTCCGTCAACACGGTCTACAACTACTTCCCGGCCAAGGAGGACCTCTTCCTCGACCGGATGGAGGGCGTCACCCTCCGCCTGTCACGGATGATCCGCGGCCGCGACCACGGGGAGTCCGCCGCCCATGCCGTGCTGCGCGAGATGCGCCAGCAGATCGGCGCCGTCTCGCCCGCGTACGGACTCATGGACGGCTTCGACGCCTTCATGAACGTCATCGAGCACGCCCCCACCCTCAAGGCCCGGCTCTTCTACCTCCAGCAGGAGGTCCACGACGCGGTCGTCGCCACCCTGCGCGAGGAGACCGGCGCGGCCGAGGACGATCCGCTGCCGCTGCTCGTCGGCGGACAGATCGCCTGGATCGAGAACACCGCCGTCGGCTACATCACCCGCGAGATGACCGCCGGCCGCAAGGCCACCACCGTCTCCCGCGAGACCCTCGTCCTCCTCGACGAGATCGAGGAGCTCCTGAGCGAGCGGGTGCTGACCTACGCGGTGCGGGGCTAGGTCCTGGGTACCCCCCGCGGACCTGTCGTGAGTGTGACGTCCGTCAAACCGGGCGTGACGCGCATTACTTAGCGGTCACATGCGGCCTCACTCCCGCTAATCTCCGCCGGAGAGTCAGAGAAGTGAACAGGCGTTAAGGGGTGGAAGACCGTGGCCAGGAAGCTCGCCGTCATCGGAGCCGGACTCATGGGGTCCGGAATCGCGCAGGTCTCGGCCCAGGCGGGATGGGACGTCGTACTCCGTGACGTCACCGACGCCGCGCTGACCCGCGGCACCGACGGCATCAAGGCGTCGTACGACCGCTTCGTGGCCAAGGGCAAGCTCGACGCCGCCGACGCCGAGGCCGCCCTCGGCCGCATCACCGCCACCACCGAGCTCGAAGCCGTCGCCGACGCCGACATCGTCGTCGAGGCCGTCTTCGAGAAGCTGGAGGTGAAGCACGAGATCTTCCGCGCCCTCGACAAGACGGTCAAGGACGGGGCCGTTCTCGCCTCCAACACCTCCGCCATCCCGATCACCAAGATCGCCGCGGTGACGGAGCGTCCGGAGGCCGTCGTCGGCACCCACTTCTTCTCGCCGGTCCCGATGATGCAGCTCTGCGAGCTCGTCCGGGGCTACAAGACGAGCGACGCCACCCTCGCCACCGCGCGGGAGTTCGCCGAGTCCGTCGGCAAGACCTGCATCGTCGTCAACCGCGACGTCGCCGGCTTCGTCACCACCCGCCTCATCACGGCGCTCGTCGTCGAGGCCGCCAAGCTCTACGAGTCGGGCGTGGCGACCGCCGAGGACATCGACATCGCCTGCAAGCTGGGCTTCGGCCACGCCATGGGGCCGCTCGCCACCGCCGATCTGACGGGCGTCGACATCCTCGTGAACGCCACCAGCAACATCTACACCGAGACCCAGGACGAGAAGTTCGCGCCGCCGGAGCTGATGCGCCGGATGGTGGACGCGGGTGACATCGGCCGCAAGAGCGGGCAGGGCTTCTACAAGCACTGAGTTCCGAAACCCGTATGGGTCATCACCCCACCGGGTGAATTCGGTATCAGTTCGCTTACAAGGCGCAACGCTTCTGCGCCGACGGCAGTCAGTTGTTGCAAAGACGGAGCACTCCCGGGGAGCGCATATGCACATCAGGGGCGACCACGTCGAGCTGGTCGTCGGGGGCCGCCTCGACGTCCGCAGCGCGGCGGACGCCCGTACGGTCCTGCACTCGGCCGTCGACGACGGAGTCGGCGACCTCGTGCTCGACCTGACCGGTCTCGACTCCTGGGACGCCACCGGGCTCGGGGTCATCATGGGCGCACACCGACGGGCCGGCCGCTGCGGCCGCCGGCTCGTGCTGCGCGGGGTTCCGCCGCAGATGCAGCGCCTGCTCGTGGCGACCAGGCTGCACCGCATCCTCGCCATCGAGGGCGGTCTCGCGGCGGAGTCCCTGCCGCGCGTCTGACCTCGCGTCCGACGCTCGCATCCGGTGGCGGGGCTCGGCGGACCACGGCGTGAATCGGCGCCGTACCGCCTGTGAAGCTGCTGTGCGAAACCGGCGTCCCGGTCCAATCCTTAGCGGACCGTGACGTCTTGGGCGGGGTGGCACCCCGCCTGTTCCCGGATACTGGAAGAAGGTCTAGGGTTCGGTCGCCTGCCCATTGACGGACCCACCCGGCGGGCACCGGACCAGAAGCGACAGCGAGCGTGCAGATCGGCCGGAGGGGCTTCCGCACGCACCGCTTTTGGGGGGCTTTGACCATGGACCCGATGAACCGGGAGCCGGAAGAGTACGGCTACGACCGCGAGGCCGACGACGCCCGCGACGGACGCGGTGGCCTCGTGCCCGAGCGCGGACCGTCCGCGCCCGCCCGTGTCCGCACCGCCCGCGTCGTCTCGGGCGACCTCCTGCTCACCGTCAACCCCGTCGACGGCAGCGAGATCGAGGCCTGCCCGCCCGGGGAGCAGCCCGCGCCGCCGCGCCGCCGCACCGCGGAGGAGCGGGCCGAAGCCGCCCGCGCGGCCGCCCCGCCCGTACCGCCGGGCCCCGCCGCCCCGCGCCTGCCGCTCCTCGAACGGCAGGAGGAGCACGAGCGCCTCGTCCAGCTCCTCGGCCGCGGCCGCTCCGTCCGGCTCACCGGCCCCGCCGGCTCGGGGCGCACCGCCCTGCTCGACGCCGTCGCCGCCGACTGCGCCGACCTCGCGCCCGACGGCGTCGTCCGCCTCTCCGGCCACCACCGGACCCCCACCGAGCTGCTGTACGAACTCTTCACCACCGTCCAGCACGCCCCGGAGCACCGGCCCGACCGCCCCGCCCTGCTCGAACTGGTCCACGACATCGGCGCGATCGTGGTCGTCGACGACCTGGAGTTCGGCGGCACCACCCTCGACGAGCTGCTCACCGCCGCCCCCGAGTGCGCCTTCCTGCTCGCGGCCACCCCCGACGTCCCGGCACCCTCGCCCGACGCCCACCTCGAAGAGCTCGCCCTCGCCGGCCTCGGCCGCGCCACCGCCCTCGAACTCCTGGAGAGCGCCGTCGACCGGCCGCTCACCGACGACGAGGCCAACTGGGCGGGCGACCTCTGGTTCGAGTCCGAGGGCCTGCCGCTGCGCTTCGTCCAGGCCGGCGCCCTGCTCCGCCAGCGCGACCGGCTCCGGGTCACCCCGGCCGAGTTCGACGCCTTCGGCGCCCAGGAGGACGCCGTCCCCGCCGAGTTCGACGCCTTCGGAGCCCTCGACGACGCCTTCGGTCCGACCCCCGCGACCTCCTCGACCCCCGTGGACGCCGCCGACGTCGAGCTGCGCGACATACCCCTGCCCAGCCTGGGGGAGGGCGCGGCCCCCGCGGCCCTGCTCGCCTCCCGGCTCAGTCGCTCCGCCCAGGAGACCCTGCGGTTCGCCGTCGCCCTCGGCGGCGAGGTGCCTCACCAGGCCCATCTGCCCGCCCTCGTCGGCGACACGCACGCGGACGCCGCCCTCGGCGAGCTCATGGCCTGCGGACTGCTCACCCCCGTCGGCCCCCGCTACCGCCTCGCCGCCGGTGTCCTCACCCAGCTCCTCGCCCACGGGTACGGCGGGTCGGCCGAGGACACGTCGGCCCGGGCCCACACCGTCGCCCAGCACTACGCCTGGTGGGCAGGGCACCCCTCCGTCACCCCGACCCGCGCGGCCGCCGAGTCCGACGCCGTGCTGGCCGCCCTGACCGTGCTCGTGCCCGGAACGGCCCCCGAGCACCCCGCCGCTGCCACCCTGCTCGCCCGCAGCGCCGCGCCCGCGTTCGCCGCCGGACTGCACTGGGGCGCCTGGGAGCGCGCCCTGCGCAGCGGCCAGGAGGCCGCCAGGCTCGCCGGCGAGGTCGCCGAAGAGGCGTACTTCCACCACGAGTTGGGCGTGCTCGCGCTCTGCGCCGGCAACCTGGATCGGGCCCGCGCCGAACTCGAGGCGTCGATCGGGATGCGCGGGGCCCTCGCCGACAAGCGCGGCACCGTCGCCGGCCGCCGGGCGCTCGCCCTGGTCGCCGACCGCACCGGAGGTCCCCTCCTCGGCGACCGCACCCCGGCGGGTGACGAACTGCCCGCCGCCCGGTACGAGGAGTCCACCTCCCCGCCCCGCGGCATCCCGAAGGCCATCGTCCCGCGGGCCGTCGCGCCCACGACCGCGCCGATCCCCGCGTTCCCGGACTTCGCCGACGAGGGCCCGACCCTCATCACCCGCGCCGACACCCAGCAGAGCGGCGAGGCCACGAAGCGCGGCGGCCGCTTCGCCATCATCGCCGGGGCCCGCCGCAACCTGGTCGCGGTCGGCACGGGAGCGCTCCTGGCCGCCGTGCTCGGCACCGTCGTCACCATCGGCGCCACCTCCGGCAACGCCGAGGACCCGGGCTCCAACCGCGTCACCTCCGACCGCACGGCCAGCGAGGACGGCGGCGACGACGGCCTGGACGCGGACGAGCCGACCGACGACTCGACGAGCAGCCCCTCGGGCGCCCCGAGCTCGCCGGGCCCCTCGGGCTCGCCGACGACCCCGGGCACGACCGGCACCTCGGGCACCTCGTCGTCCCCGTCCGGCCCCCCGAGCACGGGCGCGTCCACGAGCGGGGCCCCTGCGCCGACGACGAAGCCTCCCCGTCCGACGACGAGCCCGACGAGGACGACGCAGCCGACGGCGACTCCGCCTACGGCGACCCCGCCGACCACCACGCCGCCGACGACGACGCCGCCGACCACGACCCCGCCGACGACGACCCCGCCGCCGGCCAGCAACTCCGCCTCGGGCGACTCCACCAGCCCGACCGGCACGCCGGCCTAGGACAACGAGTACGGCCCCGGGTACGTTCACCGCACCCGGGGCCGTAGCCGTACATCCGTATCCGACCCTGATCCGCCGGGCAGGCCCTAGAACAGCCGCAGCTTGTCGTCCTCGATGCCGCGCAGCGCGTCGTAGTCGAGCACCACGCAGTCGATGCCGCGGTCCGTGGCCAGCACCCGCGCCTGCGGCTTGATCTCCTGCGCCGCGAAGACGCCCTTCACCGGTGCGAGGTGCGGATCGCGGTTCAGCAGCTCCAGATAGCGGGTCAGCTGCTCCACGCCGTCGATCTCGCCGCGCCGCTTGATCTCCACCGCGACCGTCGCCCCGTCGGCGTCCCGGCACAGGATGTCCACCGGGCCGATCGCCGTCGGGTACTCGCGGCGGATCAGCGTGTGGCCCTCGCCGAGGGTCTCGATGCGGTCGGCGAGCAGCTCCTGGAGGTGCGCTTCCACGCCGTCCTTGATGAGACCCGGGTCCACCCCGAGCTCGTGCGAGGAGTCGTGGAGGATCTCCTCCATCGTGATGATCAATTTCTCGCCCGCTTTGTTCACCACGGTCCAGATGCCCGCCTCACCGTCGACGCCCTCCTTGAGCGAGCACGGCGGCGACATCCAGTTGAGCGGTTTGTACGCCCGGTCGTCCGCGTGGATGGAGACGCTGCCGTCTGCCTTGACCAGGATCAGACGGGGGGCGGAGGGCAGGTGGGCGGTGAGCCGGCCCGCGTAGTCCACGGAACAACGGGCGATGACGAGACGCATGGTCGGCAACGCTACAAGACGCACGCTCTTCCGCGCGATTCGGCTCTTAACGCCCGCCCAACCACCGGCGGTTATTGGCCGGTTGTGTTCCCAATCTCCTGGTGCGCTCTGGACGGCGCGCTTACCGTGGAAGCAGGAGGTCGCCGTCCGTGCACGCTGCGTGTCGTACGGGGGGTCCTTCATCCCTGCCCGTAAGACCCCGTTCGTCGGGGTCGCGAGAGGAGAACCCATGTCGCTCGACGTCTCACCGGCGCTGTTGGAACAGGCCGAGCGAGGCGAGGTCGACGAAGCCGACTTCGTCGACTGCGTCCGGACCTCCCTGCCCTACGCATGGGAGATGATCAGCTCTCTGGTGGCTCAGCTGAAGGTGGACGGCGGCGAGTTCGCCGACAACCAGACGCCGCCGCCGAACGAGCAGGCACGTGGTCAGCTGTTGCGTGCACTCGCGAGTGACGCGATCCGTGGTGCGCTGCAGCGGCACTTCGGGGTGCGTCTGGCCTTCCAGAACTGCCACCGCGTTGCGGTGTTCCCGCTGGACCCCGCGGTGGACGAGCGGCTCGCCCGCTTCACCTCCGTACGAGGTCAGCTGCTCAACCAGTCGCCGGAACTGCGCGACTGCTGAGACACGGTGCTGCCGCTCCGCATCGCGGGAGACGCGAACCATGCGAGAGGTGCCGGAGCGGCGGCATCACACCCGATCCGCCCATGAATCCCGACCTGTCCATGCCCTCAGACCAGCAGGGGGAGCACCTCGGCGCCGAGCCGCCGTACGTTCTCCTCGGTGGCCGCGAGATCGCCCGTGCCCTCGGCGAGCAGCGCGAAGCGCGTGATGCCCGTACGCTCCGAGGTCGCCGCGAGCCGGTCCGCCGCGAGCCGCGGTGTGCCCACCGGGTGCAGCCCGCACAACAGCTCCGTGTACGCGACGGGGTCCCGCATCGCCCGGCGCCGGCCGTCCACCGTCACATGGGCGTCGAGTCCCTGCTTCAGCCAGCCCGGCATCGCCTTCACCAGCGCCTCGGCCGCGTCCGCCGCGCGGTCGGCGAGCTGGACGACGCCCGCCGAGACATGGCCGGCGCCGATCCGCTCGATCTCGTCGGGCGTGCGTCCGGCCTCCCGTGCGCAACGCCTCCAGGCGGCCACCATCTCCGCCTTCTCCTCGTCGCCGCAGTGCATCCCGAGCAGCATCGGCAGCCCGCGCGCGGCGGCCAGTTCGACGCTCCTGGGGGATGTGCAGGCGACGACGACCTCGGGCGCCGCGTCGCCGCCGATGAGCTCGCCGGGGCGGGGCACGACGGCCACCTCGCGGAAGGCGAATCGTTCTCCCTCGGCCGAGACCCGGGGCTCGGACAGCCAGCGCAGCAGCAGGTCGAGCGATTCGGGGAAGCCCTCCTCGTACGCCGGGAGACCGGCGCCGAACACCTCCAGGTCCACCCACGGCCCGCCTCTGCCCACTCCGAGCGTGAAGCGCCCCCCGGAGGTGAGATGGAGCAGCGCGGCCTGCTCGCCCAACGCCACCGGGTGGACGGTCGGCAGCACGCTGACCGCCGTGCCGACCCGGAGGCGGCGCGTGCGACCCAGCAGCAGCGCCGCCAGGGTCACGGCCGACGGACAGACTCCGTACGGAACGAAATGGTGCTCGGCGAGCCAGACGGAGTCGAGACCCGACTCCTCGGCCATCTCGGCCGTCCGCACCGCCCGGTGCAGCGCCTCGCCCTGGCCCTGACCCGGGAACTGGGCGGCCAGAACAAACGTACCCACGCGCATCGCCTTCTGCCTCCTTGCGGCCGACGCGGTTCTCCCCCTCGTACTGGCAACAACGTCTGACACGTGCCAAAGGCAACGGCCATGCTCGAAGTTCTTGCGATTTTCCGCTGATTCGGCCCGGAGGGTGGGCGAGGACACGACGTGGCGGCCCGTAGGCTTGATGGAACCTTCCGTGTACCCGGCCCCCGTGAGGTGATTCGTGTCCCCGCGTCGCAACCGTCCCCATGGCGGCGAGAAGCCCGATCCCCAGGGTGAGTCGGGCGACCGGTACGGCGGATCCCAGCGCAGCGAGACCTGGCAGGGCGAGGAGTGGTACGTCCGCCATGTCGCCGGCGCGAGCGCGCCCGGCAAGCGCTACCGCTGCCCCGGCTGCGACCAGGAGATCCCCGGCGGCGCGCCGCACGTGGTGGCCTGGCCGGAGTACGGGGGAGTGGACGACCGGCGGCACTGGCACAAGGCCTGCTGGAACGCGAAGGACCGCCGCACCTCCAGGGTGCAGCGGTCCCGTAACGCGCCGAGGTACTGAGCCCCGGCGGCGGTCAGACGTCCCGGCTGTTCAGCAGGGCGTACGAGCCGCCCATCACCGCGGCCGTGATCACGAGCAGGATCCACACCGGGTCCCAGCCCGCGGGCCCGGACTCGCCCATCGCCGCCTTGCCCGCGTACAGCGCGATGAGCTGGCTCGGGATCGCGTAGTCGAGGAGCCACTCCTGCACCTTGGCCAGCGACTCCGAGAACATGAACATGGCGGCCACGAGCGGCAGCAGCAGCACGCCGATCATGATGGTGATGGCGCCCGCCGAGTGGCGGATGAGCGCGCCGACGGCCAGCGAAAGCAGGCCGAGCTCGGCCATGAAGAGCCCGACGCCGAGCGTGGCCCGCAGCCACTCCGACGAGGTGGGCTCCGCGGCGTTGTCCACGATCGCCACCTGCGCCACGGCGACCACGGACGCGGTGACCGTGGTGATCGTGAACACCAGCAGGAAGAAGACGATCGCCTTGGCCGTCAGCACCCGCGCGCGGCTCGGGCAGGCGGTCAGCGTGGTGCGGATCATGCCCGTGCCGTACTCGGAGGCGATGGTCAGCACGCCGAGCGTGATCACACAGATCGAGCCGAGCAGCACACCGAAGAAGCCGAGTCCGAGAGCGGGCTCGCTCTCCGCCGGCACCTCCGACGCCGCCACGATCGCGGCCACGCCGAGACCGATGCCCAGCATCAGGAGCACCATCACACCGAGCGTCCACATCGTGGAGCGCAGGGAGCGGATCTTGGTCCACTCCGAGGCGATCGCGTCACCGAGGTGGGCCCTGCGGACCGGGATGGGGGAGACGTACGAGTAGGGGGCGGGGGCGGTCATCGGGCGTCCTCGGCGTTCTCGGCGGGCTCGCTCTGCTGCGTGGCGTACGGGTTCTGTCCGGGCGGCGGCGGGGCGTACCAGCCCTGCTGCGGCACCTCGGGCACCACCGGCTGCGGCGGCACGGCATATCCCGCACCGTGCGGCTGCGGCTGCTGGAGATGCGCCAGCTGGTCCTCGGTGGAGCGGTAGTCCACGGCGCCCTGCGTCATCCGCATGTACGCCTCCTCCAGCGAGGCCTGGTGCGGGGACAGCTCCCAGAGCCGCACGTCCGCGCCGTGCGCCAGATCGCTGATCCGAGGCAGCGGCAGACCCGTCACCCGCAGCGCCCCGTCCGGCTCGGACATCACCCGGCCGCCGGCCTCGGTCAGCGCGGCCGTCAGCTTCTCCCGCTGCTGCGGCTCCGTCTGCGGCGTGCGCACCCGGGCGAAGTCCGCCGAGTTCGCCGAGATGAAGTCCTTGACGCTCATGTCCGCGAGCAGCTGCCCCCGGCCGATCACGATGAGGTGGTCGGCGGTCAGCGCCATCTCGCTCATGAGGTGGCTGGAGACGAAGACGGTCCGGCCCTCGGAGGCGAGCTTCTTCATCAGGTTGCGGACCCAGAGGATGCCCTCGGGGTCGAGACCGTTCACCGGCTCGTCGAAGAGCAGCACCTGCGGGTCGCCCAGCAGCGCGGCCGCGATGCCCAGACGCTGCCCCATGCCGAGCGAGAAGCCCTTGGAGCGGCGCTTGGCGACCTCCTGGAGGCCGACGACCCCGAGGACCTCGTCGACCCGCTGCGCCGGGATACCGGCCAGCTGGGCGAGCGAGAGCAGATGACTGCGGGCGCTGCGCCCGCCGTGCACCGCCTTGGCGTCGAGCAGCGCACCGACCTGGCGGGGCGCGTTCGGCAGCTGCCGGAACGGATGGCCGCCGATCGTGACATGCCCGGACGTGGGCTGGTCGAGCCCGAGGATCATGCGCATCGTGGTCGACTTGCCGGAGCCGTTGGGTCCCAGGAAGCCGGTGACGGTCCCCGGCCGCACTTGGAAGGAAAGGTTGTACACGGCCGTCTTGGCGCCGTAGCGCTTCGTCAGGCCGACTGCCTCGATCATTCTCCAGCCCCATCGACAGGTCAGGTCGTCGTCGGGGCCGAGGCCGACAGCCGGAGCCCCCCGTATGAGCTAGGAGCTTATCGAGCCATTGACGGTTCCGGCGAAGCCCGAACCGTGACCTGGGCGTTCCGCTACGCGTCCCGCTTCTTCAGCACCAGGTATCCGCCGAGCAGCGCCGCCGCCACCCAGATCAGCATGATGCCGAGCCCGCCCCACGGGCCGTACGGCGCCTTCTCCGAGTTCATCGCGTCCGGGACGACCTGCATGATCTTGGAACCGGCCTGGTCGGGGAAGTAGCGGGCCACGTCCTTGGCCTTGGGCACGGCCGAGAGGATCTGCGAGACCAGGAAGAAGAACGGGACCAGGATGCCGAGCGAGAGCATCGACGAGCGCAGCATCGCCGCAACGCCCATCGAGAAGAGCGCGATCAGGCCCATGTAGAGCCCGCCGCCCACGACCGCCCGCAGCACGTTGTCCGCGCCCAGCGTGGTGCGGTGCTCGCCCAGGAGGGCCTGGCCCAGGAAGAACGACAGGAAGCTGGTCGCCAGACCCACCACCAGGGCGAGCGCCCCGGCCACCGCGATCTTGCTGAAGATGAAGGTCGCCCGCTGCGGGACCGCCGCCAGGGACGTGCGGATCATGCCCGAGCTGTACTCGGTGCCGACCACCAGGACGCCGAAGACCACCATCGCCAGCTGACCGAGGACCATCCCGGAGAAGCTGACGAACGTCGGGTCGAACGTCGCCTGCTCGGCCTCGGAGAGATCGGTGAAGGTCGACTTCAGCAGGGCGCACAGCGCCGCGCTCATCGCCACCGTCACCAGGAGCGCGCTCGCCAGGGTCCAGACCGTCGAGGAGACCGTCCGGATCTTCGTCCACTCCGACTGGAGGACCGCGGATACCGCTGCCATCGTTCAGGCTCCCTTGGTGGTCTCGCCCCAGCGGGGGCCGGCGGCGGGGGGCGCGTCCGCGCCGTGGACGTCCGTGCCGTGCGCGTGGTACTCCACCGCGCCGGCCGTCATCTGCATGAACGCCTCCTCCAGGGAGGCGCGCTGGGCGCTCAGCTCGTGCAGCACGAGCTGGTTCTCCGCCGCCAGTTCACCGAGCTTCTCGGTGGTGGCCCCGTCCACCTCCAGCGTCCCGCCGCCCGCCTCGACCGCGGTGAAGCCGTTGGCGCGCAGGACGTCCCGCAGCCGCTCGTGCTGCGGCGAACGCAGCCGTACGTAACTCCTGGAATTCTGTTGGATGAAATCCGCCATCGACGTGTCGGCCAGCAGTTTTCCCTGTCCGATCACGATGAGATGATCGGCCGTCAGGGCCATTTCACTCATCAGATGACTCGAAACGAAGATCGTCCGGCCCTCGGCGGCGAGCGCCTTCATCAGATTGCGGATCCAGTGAATTCCCTCGGGGTCCAGACCATTGACGGGTTCGTCGAACATCAGGATCTCGGGATCACCGAGCAGCGCAGAGGCGATTCCCAGCCTCTGGCCCATGCCCAGGGAGAAGCCCTTCGACTTCTTCCTCGCGACCGGCGTCAGACCGACCAGATCGAGGACCTCACCGACCCGGCTCGACGGAATGCGGTTGGACTGCGCGAGGCAGAGCAGGTTGTTGTACGCGGACCGGCCACCGTGCATCGCCTTGGCGTCGAGCAGCGCCCCGATGTACTTCAACGGCTCCTGGAGGTCGCGGTAGTGCTTGCCGTCGATCCGGACCGTACCGCTGGTCGGGTTGTCCAGATCGAGCATCATGCGCATCGTCGTCGACTTGCCCGCGCCGTTGGGACCCAGGAAGCCGGTCACCACGCCGGGCCGGACCTGGAAGGACAGATGGTCGACGGCGACCTTCGTGCCGAACCGCTTCGTGAGGCCCTCGAGCTCGATCATGCGTACCAACGTACGGGCACGAAAAACCCTCCGCCACCGGAATGACGGAGGGTCTTCTGTCGGACCTCAGCGGGACTGGAAAGCCTCAGCGGGACTGGCAGGCCTCAGCGGGTCTGCTGGGCCGGGACGCCGCGGGTGACCGGCTCGTCGTCCACCGGGGAGCCGGCCGCCGCCACCGCGGCACCGGTCAGCGTGGCCAGCATCTCGCGGACGTTGGTCAGCTGCGCGTTGATCGAGTCGCGGCGGTTCGTCAGCGCCGCCAGCTCGCGCTCCGATTCCGAACGGATGCGGTCGGCCTTGGCGTTCGCGTCGGCCACGATGTCCTCGGCCTGGCGCTGCGCGGTCTCCACCGTCTGGCGGGCCCTGCGCTCCGCGTCCGTACGCAGCTTCTCGGCCTCGAGGCGGAGCTGCTCGGCGCGGTGCTCGATCTCGGCGAGGCGCTTCTCGGCCTTGGCCTGACGCGAGGCCAGGTCGCGCTCCGACTGCTCGCGGCGCTTGGCCAGGTTGGTCTCGAAGTCCGCGGCGGCCTGGGCGGCCTTGGCGCGGGTCTCCTCGAAGAGCGCGTCCGCCTCCTCGCGCTTGGACTGCGCGTCCTTCTGCGCCTCGGCACGCAGCGAGTTGGCCTCACCCTGCGCCTTCTCGACGATCCGAACGCCCTCGTCCTCGGCCTTCGCCTTCCGCTCCGCCGCGAACGACTCGGCGTCGTTGCGCACCTGCTGGGCGGCCGACTCGGCCAGCTCGCGGTGCTGCTCGGCGGCGCGACGGGCCTCCTCGCGCAGGTCCTTCGCCTCCTCCTCGGCGAGGCGGAGGATCTTCTCGACGCGGGCACCGAGGCCGGCGTACGACGGCTCGGCGTCGGTGACCTGGGCCTGGGCGTTCTGCGTCTCGAGGTGGAGCTCCTCGATGCGCTTTTCCAGAGAGGTGATTCGGGCCAGAGCACTGTCACGGTCGGCGACGAGCTTGGTAATGCGGTCGTCCACCTGACCGCGGTCGTAACCACGCCGCACGAGCTCGAAGCCGAAGGGGGAGGAAGTGTCGCTCATGGGGTTCCTGTCGAATGAGACCGGTGAGGTGTTAGGGGGAATCCTAGGGGTCGAAGCGGCGTGTCATCGAGCGGATGTCCGTTTGATCTGGAGAATGTCCAGCCTTTTGAGTGGCTAGCCCTCGGAAGACTTGCCACTCGAACGTGTCGCCCCCGCCGACGCACCCGCCTTGACGTTCTCTCGCGCGGCGGACTTCGCACCATCGGACTTCGTCCCGGTGGTCGGCGCTTCGAAAGACTCCAACGCTTCGAGGACGTCCTGGACACGGGAGATCTCGGCATTGATGTCCTCGCGGCGGCGCACCAGCACATCCAGTTCCCGCTTGCCCTCGGAGGTCATCCGCTCGGCCTCGGCCTCGGCCTCTGCCTTGATCTTCTCCGCCTCGGCGATGAGCGACGCCTTCTTCTGCTCGGCCTCCTTGAGCAGCGCCTCCGCCTTCCGTACGGCGGCGATCCGGACCTTGCTCGCCTCCGAACTCGCCTCGGAGAGCATCTCCTTGGACTTTGCTTCGGCCTCGGCCTGCTGCTCGGTGGCGGCCTTCACCAGCTTGTCGACGCGCTCCCCCGCCGTCTTCATCTGCTCGGCCGTCTCGCGCCGCGCCCGCTCGTGCAGTTCCTCGATCTCGCCCTCGATCCGGGCGCGCAGCTCCTCGGCCCGCTCCCTTATGGCCGTCGCGTCGCTGCGCGCGCCGACCAGGAGCTCGTCCGCGTCCGTGCGTGCCTTCTCCACCAGCGAGTTGCCCTCGACGGTCGCCTCGGCAACGATCCGCTCGGCCTCCTGACGCGCCGCGCCGACCATCGTGTCCGCCTGCGACTCCGCCTCGGTGGTGGCGCGCAGCGCCTCCTCCTGAGCCTTCGCCATCAGCTGGTCCGCCTGCTCGGCCGCCTCCGAGCGGCGCTTGGCACCGGCCTCGCGCGCCTCGTCGAGCGTACGGTCGGCCTCGGACCGTGCCTCGGCCCGCATCTGCTCCGCCGCCGACTCGGCGTCCGCGCGCAGCCGTTCGGCCTCGGCACGGATCCGCTCGGCTGCCTGCTGTGCCTGCCGCACGTTGTCGGCGGCCTCGGCCCGCAGCCGCTCCGCCTCGTCGGACGCCTCGGTCGCGATCCGCTCGGCCTCGCCGTTGGCCTCCGCGATGAGCGCGTCGGCCTGCTCGGCCGCGTCGGCGCGCCGCTTGTCGGCGGCCTTGCGGGCCTCGTCGAGGACCTGCTCGCCGTCCGCCCGCGCGGCGGCCCGCAGTGCCTCCGCCTCTGCCTCGCCGTCCGCCTTGACCTGCTCGGCCTCGGTCCGCAGCCGCAGCGCGTCCTGCTCGGTCGACTCCAGGAGTTCGGCCGCCTCGGTGGTGATCCGCTCGGCCTCGCCCGTGGCCTCCGCGATGAGCGCGTCGGCCTGCTCGGCGGCGTCCGCGCGCCGCTTGTCGGCGGCCTTGCGGGCCTCGTCCAGGACCTGGTCGCCGTCCGCGAGGGCGGCGACCCGCAGCGCCTGGGCGTGCGCCTCGCCGTCCGTCTTCAGCTGCTCGGCCTCCGCCCGCAGCGACTCCGCCTCGGTCGTCAGCCGCTCGGCCTCGTTCGTGGCCTCGCCGATCAGCGTGTCCGCCTGCTCGGCGGCGTCCGCGCGCCGCTTGTCGGCCGCCTGGCGGGCCTCGTCGAGGATCTGCTCGCCCTCCGTGCGGGCGACCGTGACCAGCTCCTCGGCCTCGGCGGTCAGCCGCTCGGCCTCCGCCGCCGCCTCGGAGCGGATGCGGTTGGCGTCCTCGCGGGCGTCCGCGCGGGTGCGGGCCGCGTCCTGCTCGGCGGCGGCCAGCGCGTCCGTCGCCTCCGTCCGTACCCGCTGGGCGTACTCGGCGGTGTCGCCGCGCAGCTTCTCCGACTCGGCGATCGCATCCGCGACCGTCCGCTCGGCCAGCGCCTTCGCGGCCTCGGAGTCCTCCTGGGCGCGCGTCCGGATGCGGTTGGCGTCCTCGGTGGCCCGCTCCCGCTCCTCGTACGCGTCGGCGCGGACCCGGTCCGCCTCCTCCTGCGCCTCGGTCGTGGTGCGCTCCGCCGCGTGCTCGGCGGCGCTGCGCAGGCCGGTGATCTCCTCCTCGGCCTGCTCGCGCAGACCCGCGACCGAGTCGCGTACCTCCTGCGCGGTCTGCTCGGCCGCGGACACCATCTCCGTGGCCCGCCGGTCCGCCTCCTCGACCAGACGGTGCGCCTCGGTCTGCGCCTCCTCCACCCGCTTGCGGGCGGAGGCGAGAAGCTCCTCGGACTGCTCGCGGGCGTGCTCGCGCTCGCGGCCGGCCTCGGAACGGGCCGACTCCAGCGTCTCCTCGGCCTCCCGGCGGCGCCGGTTGGCCTCCTCCTGCGCGGCGGCCAGCGCCTCGGCGGCCTCGGTGGCGACCCGCTCGGCGGCGGCCGCGGCCTCGGCGCGCACCCGGTCCGCGGTCTCCTGCGCCTCCGACTTCAGCCGCTCGGCCTCCGTCGACGCCTCCGTGCGGAGCCGTACGGCCACGGCCTCGGCCTCGGCGCGCGCGGTGGACGCGTCCGACGCGGCCTCCGTGCGCAGTCGTTCGGCCTCCTGCTCGGCCTGCGCCTGGAGCGTACGGATCCGCTCGGCGGCCTCCGTGCGGAGCCGCTCGGTCTCCTCGGCGGCCTCGCGCCGGATGCGCTCGCTCTCGCCGCGGGCGTCGGTGAGCTGCCGCTCGGCGTTCTCGACCCGCGACTCGGCCTCGGTGTGCAGCCGGGTCAGCTCCTCGGCCGCCTCCGCGTGCCGGGCCGCGGCGGCCCGCTCGGCGTCCTCGCGCAGCGTGGCCGCCTCCCGCTCGGCGGCCTCCTTCACCGCCTCGGCCTGCTCCTCGGCCTCCGCGCGCATCCGCTCGGCCTCGGCGCGGGTGCGCTCCAGGGTCTCCTCGGCCTGGGTGCGCAGCGTCTGGGCGCGCTCCATCGCCTCGGAGCGGACCCGCTCGCCCTCGGCGCCCGCGCTCGCGCGCAGCTCGTCGGCGTCGGTACGGGCCTTGGTCAGCAGTTCCTCGGCGGTCCTGGCCGCCTCCTCGATCTGCTGGACGGCCTCGCGCCGCGCCTCGCCGCGGATCTTCTCGCCCTCGGCGATCGCCTCGGCCCGCAGCCCCTCGGCCTCGCCGCGCAGCCGGCGCGCCTCCTCCTGCAGCTCGACGGTCTTGGCGCGGTACTCCTTGGTGTCGTCCTTCGCCGAGCCGAGCAGCTCGTCGGCCTGCTCCTCGGCCCGGTTGCGCAGCCTGTCCGCCTCCGCCTCGGCCTCGCGGCGGATGCGCTCGGCCTCCTCGGCAGCCTTGCGGGTGGTCGCCTGGGCGTCCTCGGACGCCTTGGTGAGGACCTCCTCGGCGGTACGGGCCGCCTTGGCCAGCGCGGCGGCGGAGTCCTCGGCCGCGACCGTACGGGCCTTGTCGGATGCCTCCGAGACGAGCTTCTCCGCCTCGGCGGTCGCCTCGCGGAGCTTCTCCTCGGCCTCCGCCTTGAGGGTCTCGGCCTCCTTGGTGGCCTCGCCGACGAGCCGGGCGATCTCCGCCTTGGCGGTACGGGTGCGCTGCTCGTTGACGGACTCCGCGGAGGACAGCTGCTTGGCGGCCGCCTCCTTGGCCTCGGTCAGCGCCTTCTCGGCCTCCGCCCGGGCCTCGCGCAGCCGGTCCTCGGCCTGCTGCAGCCGCTGCTCGGCAGCGCGGGACAGCTCGGTGGCCTGCTGACGGGCCTGCTCGGTCTCGGCGGTGGTGGAGGAACGCAGCTGCTCGGCGTGGCTGGTGGCCTCCTGCGCCTGCGTGGACGCGGCGTTCAGGAGCCGCTCGGCGTCCTTGCGGGCGCGCAGCAGAATCGCTTCGGCCTCGGCACGGGCCGCCTCCGCCTCCGAGCCGACCCGCTGACGGGTGTCCTCGGCGAGCCGGGTGGCCTCGGCGCGCGCGGCGGCGAGCGACTGCTCGGCCTCGGCGCGGGACTCCTCCATCAGACGGCGGGCCTGGGACTCCGTACGGGCGCGCAGCTGCTCGGCCCAGGCGACGTTCTCGTTGACGTGCGCCTCGACGGTCTGGCGGCGCTCCGCCAGCTCCTGGTCGAGACGCTGCCGGCGCTGGACGGCCTCGGCGTGCAGCTCGGCCTGGAGCCGGGCCTGGTGCTCGGCGTGCTCCTGCAGGATGCGCTGGGTCTGGGCGCGGGCCTCGCGCAGCTCGCGCTCGGCGTCCTGGCGCAGCTGGTCGGCCTGGATCTGCGCGTTCCGCAGCAGCTGCTCGGCCTGGTAGCCGATGTCCGCGCTGTCGTACGCGGGGCGGGATGCGATGGTCCGGCGCGCCTCGTGGAGCTTGGCGCGCAAGACCTCGACCTGGTAACCGAGGTCCTCGGCGTGCTGGACGGCCTTCTCCCGCTCGGTCTTCAGCCGGTCCATCTCGGCTTCGAACCGCGAAAGATGGTCGTCTTCAGCTCGGTGGCTCTCCTGGCGTTCGTAGCCCCGCACTGCGCGGTCCCATCCGTCCCCTGGTCGCAACACTCCAACGAGCACCGTTCCCCGGAGAACGGCCCCCCGGGGAATCGTGGCAGATCGGATACCCCGACTTCGACGCCGCATGGCATGCGGCACCGACCGGCCCCGGCCCGGAGCCGCCCACTCTACCGGGCCAGGAATCCGGAGGTCAGTGCTCCGTTGAGGAGTGGTCGTCGGAAGGGCTTGCCGACGTGACCAGTTCGGTCAGTACGCCGTGGCAGTCCTTGGGGTGAAGGAAGGTGATACGGGAGCCCATGGAGCCGATCCTCGGCTCGTCGTAGAGGACCCGGACGCCCTTGGAGCGGATGTCCGCGGAGTCTCCGTCGACATCGGCGGTGCCGAAGGCGATGTGGTGCACCCCTTCGCCGTTCTTGGCCAGCCACTTGCCCACCGCGGAGTCCTCGCGGGTGGGCTCAAGGAGCTGGAGGTAGGAGGCGCCACCGTCGGAGGTGTCGTTGATCTTGAGCATGGCCTCGCGGACGCCCTGCTCCTCGTTCACCTCGGAGTGGAACACCTCGAAACCGTAGGTCGCACGGTAGAACTCGACGGTCTTGTCGAGGTCGAAACAGGCGATCCCGATGTGGTCGATTCGCGTCAGCATTTCTCCAGTGCAGCGCTCCGGGCATGGTTACGCAACGTGCGCGCGATCACACCGGCTGGCCGGTGACCGCGTGCGGCACCGCTCAGTACATTGGCGGTAAACCCTCGTTCACTCCTCATCCCAAGGGGCTGTGCCTCATGTCTGGAACGACCGGTACCACCTCAGTGATCGTCTCGGGCGCCCGCACGCCCATGGGGCGGCTGCTCGGTTCCCTCAAGTCCTTCTCCGGCGCGGAGCTGGGCGGCTTCGCCATCAAGGCCGCGCTCGACCGGGCCGGCATCGGCGGCGACCAGGTGCAGTACGTGATCATGGGCCAGGTGCTCCAGGCGGGCGCCGGCCAGATCCCCGCCCGCCAGGCCGCCGTCAAGGCCGGCATCCCGATGAACGTCCCGGCCCTCACCATCAACAAGGTGTGTCTGTCCGGCCTCGACGCCATCGCGCTCGCCGACCAGCTCATCCGCGCGGGTGAGTTCGACGTGGTCGTCGCCGGCGGCCAGGAGTCGATGACCAACGCCCCGCACCTGCTGCCGAAGTCCCGTGAGGGCTACAAGTACGGCGCGATCGAGATGCTCGACGCCATGGCGTACGACGGTCTGACCGACGCCTTCGAGAACATCGCGATGGGCGAGTCCACCGAGAAGCACAACACCCGCCTCGGCATCGCCCGTCCCGAGCAGGACGAGATCGCCGCGCTGTCGCACCAGCGCGCCGCCGCCGCCCAGAAGAACGGCATCTTCGAGGCCGAGATCACCCCGGTCGAGATCCCGCAGCGCAAGGGCGAGCCGGTCGTCTTCTCCAAGGACGAGGGCATCCGCGGCGAGACGACCGCCGAGTCGCTCGGCAAGCTGCGCCCGGCCTTCGCCAAGGACGGCACCATCACCGCCGGCACCTCCTCGCAGATCTCGGACGGCGCCGCCGCCGTGGTCGTGATGAGCAAGGCGAAGGCCGAGGAGCTGGGCCTGGAGTGGATCGCCGAGATCGGCGCCCACGGCAACGTGGCGGGGCCGGACAACTCGCTGCAGTCGCAGCCGTCCAACGCGATCCAGCACGCCCTCAAGAAGGAGGGCCTGGGCGTCGAGGACCTCGACCTCATCGAGATCAACGAGGCCTTCGCGGCCGTCGCCGTCCAGTCAATGAAGGACCTCGGCGTGACCCCGGAAAAGGTGAACGTCAACGGTGGCGCGATCGCGCTGGGCCACCCGATCGGCATGTCCGGCGCCCGTGTGGTGCTGCACCTGGCCCTGGAGCTCAAGCGTCGCGGCGGCGGCGTCGGCGCGGCGGCGCTGTGCGGCGGCGGCGGTCAGGGTGACGCTCTGATCGTTCGCGTACCCGGCAAGTAGCACCGGAACCAAGGAGCGGTTGAACATGGTGGACGTCCCCGAACTGGTCGCCCAGGCACGGGAGGGCCGGCCGCGCGCCGTGGCCCGGCTGATCTCACTCGTGGAGGGGGCGTCCCCGCAGCTGCGCGAGGTGATGGCGGCGCTGGCGCCGCTGACCGGCGGTGCGTACGTGGTGGGCCTGACGGGCTCGCCCGGCGTGGGCAAGTCCACGTCGACGTCGGCGCTGGTGGCGGCGTACCGGCGGGCCGGGAAGCGGGTCGGCGTCCTGGCCGTCGACCCCTCGTCCCCCTTCAGCGGGGGAGCGCTGCTCGGCGACCGGGTCCGGATGTCGGAGCACGCCTCGGACCCGGGCGTCTACATCCGCTCGATGGCGACCCGTGGCCACCTGGGCGGGCTCGCCTGGGCGGCCCCGCAGGCGATCCGCGTCCTGGACGCGGCGGGCTGCGACGTGATCCTCGTGGAGACGGTGGGCGTCGGGCAGTCGGAGGTGGAGATCGCCTCCCAGGCCGACACCTCGGTGGTGCTCCTCGCGCCGGGCATGGGCGACGGGATCCAGGCCGCGAAGGCGGGCATCCTGGAGATCGGCGACGTGTACGTGGTGAACAAGGCGGACCGGGACGGCGCGGACGCGACGGCCCGCGAGCTGAACCACATGCTGGGCCTGGGCGAGGCGCGCGGGCCGGGCGACTGGCGGCCGCCGATCGTGAAGACGGTCGCGGCGCGCGGCGAGGGCATCGACGAGGTCGTCGAGGCGCTCGAGAAGCACCGCGCGTGGATGGAGGAGCACGGGGTCCTGGCGGAGCGCCGCCGCTCGCGCTCGGCGCGCGAGGTCGAGACGATCGCGGTCACGGCGCTGCGGGAGCGCATCGGCGACCTGCACGGCGACCGCCGCCTGGACGCCCTGGCGGAGCGGATCGTGGCGGGCGAGCTGGACCCGTACGCGGCCTCCGACGAGCTGATCGCGAGCCTGACGGGCAACTGACGGACACGAAGAAGGCCCGGTGCGCATCCGCGCACCGGGCCTTCTTCGTCTACGGCTTGCCTCGGCGGCCGCGTAGCTGTTCCGCCACCGGCTTCAGGGACTCGTGGAGGTCGCCCAGCGAGTCGGAGCTGAGCTGGTCGATGAAGTGGCGGCGCACCGATTCCACGTGGTGCGGTGCCACCTTGCGCATCGTGTCCATGCCGTGGTCGGTCAGGACCGCGTACAGGCCCCGGCGGTCGGACTCGCAGTTCTCGCGGCGCACGAGCCCCGCGTTCTCCATGCGCGTGATCTGGTGCGAGAGCCGGCTCTTGGACTGCAGTGTCGCCGTCGCGAGGTCGCTCATACGCAGCCGTCGCGCCGCCGACTCCGACAGATTCACCAGAATCTCGTAGTCGTTCATGGTCAGGCCGAAGGGCTGGAGATCCTTCTCCAGCTGGTACGTCAGCATCCTGTTGACGTCCAGGTACGTGCGCCACGCACACTGCTCGGCGTCGGTGAGCCAGGGGGTGGCCGTCTCGGTCTCCATATATGGATTCTACCTAAGAAGTTGAATGCTGGACGAAATGAGGGGGTGTGACGCCGGGCACCCAGGACCCCGGTGTACGGGTGCGGACATTCGACGGCGTTCGACGCCGTTCGATGACGTCACACTCCGCAGACTACCGGCTACAGCCCGAAGCGACGCTGGAGGTCCCCGAGCTGTCCGGGAAGGCGCGGTACGGATCCGCCCTGGCCGTGGCCGGAACCGACCGGTCCATGACCGCCCGGCACCCCCGGCTGCGACGGCGTCTCACCGATGGCCCGCTCGGCCATCAGCAGCTCCGTCGACTGGAGCAGCACCGTACCCGCGCCCACGAACTCGAACTGGTGCTCCTCGCCCGAGGTGCCCCCGATCCCCGTCAGCGCCCGTACGCCGCCCATCACGCCGGTCAGGTAGCCGTGGTCGTAGTGGTGGCACGGCGACGGGCAGTCCGCCCAGCCCACCAGCGCCTGCGGGTCCACCCGCAGGGGCGGCTCCATGAAGACCACCGGCCCGTTCGAGGCCGCCACGAACTTCCCCGTGCCGATGAGCGTCACGAAGCCCGGCACGATCGACTGCTTCAGCGCCAGCGTCGGCTGGTACGCCAGCAGGTTGCCTGAACGGATCGTCAGATTGCCCTCGTCCAGGTCGAACGAGTTCACGTCGAAGGCCCGGTCGGCGAGCAGCATCTTGCCGCTGCCCTCCGCCACCACCCAGTCGCTCGCGTGCAGCGGCGAGTGGAAGGACGTACGGACCAGGCGGTCGAGACGCCCGTGTCCGATGCCGTTGAAGTCGATCCGCCCGTAGTAGGCGATCATCTTGCCCTTCTGCAGGAACCACTGGGAGCCCTTGAGCTCCACGCAGAAGGTGTACGGATTGACGTTGTCGTCCGACGGCAGAGTCATCGGGTCGAGGACCACCGGACCGGTCACAGCTTCTCCTCCGAGGCCTGTACGTACACCGCGCCGCTGCCGCTCAGCTCCAGCTGGAACGCCTCGCCCGAGCCGCGCCCCACCATGTCGCGCCAGCCCAGCGCGGTGGAGAGCTTGTTCCGTACGTCGCCGTGATGGGCGACGTACGCCTGCGGGTCCACATGGACCGCGCGTCCCGGGGTGATCGGCAGCTCGATCACCCCGCCGTGGGCCATGACCGCGACCGCGCCGTGGCCCTTGAGCGTCGTCGTGAAGAGCCCCTGGCCCGTCACCTGGCCGCGCACCATGCCCATGACCCCGCCCTGGGAGCCCATGAACATCGTGCCCTGCTCCAGCGTGCCGTCGAAGGCGAGGAGGCGGTCGGCCTCGACGTAGAGGGTGTCGCCGGTCAGCTGGATCACCTGGATGTGGTGACCACCGTGCCCGAACATCACCGTGCCGTTGCCCTCGACGGTCATCAGCGGAGTCGCCTCGCCCGCCACGCGGCGGCCGATCATCGACATCACACCGCCCTGGCCGCCGGCGATGTTCGGCGTGAAAGTGACGTCGCCGCGATAGGCGAGCATCGCGCCACGCTGGCTGAACATGCGCTGCCCGGGCACCACCTGGGCCTCGACCATCTTTGAGTTGATCTCGCGGAACGGCATCAGACGTCACCCCCGATCGTGTTGCGCTCGCTCGGTTGCACGTAGACCAACCCGTCGCCCTCGAAGCGGATCTGGAACGCCTCGCCGCCGCCTTCACCCAGGAACGTGCGGAAGGTCACACCGGACTGGAAGCTCTGCTGGAGGTTGCCCTGATGGGCGATGTACGCGCCGGGGTCGACGGAGAGCGGGTACTGCGGGGACACGCGCAGCACCACGGCCGGGCCGTCGGACATGATCGCCGCCTGGCCGGTGCCCTCGACCGTCGTCGTGAAGAGACCGTTGCCGGTCGCTCCGCCGCGCAGCCCGGTGAAGCTCGTGCCGGTGCGCAGCCCCGCGTCGGTGCAGAGCAGATTGCTCGCCTCGACGTAGAGCTTGTCACCGTGCAGGGAGACGAGGTTGATCTCGGAGGCGCGGTCGGCGAACCAGCAGGTCCCCTGGCCCTTCACCTCCATCACCTCCATCTGCTCGCCGGTGAGCCGGCGGGTGACCATGCCGCGCAGGCCCTCACCGCCGCCGGACATCTTCTTGAAGGCCATCTGGCCGTCGTACGCGACCATCGAGCCGTTCTTCGCCTTCACGGCGTCACCGGTCATGTCGACGGCGAGCACTTTGCTGCCTTGGAGTCGGAACGTTGCCACGGAGCGAGGTTACGGGGCCCCCGGACAAAGGGACAGCAAAGTCGGGTGCCACAATGGACCGACGCTTGTGCATCCATTCACAAGATCACCTGCCCCCTCCCACCGAAGGTGACCCCGTGGACATCAAGACCGCCTCCTCCCTCCAGCGACTCCGGCTCGTCTCCGCCCCCGAGGCCGTGTCCTTCCTGCTGCTGCTGGTCTGCTCGGTGCTCAAGCGCACGACCGACTTCAACGCGGTGCCGGTCATGGGAGCGGTCCACGGCATCCTCTTCATCCTCTACGTGCTCTTCTGGCTCGACGCCTGGAACCGCACCAAGTGGAACTTCAAGACGGCGGCGCTCTACTTCGTGCTCTCCGTGCTGCCCTTCGGCGGCTTCTTCGCCGAGCGCAAGCTCAAGCGCGAGGCAGAGGACGCCGTCATCGCCTCCCGCGCCCGCCGCGAGGGCACGGTGAACGCATGATCGTCGCCTTCTCCGTCACCCCGCTCGGTGTCGGCGAGGAGGTCGGGGAGTACGTCGCCGACGCCGTCCGGGTCGTACGGGAGTCGGGGCTGCCGAACCGTACCGACGCGATGTTCACCTCGATCGAGGGGGACTGGGACGAGGTGATGGACGTCGTCAGGCGCGCCGTCGCCGCCGTGGAGGCGCGGGCGCCACGCGTCTCGCTCGTGCTCAAGGCCGATGTCCGGCCCGGCGTGACCGACGGGCTGACCTCGAAGGTCGCCACGGTGGAGCGCCACCTGGCGGGCTGAGCCGCCGAACCCGCACGAAGCCCCCGGCCCGACGGCCCGGGGGCTTCGTCGTGCCCGCCCCGCGAACGGCCCTGCCCGTCACCGGCCGGGCGGGCGTCGTCGTGACATGACGGTCAGTCGGGGGAGGGGTGCGACACCGTGTCCGCGGCCAGCGCGATGCCGATCGGGGTGCGCTCGTAGAGGACCTGGTGGCCGTACCGGCGGGAGGTCAGCAGCCCGGCCTGCTTCAGGACGGACAGATGCGCCGACACGGAGGAGGGGGCGAGACCGAGCCGGTGCGCGAGCGCGCTCGTGCCGGCCGGCTCGTCCAGCGCGCACAGCACGTCCGCGCGGGCCCGGCCGAGGAGCCGGGCGAGCGCGTCCGGCGTCCGCTCCCGGGCCTCGGTCCACAGCCCGCCGATCCCGCGCGCCGGGTAGACGACGGTCGGCTGCCAGGGCGGATCGAAGCCGCTCACCACGTCCGGCCAGGTGAAGACGGACGGCATGAGGACGAGGCCCTGCCCGTCCAGCGCGCGGACGTGCTCACCGCGGTAGGCGACGGTGAGGGTGGCGCTGTCGGCGGCCCACGCGAAGCTCGGGTGCAACTCGCCGAGCAGGCGCTCCAGGCCGCCGTCGGCGAGCCGGCGGGAGTGGTAGGCGACATCGGCCTCGAGCAGGGCCCGCAGCCGGGGCCACTCGGGCGCGATCAGGGCTTCCCACGCCTCCTCCAGCAGATCGGCGAGCCGCTGGACGGTGCCCGCGGGGTCGGCGAGCATTCGCCGTCCCTCGTCGGTCGCCGCGGCGCCGGGGGTGTCGTCGAGCGCCCGCGCGAAGTCGTCCAGGGTGAGGGCCGGATCGGTCGCGCGCATGGCCGCGATCTCCTCCTCGAAGGAGGCGGCGGGCCCGAGGGGCGGCGGATAGAGGAAGTCCGGGCTGTGCCCGTGCAGGGGCATCAGCAGCTGCAGCGGCCCGAGATCGATCCCCTCGGCGGCGCCGCGGATCCGCCGCAGCCAGGGCAGGTGATAGCCCTGCTGCCGGGGCCGCGCGAGCACCCGCACGGCGGAGTGCGTCTCCCAGAGCGGCGAGAGCGCGAACCGGATCCGGAGAGGGTCGGCCTCGCCGAAGTGGAGGTGGTAGGGCATGGTTCCTCCCGGAAAGAGTCGGGGCAGGGCACGGCCCCTCCCGGAAAGATTCGGCTGGAGCCGAAAGTCTAGGGCTGGGCTCGGGCCGGGGCGAGGCTTGCCCCATGTCGATCGAGCACACCGAAGACCGCACAAGACCCACGCCCCCGGAGCCCGAGCCCGCCGCCGCGCCGCCGACCGGTCCCGGGGGGGACCCCGGGCGGGGGCCCGGGTATCGGGCCGTCTTCGGGGTCCGGGAGTTCAGGACCGTGTTCGTCGCGCATCTGCTCTCGCTGCTCGGGGTCATCGTCAGCGAGATCGCGCTGACCGTGCTCGTCTACGACCTCACCGGCTCGCCGCTCCTCTCCTCCCTCACCTTCGCCCTGGGTCTCCTGCCCTATCTGCTCGGCGGCACGCTGCTCGGCGGCGTCGCCGACCGGTACCCGGCCCGGCGGGTGCTCGTCGTCTGCGATCTCGTCTGCGCCGGCTGCGTCGCCCTCATGGTCGCGCCCGTGACCCCGGTCGCCGGGCTGCTCGTGCTGCGCTGCGCCGTCGCCGCCGTCGCGCCCGTCTTCAACGGGACCCGGATGGCGACCCTCGCCGACATCCTCGGCGAGGGCGACCTCTTCGTGCTCGGCCGCTCCCTCCTCCGGATCGTCTCGCAGAGCGCCCTGCTCGCCGGTTTCGGCGTCGGCGGTGTGCTCCTCACCGTCGTGCCGCCGCGCGGCGCCATCGCGATCACCGTCGCCACCTTCCTCGCCTCCGCGCTGCTGCTGCGCTTCGGCACGGCCCACCGCCCGGCCCGGGCGACCGCGGCCGGCGAGCGCCGGGGGCTCGGCGGGACCTGGGGCGTGCTGCGCGACCGCCGCGTCCGCGCGCTGATGCTGATGTTCTGGGTGCCGCCCCTCTTCGTCGTCACCCCCGAGGCCCTCGCCACCCCCTACGTCCGCGAGCTCGGCGCCTCCACCGCCGCCGTGGGCCTGCTCATGTGCGCGATGCCCGTCGGACTCATCGCGGGCGAGCTCTTCGCCGGCTCCGCCCTCAGTGCCCGGGTCCGCGAGCGGATCGTCTTCCCGCTGGTGGCGGTGGGGCTGCTGCCCTTCCTCCTCTACGCCGTCCGGCCCGGCATCGCCCTCGCCGCCGTCGCCCTCGTCCTGGCCGGTGTCACCGGCGCGTACACCCTCGGCCTCGACGCCTGGTTCGTCGCCGCGGTCCCGGAGGAACAGCGGGGCCGGGCCATGACCCTGATGAGCGCGGGCATGATGACGATCCAGGGCGTCGGCATGGCCGGGGCCGGTCTCGCCGCCGAGTTCCTCCCCGTCCACGTGGTGGTCGTCGGCGCGGGCGTGCTGGGGACCGTCTGCGTCCTGGCGCTTCTCGCCGAAGTCCGTGCCACGGAAGGGGACCGAAGTACGAGACGGGGCTGACCGGCATGTGACCAGTGGGTAAGGTCGACGCGTGCCGAAGCCGCTCAGTCTCCCGTTCGACCCCATCGCCCGCGCCGACGAGCTCTGGCAGAAACGCTGGGGGCCCGTCCCCTCGATGGCCGCGATCACCTCGATCATGCGGGCGCACCAGATCCTCCTCGCGGAGGTCGACGCCGTGGTCAAGCCGTACGGGCTGACCTTCGCGCGCTACGAGGCGCTGGTGCTGCTCACCTTCTCCAAGGCCGGTGAGCTGCCGATGTCCAAGATCGGCGAACGGCTGATGGTCCACCCCACGTCCGTGACGAACACGGTGGACCGGCTCGTGAAGTCGGGCCTGGTCGACAAGCGGCCCAACCCCAACGACGGGCGCGGAACGCTCGCCTCCATCACCGAGAAGGGCCGCGAGGTCGTCGAGGCGGCCACCCGTGACCTGATGGCGATGGACTTCGGGCTCGGGGTCTACGACGCCGAGGAGTGCGCGGAGATCTTCGCGATGCTGCGGCCCCTGCGGGTCGCGGCGTCGGACTTCGAGGAGTCCTGACGCTCGGGGCGGGGCCGGGCGAAGATCGCCCGGAACGTGCCGTTACGCTCGACGGCATGAAATCCAGCGTGCTGACCCGTTACCGCGTCATGGCGTACGTGACCGCCGTCATGCTGCTCGTGCTGTGCACCTGCATGGTCTTCAAGTACGGGTTCGACATGGGCGAGGACGTGACCTTCGCGGTCTCCCAGGCCCACGGCGTCCTCTACATCATCTACCTGATCTTCGCCTTCGACCTGGGCTCCAAGGCGAAGTGGCCGTTCGGCAAGCTCCTGTGGGTGCTGCTGTCCGGGACGATTCCGTTCGCCGCCTTCTTCGTCGAGCGCAAGATCGTCCGCGAGGTCCAGCCGCTGGTCAGCGGCGCGCAGCCCGCCCCGGCCGAGGCGTAGGCACGCGGAACCCGAACCTCCGTGCGGATTCGCACGGAGGTTTGCCATCGACATTTACTAGGACGTCCTAGTAAATTTGAAGCATGGACGCTGACGCCATCGAAGAAGGCCGCCGCCGCTGGCAGGCCCGTTACGACAAGGCCCGCAAGCGGGACGCGGACTTCACCACGCTCTCCGGCGACCCCGTGGACCCGGTCTACGGGCCCCGGCCCGGGGACAGCTACGAGGGCTTCGAGCGCATCGGCTGGCCCGGGGAGTACCCCTTCACCCGTGGCCTGCACGCGACCGGCTACCGCGGCCGGACCTGGACCATCCGCCAGTTCGCCGGCTTCGGCAACGCCGAGCAGACCAACGAGCGCTACAAGATGATCCTGGCCGCCGGCGGCGGCGGGCTCTCGGTCGCCTTCGACATGCCCACCCTCATGGGCCGCGACTCCGACGACCCGCGCTCGCTCGGCGAGGTCGGCCACTGCGGTGTCGCCATCGACTCCGCCGCCGACATGGAGGTCCTCTTCAAGGACATCCCGCTCGGCGACGTCACCACCTCGATGACCATCTCCGGGCCCGCCGTGCCCGTCTTCTGCATGTACCTGGTCGCCGCCGAGCGCCAGGGTGTCGACCCGGGCGTCCTCAACGGCACGCTCCAGACCGACATCTTCAAGGAGTACATCGCGCAGAAGGAGTGGCTCTTCCAGCCCGAGCCGCATCTGCGCCTCATCGGCGACCTCATGGAGCACTGCGCGCAGGGCATCCCCGCGTACAAGCCGCTCTCCGTCTCCGGCTACCACATCCGCGAGGCCGGGGCGACGGCCGCGCAAGAGCTCGCGTACACCCTCGCCGACGGCTTCGGCTACGTGGAGCTCGGTCTCTCCCGCGGCCTGGACGTCGACGTCTTCGCGCCCGGCCTCTCCTTCTTCTTCGACGCGCACCTCGACTTCTTCGAGGAGATCGCCAAGTTCCGCGCCGCCCGCCGGATCTGGGCGCGCTGGATGAAGGAGGTCTACGGGGCGAAGACCGACAAGGCCCAGTGGCTGCGCTTCCACACCCAGACCGCCGGCGTCTCCCTCACCGCCCAGCAGCCGTACAACAACGTCGTACGGACCGCCGTGGAGGCGCTCTCCGCGGTGCTCGGCGGCACCAACTCGCTGCACACCAACGCCCTCGACGAGACCCTCGCGCTCCCCAGCGAGCAGGCCGCCGAGATCGCGCTGCGCACGCAGCAGGTGCTGATGGAGGAGACGGGCGTGGCCAACGTGGCCGACCCGCTCGGTGGTTCCTGGTACGTGGAGCAGCTCACCGACCGCATCGAGGCCGACGCCGAGAAGATCTTCGACCAGATCAAGGAGCGCGGCCGCCGGGCCCACCCGGACGGTCAGCACCCGATCGGTCCGATCACCTCGGGCATCCTGCGCGGCATCGAGGACGGCTGGTTCACCGGCGAGATCGCCGAGTCCGCCTTCCAGTACCAGCAGTCCCTGGAGAAGGGCGACAAGCGGGTCGTCGGCGTCAACGTGCACCACGGCTCGGTCACCGGCGACCTGGAGATCCTGCGGGTCAGCCACGAGGTCGAGTGGGAGCAGGTCCGGGTCCTCGGCGAGCGCAAGGCCCGCCGCGACGACGCCCAGGTCCGCGCCGCCCTCGACGCGATGCTGGCGGCGGCCCGGGACGGCTCGAACATGATCGGCCCGATGCTCGACGCGGTCCGCGCGGAGGCCACGCTCGGCGAGATCTGCGACGTGCTCCGCGAGGAGTGGGGCATTTACACGGAGCCCCCCGGCTTCTAGCCGGTACGGCGAGTTGACGACGGGGGCGGTACCGGAGGTCCGGTACCGCCCCCGTCGGTCACTCCTTCGCGGCCGTGCCGAGCACCTTCGACGGCGTGATGCGGATGGCCACCCGCACCTCCTCCGGCGGCAGCTCGAGGTACTCCTGACCGGCGCCCGGCCCCTCGTACTGCTCCGCGAGCGCGACCGCGAGCGCGCGGCCCGCGTCCTCGGTGACCGCGGCCGTCCCCCGTATCTCGGCGTACCGCAGCGGGTCCCGGCGGTCGTACACCGTGAGGCTGACCCGGGGATCGGCCCGGACGTTGAGCACCTTGCGGCGGCCGTCCTGGGTGGAGATCAGCAGCTCGTCACCGTCCCTCGCCACCCAGACCACCGAGGTCTGCGGAGAGCCGTCGGGGTGGACGGTGCCCAGGATCGCCGGGTTGATGTCGTCCAGAAGCGCGCGCACGGCGCTGTTCAAGGTCGTCGTCACGGCGTGACCCTAGCTTTCGGGATCCGTGCCGGACAGGGAATTTCAGCCCCGCGCCGCCGCCGCGCCGAGTCCGCCGAGCAGCAGGGCGGTGAAGCGCTGGACCCATGCCTCGTCGACGGGTTCCGCGCTCACCAGCGCCCGGTGGACCACCGCGCCCGCGATCACGTCGAAGATCAGGTCGTCGGTGTCGTCGATCGACACCGGATCCCGGTCGGCGGGCAGTTCGCCGCGGTTCTGGGCGCGCTGGCGACCCTCGAGAACCAGCCGCTTCTGCCGGTCGACGATGGAACTGCGGATGCGCTCGCGCAGCGGTTCGTCGCGGGTGGACTCCGCCACCACCGCCATCAGGGCCGTCTTGGTCTCCGGCCGCTGGAGCAGCGCGGCGAACTGCAGCACCACATGCTCGATGTCGGCCTGGAGGGAGCCCAGGTCGGGGAGTTCGAGTTCGTCGAAGAGGACGGCGACGGCGTCCACGACCAGCTCGTTCTTGCTCGCCCAGCGCCGGTAGAGGGTCGTCTTGGCGACCCCGGCCCGGCCGGCCACATCGCCCATCGTCAGCTTGGACCAGCCCAGTTCGACCAGGGCGGCACGGGTCGCCTCGAGGATCGCGGCATCGGCCTCGACACTTCGGGGGCGTCCGGTACGGCTGCGGGAACTGGTGCGGCTACACATGGGGATCGACCATACCCGCCGGTAGGTATTGCGCCAGAGGCCGGTGATGTGAGCCAGTTCACCGGACGGATCTGTCCGCGGACCGGGTGTGGGAGTTACGCTACGACTCGTAGCGAAAGGCTTGATAGGCCCCAGCGACAACCACACGCGCCAGGTGGGGACCCGGCGCAACAGAATACGAACCGTGCACTTCGGTGCACGGTTCAGCCATGACGTACCGGTTACGTGCGCGGAAGGGGGAGGATGTACTCATGCAGCCCAGAAACATGTCCATGAGCGGCGTCGTCGACCTCGCCGCGGTGAAGGCGGCCGGAGAGGCCAAGGCGAAAGCGGAGCAGGCGCGTGCCGAGGCCGCCCGGCAGGGTGGCGCGGCGGCCGTCTCCCCCTCTGCCCTGGTGATCGATGTCGACGAGGCCGGCTTCGAGCGCGATGTCCTGCAGCGCTCGGCCGAGGTTCCGGTCGTCATCGACTTCTGGGCCGAGTGGTGCGAGCCGTGCAAGCAGCTCGGCCCCCTCCTGGAGCGGCTGGCCGTCGAGTACAACGGTCGCTTCCTGCTCGCGAAGGTCGACGTCGACGCCAACCAGATGCTGATGCAGCAGTTCGGCATCCAGGGAATTCCGGCCGTTTTCGCGGTGGTCGCCGGTCAGGCGCTGCCGCTCTTCCAGGGTGCGGCGCCCGAGGCCCAGATCCGGCAGACCCTGGACCAGCTGATCCAGGTCGGCGAGGAGCGCTTCGGCCTCACGGGCATCGTCGTGGACCCGGACGCCGAGGCCGCCGGTGAGGCCGCCGCGGCCCCGGTGCCGGCCGGCCCGTACGACGCGCTGCTCGAGGCGGCCATGTCGGCGCTGGACGCCGGTGACCTGGCCGGCGCCGTCCAGGCGTACAAGAACGTGCTCGCCGACGACCCCGGCCACCCGGAGGCCAAGCTGGGTCTGGCCCAGGCCGAGTTGCTCGCCCGGGTGCAGGACATGGACCCGCAGGCGGTGCGCAAGAACGCGGCCGAGAACCCGGCCGACGTCACCGCGCAGATCGCCGCCGCCGACCTCGATCTCGTGGGCGGTCACGTCGAGGACGCCTTCGGTCGGCTCGTGGACGCCGTGCGGCGTACGGCCGGCGAGGACCGGGACGCGGCGCGACTGCGTCTCCTGGAGCTGTTCGAGGTCATCGGCCCGGAGGACCCGCGGGTCACGACGGCCCGTCAGGCCCTCGCGCGGGTGCTGTTCTAGGCCCGCGCACGGCCCTCACGCGGTCAGCGCGCGAGGGTCGGAATCGCGCCGATTTGGCGACACAGTGACAAAACGCGGCCGCGCTTTACCAAAACTTGGTAATCGCGGCCGCTGTTACTTGCAGTAAATCGAACCCGGATTTCTGTCCGGCTTTCACCCTCATCCTCCCGATGTATGGCGCGCGTAGACGGCACCCTGTGTGGCCGGGCGACATCGCCCCGTCGTGGCGCGGTTATCCAGCCGTTACTAGTCAGTAACGAACCCCCTTGTGCCCCGGCTCGTAATGGACCACGATCGGCGACGCTCGGTCCGAAACCGCACCAGCCCGGCAACCAACCGGGTTCGCGGCGAGGGTCCCCACCGAGCGGGCCGGCGACAGTGGCGCCGGCCGTGGACAGGGGGGTTCCTGCTCTCACCGGCAGGGCCTGTCCAAGGAGGTTGCGCGCAAGGCGTGGCCAGTGGTTGTCGCTCGGGGGTGATCGCCGGTGAATCGGACGCGCGTCGCGCCCGGTGTTCGGCGCTCCTTCCCGAGGACGTAGCACTTCTCCCATCCCAGGACGGGCCCTGGGCCCATCCGGAGATGTACGTCCGAGAAGGAGGATTCTCATGAAGTCCCAGGTTCGTGGCGGGACCAGATGGAAGCGGTTCGCCGTTGTCATGGTGCCGAGTGTGGCCGCGACGGCCGCGATCGGTGTCGGCCTGGCTCAGGGCGCGCTTGCCGCGTCCTTCAGCATCTCCGGCCAGGAGTTCAAGGTGAAGGCCGACAGCCTTGTCGGTAAGGACTTCGTCCAGTACGGCAGCGTCGCGGCGGGCAAGGACCTGCACGGCAAGCCGTTCGCGGAGCCGGTCGGCGTCTCGGGCTTCTCCGAGGCCTGGATCACCAACATGTGCCAGTCCGTCGTGACGCCGGACGTTCCGTTCATCGGCAACGTCTCGCTGGAGCTGCGCGCCGGTACGAACCCGGAGAAGCCGGTCTACGCGAAGGACATCTACCTCGATGTCTCCTCGCTGAAGGCGGACGCCGAGTTCGGCAACATCGACATCGGCGTGGCCGCGGGCTCCCTGAAGGACCCGGGCATCCAGCCGGGCACCCAGGCCAACCCGTACGGCTTCTCGCAGCGCGCCAAGACGGCGAAGCTGACCAACGTGGAGCAGAAGGCGTGGGCGACCACCGCCGGAACGTTCAAGCTCAGCAACCTGAGCCTGAAGCTGCACAAGGGCACCAAGGAGTGCTTCACCGAGTAGTCACTCGGCGGCACCCGGCAGTAACCGCCCGGCGGGCGAGGGTCGTCGATTCGTTCCGTACGGCCCCGCCCGTTCCCGGCCATAGCGCCACTTTCTCTACTTCTCAGCAACACCGCTTCCAGGGAGCTGTTTTTCCATGAGCGCCGAGTCCACTGCTTCCCGCGGAGTCCCGAACGAGCGCCGCTTCCACGACTGGCGGGGCAGCCGACCCTTCTGGGGCGGCCTGTTCACCATGATCGGCGGCGTACCGATCGCCTACTTCCCGTACGCCGACCTGCGACTCGGCAACATGACGATCGCCATGGCGACGACGGGCGGCGCCGGAGCGCTGATCATCGGCGTGCTGCTGGTGACGCTCGGACTGACGATGTGGTTCCAGCCCATCGTCCGGGTGTTCGCGGGCGTCGCGGCGATCGTGCTGGCGCTCGTCTCCATCCCGGTCTCCAACCTCGGTGGCTTCTTCATCGGGTTCCTTTTCGCCCTCGTCGGTGGCGGGCTCTCCGTCTCCTGGGCCCCCGGTGTGCCGGCTGACGAGTCCGCGGAGCAGGCGACGGAGCAGGCCGCGGCCGCTGCGGGCGAGCACAAGTACGACGGTCCGCCGCTGGGCCCGGAAGGCGACGAAGGCGTCGACGCCGTCGAGCCGTTGCCGGTCCCGGAGCAGCGCGCCGGTGAGGAGCCGGACCCGCAGGCGGGTCCCGGTGCGCAGGCGACCGAAACGACGATCGACGCCAACGGCGGGAGGAACAGTGCGGGGTGACGAAACACAGTCGCCGCAGTCGGCGACGGCTGGGGACGGCGCCACTCTGGCAGGCAGGGGTCCGCGGCACGCGGCTCCGCGCAAGTCTCTGCTGAACAAGATCCAGGGACCGGCGGGCAAGGCGATGGCCCTGGCGGCCATGCCGACCGCCGTCCTGATGGGTATGGGCATGGCGCCCAAGCTCGCCCTCGCCGACGAGAAGGACATTCCCTTCGCGCCCGGTCCGTGCGTGACCCGCTCGGACGAGCCGGTGACCGAGGAGTCGACGAAGCCCGCCGCGACCGAGAGCCCGAAGCCTACGGCCAGCGCGAGCGCGACCACCTCGCCGAAGCCGGAGGCGACCGAGGAGCAGGAGTCGCCCGAGCCGACGGCCAGCCCGTCGGCGACGGCCGGCACGGAGCAGCGCGCCACCACGCAGCAGGCCCCGGAACCGGCCCCGACGCCCACCGCGACGAAGAGCGTCAACCCGCTCGACCCGCTGGGCGTCGGCGACAAGATCAAGGACCTGTTCGACGGGCCCGACGCGACGCCCACGAGCACGCCGACGACCACGCCGTCGACCACGCCGGCGCCGACCGCCACGGCGAGCGAGAAGCCGGCCGCGACGGCTCCGAAGACGGACACGGCGAACAAGGCCGACTCCCCGGTCGACACGACCAAGGAAGCCATCGAGGACGCCGCCGACAAGGTCGGCGCCAAGGTCGAGGAGCTGCCGGAGGACGCCAAGGGCCTCGACGCCAAGAAGGACGAGGACATACCCGAGGGCGCCAAGCCGCGCTTCCCGTGCCCCGAGGCCGACCCGGAGGCGCTGGCGGCGGCGGAGCTGGAGCAGGGCATCCCGCTGCTCCCGGACGAGCCGTGGATCCTGAACAGCACGAAGCTCACGCTGAAGGGCCTCAAGTACCACGGCATCGTCGAGGTGAAGACCGGCAGCGGGAAGATCAAGAAGGTCCTGAAGTTCACCGCGAAGGACGGCGTGGACATCAAGGACCTGCACCAGCGCACCGTCCACTCCGACGGCTTCACCGGGCACGTCCGGTCCGACAAGGGCTCGACGTCGACCATGACCAACGGCACGGTGACCATGTACACGGAGCGCCTGAAGGGCAACCTCTTCGGGCTCATCCCGGTCACCTTCAGCCCGGAGACCCCGCCGCCGCTCGACGTACCGTTCGCGATCTTCACCGATGTCGAGGTCATCCAGGCCGGCCAGTTCGGCGGCACGCTCACCGTCCCCGGCCTGCGCAACACGATCGAGCCCAGCTGATCGGCAAGCCGTCACGAACCCGTCAGGGAGCCGCACATGACGAGGGCCCCCGTCCGATCCGGACGGGGGCCCTCGTCATGCCGGGGGCGGGGGAGCGTCAGGCGGGCTGCCCGCCGCCCAGGTGGTGCACCCGGACCATGTTCGTGGTGCCGGGGACGCCGGGGGGCGAGCCGGCCGTGATGACCATGGTGTCGCCCTCGTTGTAGCGCTGGAGCTTCAGCAGCTCCGCGTCGACGATGTCGACCATCGCGTCCGTGGTCTCCACGAACGGCACGAGGAAGGACTCCACGCCCCAGCTCAGCGTGAGCTGGTTGCGGGTGCTCTCGTCCGTGGTGAAGGCCAGGATCGGCTGGATCGTGCGGTAGCGCGAGAGGCGGCGCGCGGTGTCGCCGGACTGGGTGAAGGCGATCAGCGCCTTGCCGTTCAGGAAGTCCGCGATCTCGCAGGCCGCGCGGGCGACCGAACCGCCCTGCGTACGCGGCTTCTTGCCGGGCACGAGCGGCTGCAGGCCCTTGGAGAGCAGCTCCTCCTCGGCCGCGGCGACGATCTTCGACATCGTCTTCACGGTCTCGATCGGGTACGCGCCGACGGAGGACTCCGCCGACAGCATGACCGCGTCCGCGCCGTCCAGGATCGCGTTGGCCACGTCGGAGGCCTCGGCGCGCGTGGGGCGCGAGTTGGTGATCATCGACTCCATCATCTGGGTGGCGACGATGACCGGCTTGGCGTTGCGGCGGCACATCTCCACGAGGCGCTTCTGCACCATCGGGACCTTCTCCAGCGGGTACTCCACCGCGAGGTCGCCACGGGCCACCATGACGGCGTCGAAGGCGGCGACGACGTCCGCCATGTTCTCGACGGCCTGCGGCTTCTCCACCTTGGCGATGACGGGGACCCGGCGGCCCTCCTCGTCCATCACCTTGTGGACGTCCTTGACGTCGTCGGCGTTGCGGACGAAGGACAGGGCGACCATGTCGCAGCCCATCCGGAGCGCGAAGCGGAGGTCCTCGACGTCCTTCTCGGACAGGGCCGGGACGTTGACCGCGGCGCCGGGCAGGTTGATGCCCTTGTGGTCGGAGATGACACCGCCCTCGATGACCACGGTCTTGACGCGCGGGCCCTCGACCTCGACGACCCGCAGCTCGACGTTGCCGTCGTTGATCAGGACCTGGTCGCCCTTGGAGACATCGCCGGGCAGGCCCTTGTACGTGGTGCCGCAGATGGACTTGTCACCGGGGACGTCGTCGGTGGTGATGGTGAACTCGTCACCGCGGACCAGCTCGACGGGACCCTCCGCGAAGGTCTCCAGACGGATCTTGGGGCCCTGGAGGTCGGCGAGCACGCCGACGGCGCGGCCGGTGTCCGCCACCGCCCTGCGGAGACGGTCGTACCGCTCCTGGTGCTCTGCCTGGGTTCCGTGGCTCATGTTGAATCGGGCCACGTTCATTCCGGCCTCGATGAGAGCCTTCAGCTGCTCATACGAGTCGACGGCGGGGCCCAGCGTGCAGACGATTTTGGAACGGCGCATGAGGCGGATCCTATCGGTTTGTTTCACTGCGGAATATTCCGTCTGGTGGAAAGTACAAATGGGCGCGGGGGCGCTCAGGCGTTCACTTCTCCGTGCGCGGTTTCGACCAGGGCGAAGGTCTGGCGGGCGATCTCCAGCTCCTCGTCCGTCGGCACCACCGCGACCGCCACCCGTGCGTCATCCGGCGAGATGATCCGTGCCTCGTCGGACCGTACGGCGTTGAGGTCGGCGTCCACCGTCAGGCCCAGCTCCTCCAGACCGGCGATCGCAGCTTCCCGCACCGGAGCCGCGTTCTCGCCGACACCCGCCGTGAACGCCACCGCGTCCACCCTCCCGAGTACCGCGTAGTACGCCCCGATGTACTTCTTCAGCCGGTGGATGTAGATGTCGAAGGCGAGGGCGGCCCGCTCGTCGCCCTCGTCGATCCGACGGCGGATCTCCCGCATGTCGTTGTCGCCGCAGAGCCCGACGAGCCCCGACCTCTTGTTGAGCAGCACATCGATCTCGTCCGTGGACATCCCGGCGACCCGCTTGAGGTGGAAGGTGACCGCCGGGTCGATGTCGCCCGAGCGGGTGCCCATGACCAGCCCCTCCAGCGGGGTGAGCCCCATCGAGGTGTCCACGCACCGCCCGCCGCGGACGGCGGAGGCGGAGGCCCCGTTGCCCAGGTGCAGCACGATCACGTTCACCTCCTCCGGTGCCTTGCCGAGCAGCTTCGCCGTCTCGCGCGACACATAGGCGTGCGAGGTGCCGTGGAAGCCGTACCGGCGGATGCGGTGCGCGTCCGCGGTCTCCACGTCGATCGCGTACCGGGCCGCGGACTCCGGCATCGTGGTGTGGAAGGCGGTGTCGAAGACCGCGACCTGCGGAAGGTCGGGGCGCAGCGCCATCGCCGTACGGATGCCGGTGAGGTTCGCCGGGTTGTGCAGCGGCGCGACGGGGACGAGCCGCTCGATCTCGGCCAGCACCTCGTCGTCGATCACGGTCGGTTCGGAGAACCGCAGCCCGCCGTGCACCACCCGGTGGCCGATCGCGGCCAGTTCGGGGGAGTCGAGGCCGAGCCCGTCCGCCGCCAGCTCCTCGGCCACGGCCTTCAGCGCGGCCGCGTGATCGGCCACGGGGCTGTTCCGCTCGCGCTTCTCGCCTCCCACGCCCCGCAGCGGGGTGTGGACCAGACGCGAGGTCTCCTCGCCGATCCGCTCCACCAGACCGACCGCCAGCCGGGAGTGCTCCTTCATGTCGAGGAGCTGGTACTTCACCGACGAGGAGCCGGAGTTGAGGACGAGAACCCGCGTGGGGGTGGAGGTGGTCATGCGGTGGGCTCCTGACCCTGGGACGGGACCTGGGACTGGATCGCCGTGATGGCGACCGTGTTGACGATGTCGCTGACGAGCGCGCCGCGCGAGAGGTCGTTCACCGGCTTGCGCAGACCCTGCAGCACCGGGCCGACGGCCACGGCGCCGGCCGAACGCTGCACGGCCTTGTAGGTGTTGTTGCCGGTGTTGAGGTCCGGGAAGATCAGCACGGTCGCCTGCCCGGCCACCTCCGAATCCGGCAGCTTGGTCGCGGCGACGGACGGCTCCACCGCCGCGTCGTACTGGATGGGCCCCTCGATCCGCAGCCGCGGGTTGGACTCCCGTACCCGCTTGGTCGCCTCGCGGACCTTGTCGACGTCCGCTCCGGAGCCCGAGGTGCCGGTGGAGTACGAGAGCATCGCGATCCGCGGCTCGACACCGAATCGGGCCGCGGTGGCCGCCGACTGGACGGCGATGTCCGCGAGCTGCTCGGCGTTCGGGTCCGGGTTGACCGCGCAGTCGCCGTACACCAGGACCTTGTCGGCCAGGCACATGAAGAAGACGGAGGAGACGATCGAGGCGTCCGGCTTGGTCTTGATGATCTCGAAGGCGGGCCGGATCGTCGCGGCGGTGGAGTGCACCGAGCCGGAGACCATGCCGTCGGCCAGGCCCTGCTCGACCATGAGGGTGCCGAAGTAGTTGACGTCCGCCACGACGTCGAGAGCGAGCTCCACCGACACGCCCTTGTGGGCGCGCAGCCCCGCGTAGAGCTCGGCGAACTCCTGGCGCAGCTCCGAGGTCTGCGGGTCGATCAGCTGCGTGTCCCCGAGCGCGATGCCCAGGTCCGCGGCCTTCTTTCGGATGATCTCGACGTCGCCCAGCAGCGTCAGGTCGCACACGTCCCGGCGCAGCAGCACGTCGGCGGCGCGCAGCACCCGCTCCTCGGTGCCCTCGGGCAGGACCACGCGGCGGCGGTCGGAGCGTGCCTGCTCGAGGAGGTCGTGCTCGAACATCATCGGCGTGACCCGGCCGCTGCGCGCGACCGAGATCCGCTTCAGCAGATCGGCGGTGTCCACGTGCCGCTCGAAGAGGCCGAGCGCCGTCTCCGCCTTGCGGGGAGTGGCCGCACTCAACTTCCCTTCGAGGGTGAAGAGTTCGGCGGCGGTGGGGAAGCTGGTACCGGGGACCGAGATGACCGGGGTGCCGGGCGCGAGACGGGCGGCCAGGGTCAGGATCTCCTCGCTGGGCCGCTCGTTCAGGGTGAGCAGGACACCGGCGATGGGCGGCGTTCCCGCCGAGTGGGCCGCGAGCGCGCCCACGACGAGGTCGGCACGGTCGCCGGGGGTGACCACCAGACAGCCCGGGGTCAGCGCGTTGAGGAAGTTCGGCAGCATGGCGCCGCCGAAGACGAAGTTCAGGGCGTCCCTGGCCAGGCCCGCGCTGTCCCCGAGCACCACCTCGGCGCCCAGGTGGTGGGTGATCTGCGCGACCGTGGGCGCGGCCAGCGCGGGCTCGTCGGGAAGGACGTAACAGGGCACGGGCAGCCGGGCCGCGAGCCGTTCGGCGATGGCCGCCCGGTCGTCGCCGGCCACCCGGTTGACAACCATCGCGAGGACGTCGCAGCCGAGCCCTTCGTACGCCCGGAAGGCGTTGCGTGCCTCCGCCCGCACCGACTCCGCGGGCTGGCCCTTGCCGCCGACGACGGGTATGACCGAGGCGCCGAACTCGTTGGCGAGGCGCGCGTTGAGCGCCAGTTCGTCGGGGAGCTGGGTGGCCGCGAAGTCCGTACCGAGGACGAGGACGACCTCGTAGTCGCGGGCCACGGTGTGGAAGCGGTCGACGAGCCGGGAGACCAGCTCGTCGGTGCCCCGCTCGGCCAGGAGCGCGGAGGCCTCCTGGTAGTCCATGCCGTAGACGGTCGACGGGTCCTGGGTGAGCCGGTAGCGGGCCCGCAGCAGATCGAAGAGGCGGTCGGGGCGGTGGTGCACGAGCGGCCGGAACACCCCCACCCGGTCCACCTGGCGGGTCAGGAGCTCCATGACTCCCAGCTCGACGACCTGCCGGCCGTCTCCGCGGTCGATCCCGGTCACGTACACGCTGCGCGTCACGCCGTGGTCTCCTGTCCAGTCCTGTCCGCCCGGTCTCGTCAACCGAGTGTGTTCAAAAAACCCCGCAAGGGTGGCAATGCCCTCTTGACAATACCTCTGGGGGTGGTTAGGGCGCAGGCTGGACGAAGGGCCTGGAACAAGGGCCGAAAGGCCCCGCGGGGCCGGGCACGCGGAGTAGTCGGAGCGCGGACGCCATGCCGGGCGTGTGAGAATCGACAGAGCTCACATGTACCGCTACCGAGCAGGAGACACGGCACGATGCGCATCGGAGTTCTCACCGCAGGCGGCGACTGTCCTGGCCTGAACGCAGTGATCCGGTCGGTCGTGCACCGGGCCCTGACCGGCCACAACGACGAAGTCATCGGTTTCGAGGACGGGTTCAAGGGTCTCCTCGACGGCCACTACCGCCCGCTCGACCTCAACGCGGTCAGCGGCATCCTCGCCCGCGGCGGCACCATCCTCGGCTCCGCCCGCCTGGAGCGCAACCGGCTGGCCGAAGCCGCCGAATCCGCCCAGGAGTTGGCGAAGCAGCACGGCATCGACGTGCTCATCCCGATCGGCGGCGAGGGCACCCTGACCGCCGCCCGGATGCTCGCCGACGCCGGGATGCCCGTGGTGGGCGTACCGAAGACGATCGACAACGACATCTCCTCCACCGACCGCACCTTCGGCTTCGACACCGCCGTGGGTGTGGCGACGGAGGCCATAGACCGTCTCAAGACCACCGCCGAGTCCCACCAGCGCGTGATGGTCGTCGAGGTGATGGGCAGGCACGCCGGCTGGATCGCCCTTGAGTCCGGCATGGCCGGCGGCGCCCACGGCATCTGCCTGCCCGAGCGTCCCTTCCAGGTCGACGACCTGGTCAAGATGGTCGAGGAGCGCTTCGCGCGCGGCAAGAAGTTCGCAGTCATCTGCGTCGCCGAGGGTGCGCACCCCGCCGAGGGCTCGATGGACTACAAGAAGGGCGAGATCGACCAGTACGGCCACGAGCGTTTCCAGGGCATCGGCAACCGGCTCGCGGTCGAGCTGGAGCGCCGCCTCGGCAAGGAGGCGCGGCCCGTCATTCTGGGACACGTCCAGCGCGGCGGCACGCCGACGGCGTACGACCGGGTGCTCGCGACCCGCTTCGGCTGGCACGCCGTGGAGGCCGCGCACCGGGGCGAGTTCGGGAAGATGACCGCTCTGCGCGGCACCGACATCCACATGGTGCCGCTGGCCGAGGCCGTCACGCAGCTGAAGACCGTGCCGGGCAACCGGATGTCCGAGGCCGAGTCGGTCTTCTGACCCGCCCGCCGGGACCTCGGTCCCGAAGAGGCCCCGAAGCCGTCCCGACCGCAGACATCCGTCCCGCAGAGGCCCCGGCTTCCGAAGGGCCCCGATCGTCCCCCCGTGGACGATCGGGGCCCTTCGTGCTCCCCCGTGGGCGCCGGGCTTCGCCGGACTTTCCCGTGTTTCTCCCGTGGCGATTCCGGCTGCGGCCGGAATTGCCGATTTCCACTCTTGAGCCGAACCGTTCGATCAACAAGGCTTGGGCCTGTCCCGGACATGTCCCAACCCTGTCCGGGGGAGGGGTGGGGAGCACGTATGACCGAGGGGTACGCCGGCGGGCACAGCGCGCCCGACCCGCGAGAGGCCACCGACGCCGCCTCGTTCATCGCGCAGCTCCAGGCGCTCAAGGACTGGTCCGGGCTGACCTACCGCGAGCTGTCGGCCCGCGCCGACGCACTCGGCGAGGTCCTGCCCCGCTCGACCGTGGCGAACATGCTCGCGCGCTCCACCGTCCCCCGCGAGGAGCTGCTGATCGCCTTCGTCCGCGCCTGTGGGGTGGACGCCGGGGAGCTGGAGAACTGGCAGACGGTCCGCAAGGAGCTGGCGGCACGGGGCGCGTACGCGGGGGGTACGGGTACGGGAACGAGTACGGCCGTCGCGTGGACGGCGGCGCCGGAATCCGAAGCCGAGGCCGAACCCGAGCCCGGCTCCGAGCCGCCGCGCCCCAGCCCCCGGTCCCGCATACGCCGGACTCTCGTCACGCTCGTCGCCGTCACCGGACTCGTCCTCGCCGGGATCAGCGTGGTCGTCGCCCTCGTCCGGGACGACGGCGGGACGGTGCCGGACGCCCCGGTCGCGCCCGCCGCCGGGGACGTACACATCCGGGTGGTCGGCTCGGACCTCTGCCTGAACGAACGGCGGGGCGGACGCAGCGGCCAGATCCACCAGAGGGAGTGCGAGGGCGCCGACGTCCCCCGCTACTCGCTCAAGGATCTCGGAGACGGCCACTGGTGGATCGTCTCCGACCACCCGTACTACGGCCCCGGCTGCTCGGGCATCCCCTCCGGCGGCCGCGTCCCCGACGCCGCGTTCGAGGACTCGGAGTGCGGCGACCCGTCCCGTGTCGAAAGGTTTCGCCTGGAGCCCTTCGGCAGCCCCGTCACGGGCTACCGCATCGTCCCCGCAGGCTCGGCGACGGCCGGCTCCTGTGTGACCGTGGTCGGCGACCGCGCGGCGGAGTGGGCGAAGCTGGCCCAGGCGCCCTGCCGCACGGACGCGCAGGGTCAGCTCTTCAGCTTCGACCGCCGCTAGGGGGTGTCGCGGGCCTGTCCGGTGGATCATGGCCGGGCTCGCGGCGCGGTCAGCCTCGGATGATCGACATCAGCTGCTCGTGGGTCTCGGCATCGGCGGCCGCCACGAGTCCGCGGCCGGCCGGTCCGATCGGGGCCCCGTCGATGCCGGTCACGACGCAGCCGGCAGCCCGGCACAGAGCGATGCCGGCCGCGAAGTGCACGCTCCCCGACAGATCGCCGCCATCGGTGACGTAGGCGGCGCGCTTGCCCGCCGCGACCCAGGCCAGGGCCAGCGTCGTGGACACGACCCGCGGCCGGAAGCTCTCGACGAATGCGGGGTGGGCCAGCAGGTCCACCGCCCGGAATCCGGGTGCGCCGGGAAACGGCGGATCCAGGTTGACGTCCACCAGCCGGGTGGCGGGCGTGGGCGCGAGCCGCTCGACCAGGCCGTCGTTGCGTGCCCAGGCGGCCTCGCCGTCGGTGAAGAACACCTCGCCGCCGAACGGGTCGGCCACCGCCGCCGCCCCGTTGCGCAGTGCCACGTTGACGGCCACCAGCATGTTGCCGACGGCGTAGTTCAGCGTGCCGCACAGCGGATCCACCAACCACTGGCGCGCCGCACCGTCCGCCCCCTGCTGCCCGCCCTCCTCGCCGAGCACCGCGTCGTCGGGCCGAGCGGCACGAAGGACCTCGAGGATCGCCCGCTCGGCCTCCACGTCGGCGGCGGTGGCGAAGTCCCCGGCCCCCTTGTCGATACGGGCGAGCCGCTGTCCGTACAGGGTGCGCACGACATCCGCGCCGGAGCTCACCGCGGCCACCGCAACGCCCGCGTCGTCCAGCTCCGCGTATGTGTTGATCATGTCCATGGCGCGCAGCGTATCGACGCGAAGCCGATTCCCGCCGCCGTCTCTACGCGCCGACCGCCTCCCAGAAGTGCTGGACGATCGCGTCGAGGTACTCGCGGCCGGACTCCCCGCTGTCGCCCGAGGCGCCCCAGCTGCTCGTCGCGACCATCTTCGCGTGGTACTCCGTGTGCAGCCGCTGGAGCGCGTACTCCAGGGTCCGCTTGGGCATGGGCAGCAGTTTCACGGCGGGACGTACGTACGCCTGCCAGCGTGTCGTGGCCGCGTCCCGGAGCAGCTGGGCGAGGTCCTCGTCCCGGCCGGTCACCGTGAGCAGCTCGCGCGGCCCGAGGCCGAGGGTCTCGGCGAGGGCGGCGGTCTGGCGTTCGTTGCCGCGCCAGCGGCCCGACTCCTCCATCCGCAGATAGCCGGGCGCGTCGAGGCCAAGCCGCCGCGCCAGGTCTTCGGGGGCGAGGCCGCGGGCCATCCGGTGCTCGCGGAGGGTGGTGGCGGCGGCGATCAGCTCGCCGGGGGCGCACCAGAGGACGCCGGCGAGGGCGGTGAGTTCATGGGAGGTGGGGGCGAGCCGGCCGCGTTCCCAGGCGACGACGGTGTCGGGGGTGATGTCGAGGCCGTACTGCGCGCGGAGGCCGTAGGCGACATGGCCGGGTGCCATGCCGAGACCTTCGCGCAATCGGCGCGCGGCGAGGGCATTGAAGGGAGGTGAGGGAGGGGAGGCTTGCACGTCGACACGGTAGATGCGGAACGTGACCAATGGCTACGGTGCGTTCAGCCAAGGCCAGAAGTCGTAGAAACGTCGGAACCGGTCGGTAGCAATCCGTAATGATCACCCATGGGTTCGGTGACCGGTGACATGTGTCCGATGAGCGGTCGTCGCGGTACGCCCCGCCGTCCGGAGAGCGCGTCCGATCCCTGGTCAGGCCACCCTGTCGTACATGTCGTCGGCCGACAAGGCCCCGCGCACGCGTTGATTGCCGGGGCCTTGCCGGCCGCGCTGTCGTGGCCGCTCGCCGAGGTCAGCGGCCGATCGTCGTGATCCACCGGTACTGGAGCTCCGGCCGGCCTATCTGCCCGTACTGCGGAGCCCGCGCGGCCCGCCCGTCCGTGACCAGGTGTTCCAGATAGCGGCGCGCGGTGATCCGGGAGATCCCGACGGCGGCTCCGGCCTCCGCCGCGGTCAGGCCGGCCGGCGTGTCCCGGAGGGTACGGGTGACGGCCTCCAGGGTGGGAGCACTCAGCCCCTTGGGGAGCGAGGCGGGCTGCGGGGTGCGCAGGGTGGCCAGGGCCCGGTCCACCTCGTCCTGACCGGACGCCTCCCCGGCGCTGGCACGGAACTCGGCGTACCGGGTGAGCCGGTCCCGCAGCGTCGCGAAGGTGAACGGCTTCAGGACGTACTGGACGACCCCGAGGGACACCCCTTCGCGCACGATCGCGAGATCCCGGGCGGAGGTGACGGCGATGACGTCGGCGGAGTGCCCGCCCGCGCGCAGCGACCGCAGCAGCTGCAGTCCGTGGCCGTCGGGCAGGTACAGGTCGAGCAGGATCAGGTCGATGGGCATGCGGTCGAGAACGCGCACGGCGGCGGCCCGCGAGTGCGCGACCCCGACGACGGTGAACCCGGGCACCCGCCCGGCGTAGAGCGCGTGCGCGTCGGCGGCGACGGGGTCGTCCTCGACGACCAGCACGCGGATGTCCTGGCTCATACGGGAACCTCCGCGTCTCTCGTCCCGGCGGCGGGCTCCCGCCCCGGCTCCGCCGTCAACGGCAGCCGTACGGTGAACTCGGCGCCGCCCTCAGCGGAGCGGGTCAGGGTCACCGTGCCGGCGGCGCGGCTCGTCGCCTGCCGGACCAGGGCGAGGCCGAGACCGCGGCCCGGGCCGCGGGTGGACCAGCCGCGCTCGAAGGCGGCGTCCCGGTCGCCCGCGTCGATCCCGGGGCCGGTGTCGGCGACCCGGAGGAGGAGTTCCCCGTCGTGGGTGCGGGCCGTGACCGTGACCCGCGCGTGCGGTGTACCGCTCGCCGCCTCGACCGCGTTGTCGATCAGATTGCCGAGGATCGTGACGAGGTCCCGGGACGGGAGCGCCGGCGGCAGCAGGCCGTCGTCGATGCGGCTGTCCTCGGTCAGGACCAGCTCCACCCCCGACTCGTTGGCCTGCGCCGCCTTGCCGAGGAGCAGGGCCGCCAGGACCGGTTCACCGACCGCGTCGACCACCCGGTCGGTGAGCGCCTGCGCAAGCTCCAGTTCGGCCGTCGCGAAGCCGACGGCCTCGTCCACCCGGCCCAGCTCGATCAGCGAGACGACCGTGTGCAGGCGGTTCGCCGCCTCGTGGGCCTGTGAGCGGAGCGCCTGCGTGAACCCCCGCTCGGAGGTCAACTCACCGGAAAGCGCCTGGAGTTCGGTACGGTCCCGGAGGGTGACGACCGTGCCCCGGCGCTCCCCGCCCACCACCGGCCTGGTGTTGACCACGAGCACCCGCTCGGCCGTCAGGTGGAGTTCGTCCACCCGGGGCTCGGAGGCGAGCAGCGCGCTGGTGAGCGAGACGGGCAGCCCCAGATCCGCCGCCGACCTGCCGACCACCTCCGCGTCCAGACCGAGCAGCTCCCGCGCCCCGTCATTGATGAGCGCGATGCGCCGCTGCCCGTCCAGCATCACGAGGCCCTCGCTCACGGCGTGCAGCGCGGCCTCGTGGTAGTCGTGCATCCGGCTCAGTTCGGCCGCGTTCATGCCGTGCGTGTGCCGGCGCAGCCGGGCGTTGATCACGTACGTGCCGACACCGCCGAGCGCCAGCGCCGCGCCCGCCATTCCGAGGAGGGCCGTCACCTGCTCCCGTACCTGCTCGCTGATCTTCTCGATCGTGATCCCCGCGCTGACCAGGGCGACGACCCTGCCGTCGGCGGCGCGCACCGGGGCGATCGTACGGACCGAGGGCCCCAGCACGCCCAGGTGCGTCTCGGAGAAGGTCCGCCCCTGGACGGCCTGCTCGATGTGGCCGAGATACGTACGCCCGATCTGCTCCAGCTCCGGATGGGTCCAGCGCGTGCCGTCCGGGGCCATGATCACCACGAAGGCGACGCCGGTCCGGTGCCGCACCTCCTCCGCGTACGGCTGGAGCCGGGCCGTCGGGTCCGTGGACCCGGCGGCCTCCACCACCGAGGGGGACCCGGCGACGGCCGTCGCGGTCGCGGTGGCCTGGCGGCGCGCGGTCTCCTCGGCCTGGGCGCGGTCCGTGACGTAGGCGAAGACGGCGCACCCGGCCACGATCGCGGCCACCAGCACGACCTGCATCGCGAAGAGCTGCCCGGCCAGACTTCGGGGCCGGGGGAACGGTATGCGCATGCCGGTAAGTGTGCCTGGCCGGATTTGCGCCGGGGAATCCCGTTCCCGAATCGTTCTCCGCCGACGGTTCGGTCGTGAACGAAACGAACGTAAGGGTGACCTCGGTCACAGGCTGATGGATATTCGCTGGGATCCACCGGGACGTGGACATTCATCAGCTCGAGGAGGACCCCGTGGCCGCACAGCGGGACCGTACCCATTACCTGTATCTGGCAGTCATCGCCGCCGTACTGCTCGGCATCACGGTCGGCTTCGTGGCCCCGGGCGTCGCCGTCGAACTCAAGCCGCTGGGCACCGGCTTCGTGAACCTGATCAAGATGATGATCTCGCCGATCATCTTCTGCACGATCGTTCTCGGCGTCGGCTCGGTCCGCAAGGCCGCGAAGGTCGGTGCCGTCGGCGGGCTCGCGCTCGGGTACTTCCTCGTGATGTCGACCGTCGCCCTCGCCATCGGCCTGCTCGTCGGCAACATCCTCGACCCCGGCTCCAGCCTGCACCTCACGAAGGAGGTCGCCGAGGCCGGCGCCAAGCAGGCCGACGGGGCGAGCGAGTCCACGGTGGACTTCCTGCTCGGGATCATCCCCAAGACGCTGGTCTCCGCCTTCACCGAGGGCGAGGTGCTGCAGACCCTGCTCGTCGCCCTCCTCGCGGGCTTCGCGCTCCAGGCGATGGGCAAGGCCGGTGAGCCGGTCCTGCGCGGCATCGGGCACATCCAGCGGCTGGTCTTCCGCATCCTCGGCATGATTATGTGGGCGGCCCCGATCGGCGCCTTCGGTGCCATCGCGGCGGTCGTCGGCGCGACCGGCATCGACGCGCTGAAGTCGCTCGCGGTCATCATGATCGGCTTCTACGTCACCTGTGCGCTCTTCGTCTTCGTGGTGCTCGGCGCCCTGCTGCGGCTGGTCGCCGGGGTCAACATCCTGGTGCTGCTGAAGTACCTGGGCCGCGAGTTCCTGCTGATCCTCTCCACCTCGTCCTCCGAGTCGGCGCTGCCGCGGCTCATCGCGAAGATGGAGCACCTGGGTGTCAGCAAGCCCGTCGTCGGCATCACCGTGCCCACCGGCTACTCGTTCAACCTGGACGGCACGGCGATCTATCTGACGATGGCCTCGCTCTTCGTCGCCGAGGCGATGGGCAACCCGCTCTCGCTCGCCGAGCAGATCAGCCTCCTCGTCTTCATGATCATCGCCTCGAAGGGTGCGGCGGGCGTGACCGGCGCCGGCCTCGCGACCCTCGCCGGCGGTCTCCAGTCGCACCGGCCGGAGCTGGTCGACGGCGTCGGTCTGATCGTCGGCATCGACCGCTTCATGAGCGAGGCCCGCGCCCTGACCAACTTCGCCGGAAACGCGGTCGCGACCGTCCTGGTCGGCACCTGGACCAAGGAGATCGACAAGGCCCGGGTCTCCGAGGTCCTGGCCGGCCGTGTCCCCTTCGACGAGAAGACCCTGGTCGACGACCACGCCCCGGCGGTCACGGACTCGTCCCTCCCGGACCAGCGGGCCGACGCCGCCGAGGAGGGCGAGGAGAAGGCGCGCGCGGGCGTCTGAGGAATCCCGTGTCCCGGGCCTTGAGCCGGATCCGGGCCTCGGGGAAGGAGGGACGACCCCGGCCGCGCATGTCGCGGCCGGGGTCGTCCTGTCGGTACCCCGGGGATCAGGAGAACGGAATCCTGACCACCGACTGGTTCCCGACGCCGACCGTGCTCGGCCCGTTCCCGATCGCGTTCCACACCTCGATCCGGACGCGTCCGTTCACCAGATTCCCGTGGCTGCCGGTCGCCGACTTCAGACCGCTCGCCTGGGTGTAGTGCTCGTACCCCGGCACGGGATCGGTCGCGAAGTACTGGTACGTCTCCACGCGCTCCCAGCTCCCGTCTCCCGTACGGTCGTAACTCACCCGTACCTGCTGCCCGTTGGCGACCACCGACCCGGCGTCCACGAAGAGGTCGAACTGCGTCGAGCCGCCGTTGTACGTGCGCGTGACCGGACCCGAGGTGAAGACCTGCGGGTTGGCGGGGGCGCCGTCGTGGTTGGCGCCGCCCGCCGAGGCCAGCGTCACCGTGGAGGCGGACTGCGCGTCCCCTGCGCCCGAGCCCGTCCGCAGGTACAGCTGCGAGGAGCCCGAGGGCGGCGGAGTGGTCGGGGGCGTCGTGGGCGGGGTGGTGCCCGATCCGCCCTTCGTCCACACCGCCACGTAGTCGACGAGCATCGGCCGCCCGGACACGGTCGCCGCCGTCGGCGTCTTCCCGGCCAGCGCGTCCGGGAAGGCCCCGCCCATCGCCACGTTCAGCAGGATGAAGTAGCCCGCGTGGCTGGTCATGTCGGCCCAGGCCTGCGCGCCGACCCGGGTCTCGTTCACGCTGTGGAAGAGCTGGTCGTCCACGTACCAGCGCAGCTCGTTGGGGGAGACCGAGCGGTCCCACTCGAAGCGGTACGTGTGGAAGGCCGACTGGCAGCTCGCGCCGGGGCAGGTTCGGCTGGCGCCGATACCGGTGGTCTCCCCGCAGGGCCCGCCCGGGTTCACCCCGCAGTGCAGCACGCCCCAGACCGAGTTGAGGCCGTTGACGTTCTCCATGATGTCGAACTCGCCGATGGCGGGCCAGTTCCAGTAGTTGCCCCGGTACGGCGCACCGAGCGCCCAGAAGGCGGGCCAGTAGCCGAGGGCGGCGTCACCGGTCACGTTCGGCATCTGGATCCGGCCCTCGATGCGCAGGGTCCCGCCCGCCGGGGCCTTGAAGTCGGCGCGTTTGGTCTCGATCCGGGCCGACGTCCAGTTGCCCGCACCGTCCTTGAGCGGGGTGATCCGCAGGTTGCCGGTGCCGTCGAGCCGCAGGTTGTCGGGGCTCGAGGTGTAGTTCTGGATCTCTCCGGTGCCCCAGTTGGCGGGGCCGCCCGGATAGCCGTGGCCGGTGTCGATCTGCCAGTCGGCGCCGTTCGGCAGGGCGCGGTCGGGGCCGTCGAAGTCGTCGCTCCACTGGAGCGACCAGCCGGGCGCCGGGGGCACGGCGCCACTGGCGGTGCCGGCGCCGCCCAGGCCGAGGAGGGCGCCCGCGGCGAGGGCGGCGGCGAGGAGTGAGGCGAGCAGGGGGGTGCGTCGGACGCGGCTCAAGGAGAACACCTCCGGTGGGGGACGAGAGCGTGAGAGCGCTCTCAGGAGGCTTTTGTAGTTGGAGACACCGAACCCGTCAATGGGTTCGGTGCCTTCGACTACCGAACGTCCAGTTCGGCCAACTCCTGTGTATTCAGCACGAGTTCGGCTGCCGCCGCCGAGTCCCGCGCCGTCTCCGGCCGGCTCGCCCCCGGGATCGGCAGCACCGTCTCCGAGCGTGAGAGCAGCCAGGCGAGGGCCACCCGCTGCGGGCTGACCCCGCGCGCCCGTGCCACCCGGTGGAACCCCCCGAACTCCGGGTCCGCCTCCTGGAGCTGCGACGCCCCGTCCAGCGAGCTGCGCGAGATCCCGCCCAGCGGACTCCACGGCATGAAGGCGAGGCCGAGTTCCGCGCAGAGCCGCAGCTCCGCCTCGGCGGTCCGTACGGCGGGGGAGTACCGGTTCTGCACGGAGACCAGTCGCTCGCCCAGGATCTCCCGCGCGAGCCGGATCTGCGCCACGTCCACATTGGAGATCCCGGCCAGCCGGATCGTCCCCGCGTCCAGCAACTCCCGTATCGCGCCCAGCGATTCGGCGTACGGCACGGCCGGGTCCGGCTTGTGCAGCTGGTACAGGCCGATCGCCTCGACACCCAGCCGCGCGCGCGAGGCCTCGGCCGCCCGCCGCAGATGCTCCGGCCGTCCGTCGACCGTCCATCCCCCGTCCGCCGTCCGCCCGCGCCCGCCCTTCGTCGCCACCAGCACGCCGTCCGTACGGCTCCGGCCCCCGTACGCGGCCAGTGCCCGCGCCACCAGCAGTTCGCCCTCGCCCGGCTCGCCGGCCGGCGGGTGGTACGAGTCCGCCGTGTCGAGCAGGGTCACACCCGCGTCGAGCGCCGCGTGGACGGTGGCGAGGGCGCGGGCCTCGTCCGGGCGGCCCTCGATCGACAGCGGCATGGCGCCGAGACCGATCGCGCCGACCCGTACGTCCCCGAGCATCCGGTACCGCGTCATCGGCGCGCCCCCAGCGTCTCCGCGAGGGCGGGCGCCAGCCACTGCGCGGAATTCCCGAAGGAGAATCCGAGAGCCGTGGCACGGGAGTTGTCCATTCCGTACGAGCGGGCGAAGGAGAAGGGCGAGACCTCGCCGACCTCCACCTCCTGGAAGACGGTCCTGCCACCCACCTGCCGCTCGATCTCCGCGCAGATCTCCGCGGTGGTGAGCGGACCATGGGAATGGGCGTTGACGGGTCCGGTGAATTCGGCCTCCACCGCCCATGCGAGGAATTCCGCTATCTCCTCGACATACACATAGGTGGCCGGGTGGTTCACCGCCGGGACGGCGATCGGCTCGCCCGCCCGGATGCGGCGCGCGTAGTGGTCGATCCGCCCGGTGAAGTCGTCCTCGCCGCCCAGCACATGGGCGACCCGCACCGCCGTGTACGGGAACGGCGGCTCGGCCGCGAAGACCGCCTCGGCCTGCCGCTTTCCCTCGCCGTAGTGCTCCTCGAGGAACTCCGGGTCCTCCCAGGGAAGGTCCGGGTCGACGGCGACCGTGCGCGGGTCGACCGCCTCCTCCCGTACCGGGGCGGCCGAGTCCTCGTACTCGTACACCTCCACCGTCGACGTCATCACATAACGCGCCGTACGCGGCCCGAACACCCGCCGGGCGACGGCCGCCTGGCGCGGGGTGTAACAGACCTGGTCGACGACGACGTCGAAAGTCCGGTCGCCGAGAGCGGATTCCAGAGCCGCCTCGTCGTTCCGGTCGGCGATCAGGTGGTCAACACCCTCCGGAACGCCGGAAGAACCCCGGTTGAGAATCGTCACGGCATGACCGGATTCCAGCAGACGGGACGTCAACCGCTTTCCGAAATAGCGGTTCCCGCCGATGATCAGAATGTCCATACGACAAGTGTTACGTTGGGCGCTCGCCGTCTGAAGGGGGAAACATGGGAGTCCAGGCCGCCGCACCGAAGGAACCACGGCATCTGCGCGCCGCCGCCGACGAAACCTCGGTGGGCGCCTTCGACCCCATCGACCGGCAGATTCTGGAACTCGTCCAGACCGACGGCCGGATCAAGCTCAGCGAACTCGGCCGGCGCGTCCGGCTGAGCCCCGCGGCCGTCACCGAGCGGGTGCGGCGCCTGGAGGCGTGCGGGGCGATCACCGGATACGGAGCCCATGTCTCCGCGGCCCGGCTCGGCTACGGCATCCAGGCCTTCATCCGGGTCGACCCGCACGGCGGCTACACCCTCAAGCACCCGCGGACCCTGGAGCTCACCGCCCGGCCCGAGATCCGCGAGGTCCACCACGTGGTGGGCGAGGACTGCTGGATCCTCAAGGTCGCCGTCACCGACACCATCCACCTCGAGGAGATCCTGGAACAGACCTCGGCGCTCGGCCGGACGACCACCTCGATCGTCCTGTCGTCCCCGGTGGAGCGCAAACCCCTGCTCCCGCCCGACGCGGCCAACCGGTCGTGACAACGCGCCGCCCGTCCGGCCGAGTCGGCGAATCCCGCATCACGTCTCGGAGATCGTCGGGCCTCATCTGCTTGCCTTGACGTCGGCGTCAAGGCTTACGTTCGGGGGCATGCGAATCGGCGAGCTGGCCGAGCGGGCCGGAACGACCACGCGGACTCTGCGGTACTACGAGTCCCGTGGCCTTCTGGCCGCCCGGCGTACGGAGAACGGCTACCGCACGTACGACGAGGACGACCTGCGGCTCCTCCAGCAGATCAGGACCTTGCAGGACTTCGGGTTCGAGCTGGAGGAGACCCGGCCGTTCGTCGACTGCCTGCGGGCGGGGCACCCGGCGGGGGACGCCTGTCCCGCCTCGCTCGACGTGTACCGGCGCAAGCTCGCGGAGCTGGACGGACTCGTCGAGCAGCTCCAGGCGGTGCGTGCCCAGGTCGCCGCGCAGCTGCTGCGGGCCGAGGCGGAACTGCCCGGCGGCCCGGAACCCACGTGCGAACTCGGAGGATGACGGAATGATGCAGGTCGAGGGTGTTGCAGAGGTGACGGACGCCGACTTCGACGCCGAGGTCCTGGGCGCGGAGCTGCCGGTCCTGGTGAAGTTCACCGCCGACTGGTGCGGCCCGTGCCGGCAGCTGGGGCCGGTGCTCGGCGCGGTCGCCGCGGAGGAGGCGGACCGGCTGCGGATCGTGCAGCTGGACGTGGACAGGAACCCGGAGGTCACGGTGCGGTACGGGGTCCTCGCGACGCCGACGCTCATGGTGTTCCGGGCGGGCGAACCCGTGAAGTCGATGGTGGGCGCCCGCCCGAAGCGCCGGCTCCTCCAGGAACTGGAGGACGTGCTGGCCCCCTAGGCCCACAGCGCGGTGCTGTGGGACCCGACGAGGGTCTCGATGCGGTCGAGGGCCTCCTCGGAGGGGAGCGGGTCGAGTCGGCGGCCGTCGCGCAGCCGCAGGGCCACGCGGGCGTCCGCCGCCTCCTTGCCGCCGACGACCGCCTGGTACGGGACGAGGCGGGCCTCCCGGACGCGGGCGCCCAGGGTGCCCCGCTCCAGGCCCGCGACCTCGGCCCGCAGACCGCGTTCGGCGCACCGGGCGGCCAGCGCCTCCGCCACCGGCAGCTCGGACTCCGAGACCGGCAGCACCACCAGCTGGACAGGTGCCAGCCAGGCCGGGAAGGCGCCGCCGTGGTGGTCGAGGAGGTGGGCGACGGCCCGCTCCACGCTGCCGACGACGCTGCGGTGGATCATGACCGGCCGGTGCCTGGCGCCGTCCGCGCCGATGTAGTGCAGATCGAAGCGCTCGGGCTGGTGGAAGTCGATCTGCACGGTGGAGAGGGTGGACTCCCGCCCCGCGCCGTCCACGACCTGCACGTCGATCTTCGGTCCGTAGAACGCGGCCTCGCCCTCGACGGCCTCGTACGCGAGCCCGGAGGCGTCGAGCACCTCGCGCAGCAGGGCGGTGGCACGTTCCCACAGCTCGGGCGCGGCGACGTACTTGCCGCCGGGCCCGGGGAGGGAGAGCCGGTACCGGGCGGGCACGATGCCCATCGCGTCGTACGCCTCGCGGATCAGCCGGAGCGCGCCCGCCGCCTCCTCGGCGACCTGGTCCAGGGTGCAGAAGATGTGCGCGTCGTTCAGCTGGATGGCCCGGACCCGGGTCAACCCGCCGAGGACTCCGGAGAGTTCGGAGCGGTACATGCCTCCGAGTTCGGCCATCCGCAACGGCAGTTCGCGGTAGCTGTGCGGGCGGGAGCGGTACATCACCGCGTGGTGCGGGCAGAGGCTCGGCCGCAGCACGACCTGCTCGCCGCCGAGCTCCATGGGCGGGAACATGTCGTCGCTGTAGTGCGCCCAGTGCCCGGAGATCTCGTACAGCTCCCGTTTGCCGAGCACGGGTGAGTACACATGGCGGTAGCCGGCCCGGCGCTCGGCGGCGCGGACGTACTCCTCCAGGGTGTGGCGTACGACGGCGCCGTCGGGCAGCCAGTACGGCAGCCCGGAGCCGATCAGCGGGTCGGTGTCGTACAGGTTCAGCTCACGGCCGAGCTTGCGGTGGTCGTGCACGGTGGTCTCCTCGCGGACAGCGGGCGAGCGACCACAGCACGAAGCCCCGGGGCACTCGCCCCGGGGCTTCGTCACTGGTCAGCAGTCAGCGCGCCGGGACACTCTCCGGCGTCGTCGTGATCATGGCAGCGCGCTTCATGCGGATGACGCTAGCAGGCGGTACGGGCGGGGTGCGCGGGATTATTCGCGCAGGGTCAGCCGCACGCGGCGGGTGATCACGTTGACGGCCGTGATCTCGAAGGTCAGCTCGTCGCCGGGCTGCGGCGAGCGGCCGTCGAGGTCGTCGCGGTCGACGAGAGCCTCGACGCCGTCGGCGACGAGGACGAAGACGCCGGACGGAACTCTCCGCGTGACAAGCCCCGTTCGGAGGCCGTCGAAGCCGGCGCGGGCGAAGGCGCGCAGCGGGTCGGGCTCCAGGGCCTTGAGGGACAGGAAGATCCTTTCCCGGCTCAGGTCGACGCCCAAGACCTCGAACGTCAGCTCCTGCCCCTGGCGGATGACGTCACCGGGGACGTCGTACACGCCCCAGGACACCTCCGGGATGTTCATCATCCCCTCCACGCCGCCCAGTTCCACGAAGGTCACGCCGAAGGTCGCGATCACCGCCACGACACCGGTGACGACATCGCCCCGCTCCAGGCCGTTCAGGAACGCCTCGCGCTCCTCGCCCTTCAGGGCCAGGGTCTCCCGCGCGTCCTTGAACGCCGCGTCGCTCAGCAGGGACCGCCATCGCGTGAAGAGCTTCAGCAGGCCGCCGCCGTGCCGGGTCCGCAGCTCGCGGTTCTCCTGGAGCACGTCCAGTTCGTTCGCGGCCGTCAGCTCCGCGAAGTCCGCCCGCTGCCGGCCCGTCGGTGTGAAGGTCTCGCCCGTGAACCGGTCCCGGAAGAGACCGTCCTCCTGCCCGAGGCCCGGATGGGAGAATTCCCGGTCGCAGCTCGCGTAGACGTAGACGAGCGCCTCCGCCTCCGTGCCGATCGCCGCCGCCAGAATCTCCCGGCGTTCCGGCGGCAGCAGGTGTTCGGCGAATCCGTCCGTCCCGTAGAAGGCGTGGCACAGACCGGCGAGCCGCAGCTCATCCCGTGCGCCCCAGGCCGCCAGTCGGGCCTCGACCCGTTCCAGGTGGGCGAGCAGCGTCCCGCCCGGGTGGTCGCGTGTGTCCGCTCCGTACGCGATCAGCAGATCGCGGGGTTCGTCTCTCCCCATGAGACATGAAAATACCCCGACTAGAATTGCAGCCGGGGTTGTTTCTCGCGTATATTCATGGATTCCGTGTCTACGCACACAAAAGACGCGGAGAAGTTCAATAAACGCACTGTATCGCGCCGGGAGTCGAATTGTCAACCGAGGAATTTCGGAATGAGCAGCAATTCATCACAGAGCTCTACGCACGACTCGACGACCTGAGGGACCGGGCCGAGGCCGCCGTCGGCGTGGCGCTCAAGGCGCCGTGGGTCGGCAACCAGGGCCGGCTGGAGCGGGACGTGATGGTCGCCGAACAGTCCGGGCTGCTCGCCGCCTTCAACGCGGGGGAGACCGGGCTCTGTTTCGGCCGGCTCGTCTTCCGGGACGGGCGCGACCACCACATCGGCCGGATCGGCATCCGCAAGGACGACCCGAACCGCACCCCCCTCGTCGTCGACTGGCGCGCCGAGGCCGCCCGCCCCTTCTACCTCGCCACCGGGTACGAGCCGATGGGGCTCAGCCGCCGCCGGCACATCACCACCCACGGTCGCGAGGTGACCGCGCTCCACGACGAGGTGCTCGACCTCGCCGACGCGACCCGCACCGGGCACGAGAACCGGGACGCCGACGAGGTGCTGCTCGCCGCGCTCGACGCGGCCCGCACCGGGCGCATGCACGACATCGTGCAGACCATCCAGGCCGAGCAGGACCGCATCATCCGCTCCCCGCACCGGGGCGTCCTGGTCGTCGAGGGCGGCCCCGGCACCGGCAAGACCGCCGTGGCCCTACACCGGGCCGCGTACCTGCTCTACGCACACCGGGAGCAGCTCGCCCGGCGCGCCGTCCTCATCGTCGGCCCCAACCCCGCCTTCCTCGGCTACATCGGCAACGTCCTGCCCTCCCTCGGCGAGACCGGCGTCCTGCTCGCCACCCCCGGCGAACTCTTCCCCGGCGTCCGCGCCACCGGTACGGACACCCCGCGCGCCGCCGCGGTCAAGGGCGCCGGCGCCATGGCCGAGGCGCTCGCCCAGGCCGTACGGGACCGGCAGCAGGTGCCCGAGCGCGGGGCACCGCTCATCGTGCCGCACGACGACGGCGACCTGATCATCGACTGGGACATGGCCCTCGAAGCCCGCCACAAGGCCCGGGAGACCGCCCTGCCGCACAACCTCGCCCGCCCCTACTTCGTCTTCAACATCCTCGACGCGCTCGCCGAGCAGCTCGCCGACCGCATCGGAGCCGACCCCTACGGCGGCCCCAACTTCCTCGGCCCCGACGACATCGCCCTGCTCGCCAAGGGCATCGCCGCGAGCGCCGACGTCCACGCCGCCATCGACACCCTCTGGCCGCCGCTCACCCCGGAGTCCTTCCTCGCCGGCTACCTCGCCGAGCCGACGCACCTCTCCGCGGAGGACGCCGACGCGATCCGGCGCGAGAGCGGCCCCTGGACCCCCGCCGACGTCCCGCTGCTCGACGAGGCCGCCGAACTCCTCGGCGAGGACGACTCGGCCGCCCGGGCCGCGGCGGAGGCCGAGCGGGAGAAGCAGATCCAGTACGCGCAGGGCGTCCTCGACGTCTCCTACGCCTCGCGCACCTACGAGTTCGAGGACAAGGAGGAGCAGGACAAGGACGCCTCCGAGGTGCTCTCCGCGCACGACATCATCGACGCCGAGCGCTTCGCCGAACGCCACGAGGAGGCCGACCACCGCAGCGCCGCCGAACGCGCCGCCGCGGACCGCACCTGGGCCTTCGGCCACATCATCGTCGACGAGGCGCAGGAGCTGTCCGCGATGGCCTGGCGGCTGCTGATGCGCCGCAGCCCGACCCGCTCGATGACCCTGGTCGGGGACCCGGCCCAGACCGGGGACGCGGCGGGCGTCGGCTCGTGGCAGGACATCCTCACGCCGTACGTGGAGGACCGCTGGGAGCTTGTCCGGCTCGGGGTCAACTACCGCACCCCCGCCGAGATCATGGCGATCGCCGCCGACGTCCGGCGCGAGGCCGACCCGGCGTTCGAGCCGCCGCGCTCGGTCCGCTCCACCGGGGTCGAGCCCTGGGAGCGGACCGTCGAGGACCCGGTCAAGGAGACCGCCGACGCGGTCGCCGCCGAACTGCGCACCGAGGGCCGGCTCGCCGTGATCGCCCCGCCGGACCTGCACCCGGGCCTCACGGCCGCGCTGCCGGACGCCTCGTACGGACCGACGCCCGACCTGACCCGCCCGGTGGTCCTCCTCGCCCCCCGCCAGGCCAAGGGCCTGGAGTTCGACACGGTCCTCGTCGTCGACCCGGACGGCATCCGGGCCGGCGCCACGCACGGCGTGAACGACCTGTACGTGGCGCTGACCCGGGCCACTCAGCGGCTCGGCGTCATCCGGAGCGCCGACGCCTCACGCAGGCCGTAGCCACACCGTCGCCAGCGGCGGCAGCGTCATCCGTACGCTCGCCGAACGTCCGTGGGAGGGCACCGACTCGGTCTTCACCGGGTCGGTGCTCACCACGCCACCGCCGCCGTACCGCGTCTCGTCCGTGTTCAGGACCTCCACCCAGGCCGCGCACGTGTCCGGGACCCCGAGCCGGAAGTCATGCCGTACGACGGGGGAGAAGTTGCAGACCGCGAGCAGCGGCGAGCCCTCGGCGTCGTAGCGGAGGAACGCGAAGACGTTGTCCTCGGCCGCGTCCCCCACCACCCACTGGAAGCCCTCCGGGACGGTGTCCCGCTCCCACAGCGACGGTGTCGCCCCGTAGACCGTGTTCAGATCGCGCACCAGATCCCGTACGCCCCGGTGATCGGCCTCCGCCCCGTACGAGGGGTCGAGCAGCCACCAGTCCGGGCCGTGCTCCGCGGACCACTCCGCGCCCTGGGCGAACTCCTGACCCATGAAGAGGAGTTGCTTGCCCGGGTGGGCCCACATGAAGCCGAGGTACGCGCGGTGATTGGCGCGCCGCTGCCACCAGTCGCCGGGCATCTTCGAGACCAGCGCCTGCTTGCCGTGCACGACCTCGTCGTGGGAGATCGGCAGGATGTAGTTCTCGCTGTACGCGTACACCATCGAGAAGGTCATCTCGTTGTGGTGGTACTTGCGGTGCACCGGCTCCTTGGCGACGTAGCCGAGCGAGTCGTGCATCCAGCCCATGTTCCACTTCATGCCGAAGCCCAGACCGCCGAAGCCGCCGGGCCCGACCTGGTCCGTCGCCCGGGTGACCCCGTCCCAGGCGGTGGACTCCTCGGCGAAGGTGATGATCCCGGGGCAGCGCCGGTACACCGTCGCGTTCATCTCCTGGAGGAAGGCGACCGCGTCCAGGTTCTCCCGCCCGCCGAACTCGTTCGGCACCCACTCGCCGTGCTCGCGGGAGTAGTCGAGGTAGAGCATCGAGGCGACGGCGTCCACCCGCAGGCCGTCGATGTGGAACTCCTCGCACCAGTAGACCGCGTTGGCGACCAGGAAGTTCCGCACCTCCTTGCGGCCGTAGTCGAACTCCAGCGTGCCCCAGTCCGGGTGCGCGGAGCGGCGCGGGTCCTCGTGCTCGTACAGCGGCCGGCCGTCGAACTCCGCGAGCGCCCAGTCGTCGCGCGGGAAGTGCGCGGGCACCCAGTCCATCAGGACGCCGATCCCGGCCCGGTGCAGGGCGTCGACCAGGTACTTGAAGTCGTCGGGGGTGCCCATACGGGCGGTCGGCGCGTAGAAGCCGGTCACCTGGTAGCCCCAGGAGCCGCTGAAGGGATGCTCGGCGACTGCCATGAACTCCACGTGCGTGAAGCCGAGATCGCGGACGTAGTCGGGCAGCTGCTCGGCAAGCTGCCGGTACGTCAGCCCCGGCCGCCAGGAGGGAAGGTGGACCTCGTAGACGGAGAGCGGCGCCTCGTGGTGCGGTCGGGCGCCGCGGCTCGCCAGCCACGCCCCGTCACTCCACTCGTGGTGGGAGTCCGTCACCACCGAGGCGGTGTTCGGAGGGCACTCGGTGCGGCGCGCCATCGGGTCGGCGCGCAGCGTGTGGGAGCCGTCGGGGCGGGTGATGTCGTACTTGTAGAGCGTGCCCTCGCCGATGCCGGGCACGAAGAGCTCCCAGACGCCCGTCGCGCCGAGGGAGCGCATCGGCAGTCCGGTGCCGTCCCAGTGGTTGAAGTCGGTGGCGACGCGGACACCGCGGGCGTTGGGCGCCCAGACCGTGAAGCGGGTGCCGGTCACGCCCTGGTGGGTGGTGATCCGCGCACCGAGGGCCTTCCACAGCTCCTCGTGGCGCCCCTCGCCGATGAGATGCAGATCCAGCTCGCCGATCGCCGGAAGGAACCGGTAAGGATCCTGTACGGCCAGCTCGTCGCCGTCGTAGCGGACGCGGAGCTCGTACTCGGGGATCTTGCGCAGGAGGGGAAGGAACCCGGAGAAGAAGCCGTCCCCGTCGTCGCGCAGGGGGGTGCGCTTCCCCTTGGCGAGGACGGTGACCTCACGGGCGTACGGGCGCAGGACCCGGATCGCGATACCGCCGCGGACGGGGTGGGCGCCGAGGTGCGCGTGCGGGTCGTGGTGCTCCCCGGCGAGCAGCCGCGCCCTGTCCCCCGCGTCGAGCGGCGGCACCTTCCGTACGGGATCCTGGGCCGCCCGGGGCGCGGGGGGCGCGGGGGTCTTCGCCGGGGGCACTGCCGTCTTTCGAGCGGATCGGGCGGATCGGGCGGTCACGGGGATGCCTCCTGCAAGGGGGTCGGAAGGATGGGACGGGGAAAATGCGCCGGTCCCCACGCAACCGCAACGCCGCGTGCCCCGCACAGGACACTCGGCCGAACGGGGTCCACGGTCACTCGGGGCCCGCCAATCGTTCGATCGCGGCCATGGGGACCGGGAGCCAGTCCGGTCGGTGGCGGGCCTCGTAGACGACCTCGTACACCGCTTTGTCGGTCTCGTAGGCGCGCAGCAGCGCCGGGTCGGTGCGGGGGTCCGTGCCCGAGATCTCGGCGTAGCCCGTGCAGTAGGCCGCGCGGCACCGCGCCGCCCACTCGGCGTTCCACGGGCGGTGGGTGCGCGCCGCGTAGTCGAAGGAGCGGAGCATGCCCGCGACGTCGCGGACCGCCGGCTGCGGGCGGCACCGTTCGGTGAGCGGCTTCGCGGGCTCGCCCTCGAAGTCGATCACCGTCCAGCCGCCGTCGTCCGCCGCCCGCAGTGTCTGGCCCAGGTGCAGATCGCCGTGGACCCGCTGGAGCAGGCCCGAGCCGACCGCGCCGCCCGCCGCCGCGAAGACGGCGCGCAGCGCGGGGACGTACGGCAGCAGCGCCGGCACCGCCTGCGCCGCCGCGTGCAGCCGCTGGTCCATCTCGCCGGCCAGATGCTCTGTCTGGGTCCGGTGCAGCCGCTCGGTCGGCAGCGCCGTCGCCAGGGCGAGGTGCACCTCCGCCGTGGCACGGCCCAGGGCATGGGCCTCGGTGGTGAACTCCCGGCCGTCCGCCAGCGCGTCGAGGGCAAGCCGCCAGCCGTCCCGCGAGTCCCGCAGATACGGCTGGAGGACGCCGAGCGTGCTGGCGCCCGACTCGAACCAGGCCACCGGTGCCGGGACCCGCGCACAGCCGGCCCGGGCGAGAGCGAGCGGCAGCTCCAGGTCCGGATTGGCCCCGGGGCTGACTCGGCGGAAGATCTTCAGGATGTACGTATCGCCGTACACGAGCGAGGAGTTGGACTGCTCGGCGTCCAGCACGCGCGGCGCAAGCGCGGCGGGCAGGGCGGCCGAACCATGGAAGCTCAGCGGGCCGATCCGGCCCGGTGTGCGCAGCCGCTCGTAGAGCAGCCCGGCGAGCCGCGGGTCGCGCAGCCCTTCGTACACCGCCCGGCCGGCCAGCGGCCCCTGTCGGATCCGCCCGATCAGGGCGGGGGCGAGGCGGGGCGGCAGCTGGGTCCGTACGCCCAGGAGCAGTTGGTAGCAGTCGGCGGGCGTTCCGGCCGGGCGGCCCGGCTGTTCGACCCGTACGAGCAGGTGCAGCAGCCCGGGTCCCGCGCCGTCCAGCGGCAGCAGCTCGGTGGCCGCTTCCAGACTGAATCCGATGACCCGGCGGCCCTTGCCCGCGAACCAGCGCTGCCGAGGCAGCCATTCATGGAGCAGGGGAGCGAGTGACGGGAGGAGGGCGGCCGGGGCCCGGGTGGTGGAGGATGCGGTCTCCGGCATGGCATCGCGTCCTTTCCCCGGGGGGCGCAGATTCGAGTTCGTGTGAATCGAGTTCAAATGCGCAAAGTGTCCCGGATGGCGGCTTCGACTGTCCGGAAGTGCGGGACGTGTCGGGAGGGGAAGATCCATTCGGGCCCGACAAGAAGGCCCGTATGGACCTGAATCGACCGTGTGTGGGACACAGTGCCCAGGGTGGCGCGGGGGAAACCCGCCCCACCCCGGGCAGTTGGCCCTTTTTCGTCAGCTCTTGGCCGACCGGGCCTTCTTCAGACGGAACCAGTAGAAGCCGTGACCCGCCAGGGTCAGCAGATACGGCCACTGCCCGATCGCCGGGAACCGCACCTGGCCGATCAGTTCCACCGGGCTCATCCCGTCGAACTGCCGCAGGTCCAGCTCCGTCGGCTGCGCGAACCGGGAGAAGTTGTTCACGCAGAGCACCAGATCGTCGCCGTCCTCCCGGAGGAAGGCGAGCACCGCCGGATTGGACGACGGCAGTTCCGTGTACGAGCCGAGCCCGAAGGCGCGGTTCTGCTTACGGATCTCGATCATCCGCTTCGTCCAGTGGAGCAGTGAGGACGGCGAGGCCATGCCCGACTCGACGTTGGTGACCTGGTAGCCGTGGACCGGGTCCATGATGGCCGGCAGCGTGAGCCGGCCCGGGTCGCAGGACGAGAAGCCCGCGTTCCGGTCCGGCGTCCACTGCATCGGGGTCCGCACCCCGTCCCGGTCGCCCAGCCAGATGTTGTCGCCCATCCCGATCTCGTCGCCGTAGTACAGCACCGGCGAGCCGGGCAGCGAGAACAGCAGCGCGGTGAACAGCTCCATCTGCTTGCGGTCGTTGTCGAGGAGCGGGGCGAGCCGCCGCCGGATGCCGATGTTGGCCCGCATCCGGGGATCCTTGGCGTACTCCGCGTACATGTAGTCACGCTCTTCGTCCGTGACCATCTCGAGGGTCAGCTCGTCGTGGTTGCGCAGGAAGATGCCCCACTGGCAGCCGTCCGGGATCGCCGGGGTCTTGGCCAGGATCTCCGAGACCGGGGTGCGCGACTCGCGCCGTACGGCCATGAAGATGCGCGGCATCACGGGGAAGTGGAACGCCATGTGGCACTCGTCGCCGCCCGAGCTGAAGTCGCCGAAGTAGTCGACCACGTCCTCAGGCCACTGGTTGGCCTCGGCGAGCAGCACCGTGTCCGGGTAGTGGTCGTCGATCTCCTTGCGGAGCTGCTTGAGGAAGGCGTGCGTGGCCGGGAGGTTCTCGCAGTTGGTCCCCTCCTGCTGGTACAGGTACGGCACGGCGTCCAGCCGGAAGCCGTCGATACCGAGGTCCAGCCAGAACTTCAGGGCCGACAGGATCTCCTCCTGCACCGCCGGGTTCTCGTAGTTGAGATCCGGCTGGTGCGAGAAGAACCGGTGCCAGTAGTACTGCTTGCGCACCGGGTCGAAGGTCCAGTTCGAGGTCTCCGTGTCGACGAAGATGATCCGCGCGTCCTGGAACTGCTTGTCGTCGTCCGCCCAGACGTAGTAGTCGCCGTACGGCCCGTCGGGGTTGGCGCGCGACTCCTGGAACCACGGGTGGGCGTCGCTCGTGTGGTTCATGACGAAGTCGATGATCACGCGCATGCCGCGCTGGTGCGCCGCGTCGACGAACTCCACGAAGTCGGCGAGATCGCCGAACTCCGGCAGCACGGAGGTGTAGTCGGCGACGTCGTAGCCGCCGTCCCGCAGAGGGGACTTGAAGAACGGCGGCAGCCAGAGGCAGTCGACGCCCAGCCACTGCAGGTAGTCCAGCCTGGACGTGATGCCCTTGAGGTCGCCTACGCCGTCCCCGTTGCTGTCCTGGAAGGACCTGACGAGCACTTCGTAGAAGACGGCCCTCTTGAACCAGTCCGGGTCACGGTCCTTGGCAGGCGTGTCCTCGAAGGTGTCGGGGACGGGCTCGTTGACAGTCATGATGTGGGTGACCCTCCGATCGGCGGGGACGGTCGCAGGGCGAAGAGGTGCGCGGGCGTGAGGCCCGGCTCGAGGCGCACATAGTTGGCCCTGCCCCAGTGATAGGTCTCACCGGTGAGCTCGTCGCGCACCGGTACGGTCTCGTGCCATTCGAGGCCGAGTTCCGGCATGTCCAACGAGACCGTGGCCTCCTGGGTGTGGTGCGGATCGAGGTTGGCGACCACCAGAACGGTGTTCGAACCCGACCTCTTGCTGTACGCGATCACCGCGTCGTTGTCGGTCGTGTGGAAGTGCAGGTTCCGAAGTCGGCGCAGGGCCGGGTGGCGGCGCCTGACCCGGTTGAGCGTGGTGATCAGCGGAGCGATCGAGGCCCCCGAGCGCTCCGCCGACTCCCAGTCGCGGGGCCGCAGTTGGTACTTCTCCGAGTCGAGGTACTCCTCGCTCCCGTCCCGCAGCGCCGTGCCCTCGCACAGCTCGTACCCGGCGTACATGCCCCAGGTCGGCGCCAGGGTGGCGGCCAGCACCGCTCGTACCTCGAAGGCCGGTCGGCCGCCCTTCTGGAGGTAGGCGTGCAGGATGTCGGGCGTGTTCACGAAGAGGTTCGGTCGCATGTGCGCCGCCGCCTCGCCGGACAGCTCCGTGAGGTACTCCGTCAGCTCCGCCTTGGTGTTGCGCCAGGTGAAGTACGTGTACGACTGCTGGAAGCCGATCGCGCCGAGGGTGTGCATCATCGCAGGCCGGGTGAACGCCTCCGCCAGGAAGATCACGTCCGGGTCGGTCCGGTTGATCTCGCCGATGACCCGCTCCCAGAACACCACCGGTTTGGTGTGCGGGTTGTCGACGCGGAAGATCCGTACGCCGTGGTCCATCCAGTGCCGCAGGACCCGCACGGTCTCGGCGACGATCCCCTTCATGTCCTTGTCGAACGCGATCGGATAGATGTCCTGGTACTTCTTCGGCGGGTTCTCGGCGTAGGCGATCGAACCGTCCGGGCGGTGGTGGAACCACTCCGGGTGCTTCTCCACCCACGGGTGGTCCGGCGAGCACTGGAGCGCGAAGTCCAGCGCGATCTCCAGGCGCAGTTCCCGGGCGCGCGCCACGAAGGCGTCGAAGTCCTCGATCGTGCCCAGATCCGGGTGGACCGCGTCGTGGCCGCCCTCGGGGGAACCGATCGCCCAGGGCACGCCGACGTCGTTCGGGCTCGCGGAGAGCGAGTTGTTGGGGCCCTTGCGGTGCGTGGTGCCGATGGGGTGGATGGGCGGCAGGTAGACCACGTCGAAGCCCATCGCGGCGATCGCCGGCAGCCGCTCGGCGGCGGTACGGAAGGTTCCCGGCCTGGTCCTGCCGCGGACCTTCTTCACGCCCTCCGAGCGCGGGAAGAACTCGTACCAGGAGCCGAACAGCGCCCGCTCGCGCTCCACCTGGAGCGGCAACGCGGGGGAGGAGCTGACCAGTTCGCGCAGCGGGTGCCGGTCAAGGGCCGCGGTCACCTGCGGGGCGAGCGCCGCCGCGAGCCGGGCCGCGGCGGGGCGGGACTCGTCGCGCAGCGCGTCCGCGGCGGCCAGCACGGCCTCCCGGCCGCCGCCCTTCTTCGGGACGCCCTTCGCGGCCCGCTCGTGCAGCTCGGCGCCCTCGGCGAGGACGAGTTCGGAGTCGATCCCCGCGGGGATCTTGATCTTCGCGGCGTGTCGCCACGTCGCCAGCGGATCGCTCCACGCCTCGACCGTGTACGTCCACAGTCCCTCGGCGTCCGGCGTGACCTCGGCGCCCCACCGGTCGGTACCGGGGGCCAGTTCACGCATCGGGGTCCAGGGGCCGGGGCGTCCTGAGGGGCCACGCAGCACGACGTTGGCGGCGACGGCGTCGTGGCCCTCGCGGAAAACAGTGGCCGTCACCTGGAAGGTTTCGCCGGCCACCGCCTTCGCGGGGCGGCGGCCGCAGTCGACCAGCGGGCGGACGTCCAGTACGGGAATACGTCCCATGAGCGGATTCACAGCATCACCTGAGGGTTTACGGGGGTGCGGGTGGTGGTGCGCTCTTTGTAGCTCCGTCGACGGCTGGCGGGTTGCGGGCATGGCCGCTCCTGTCCGCGTTCACTCGGATGGCGGGTCTACGGGGGTGTACCGGGGGAGCCTTCCACCCACTTCGGGTGGTCAATCCGGCGCTTTGTTAACTACCCGGACGTAGCTGTACGGACAAGCACACGGCACCCACAAGAAACCGGCCCCGTCCTTGTGGGACGGGACCGGTTCACGAACGGGCGTACGGATCGCCTGTACGGATCTCGTGCGCATCAACCCTGCGCGGACGGCGACTGCTCCTCCGCGTCGCCGGCCCACACCTGCCACGGCTGACGGGTCACCCACTCCTCCACCGGAGCCGGACGCACCCCGAGGACCTCCGCCGACACACCGTCATCGGCCGCCAGGAGCAGCGGGTCGGAGCCCATCGCCATGTAGTGGTAGATCCCGGCGACGCCGGCCGCCGTCTCCGGCCCCAGCAGCTGGGCCAGACCGCGCTCGAAGACCGCGGGCGACAGCTGCACGTACCGCACCGCCCGGCCGAGCCCCCGGCCGAACGCGGCCGCCAGCTCCGCGCCGGTCAGCGACTGCGCCCCGCCGATGTCGAAGGTGCGGCCGTCGAGACCCTCCACGGTCAGCGCCGCGAGCACCGCCTCCGCCAGGTCCCGGTGCGACAGCCACGCCGTCGGCGTGGACGGGGGCAGCGGATAGGCGAGGACGCCCTCGTCGACCAGGGCCGGGCCGTTCCACGGCGAGAAGAGGTTGTCCAGATACACCGGGGGCCGTACGACGACCAGCGGGACGCCGCTGTCCCGCAGCACCTCCTCGGCGATCCGCCGGGTCTCGAAGGCGGCCACCGACGTCGGGCCCTGCGGGAGGCGGGTGTTGGCGTTGTGGACCAGGCGTACGACGCCGGACTCCAGGGCGGCGAGCGCGATGTTGCGGGCGTAGCGGCGTACCCGCTCCGGCTCGTACACCAGGGGCATCGTCACCACGGCATGGGTCGTCCCCTCGAAGAGCCGCCGGACGTCCGCCGGGTTCGCCAGGTCGCCGGCCACGAAGGAGGCGCCGGGCAGCGGCGGGCGGTCGCCCGCGGGACGGCGGGTGAGCGTACGCACCCGGTGGTGCCGCTCGGCGAGCAGACGCGCCACGGCGCCCCCCTGGAAACCGGTCGCCCCCACGACCGCGACCCGCATCGGAATCTGACTGGACATGTGTGGTTGAGGCCCTTCGATAGGCTGTGGCTGCTGCTGCCGTGACGGCACTCTCAGGCTGCGGCGGGGGGCTTCGTCCGTTCAATTAACAAACCGGGGCGGAAGTTGAAGGATCGTCCATGGAAACCGTGGGAACCGACCGTGACGACCTGCTGAGCGAGCTGCTGCAGCCGCTCCGCCTCACCGGCGTCTTCGACAGTCGCTGGCACGTCCGCGCGCCCTGGGCCATCGAGGGGGACGCCGAACAGAGCTGCGCCGTTCTGCACTACATCGTCGAGGGCGGCTGCTGGATCACCGGTGACGACCGGCCTCCCCTGGAGCTGCGCGCCGGCGACCTGATCGTCTTCCCCACCGGCACCGCCCACCGGCTCTCCGACCGGCCGGACCGCCAGGGTGTGCCGCTCAAGGCCGTGCTGCCCGAACGCCGGCCCGGCACCTCCGGCGAGATCGTCATCGACGGCCCCGGCCCGGAGAGCCGGCTGCTGTGCGCCGGTCTCCACTACGACGCCAGCGCCGCCACCGGCCTCTACACCTCGCTGCCCTGGGCCCTCGTCCTCGACGGCGCCCAGGTCGACCGCGAACCGCTGCTCCGCGACACCCTGCGGCTGCTCGCCTCGCCCGACCGGCCCGTCGGCCCCGGAGACCGCCTCATCACCCTGCGGGCCTTCGAGATGGCCCTCGTCCTCGCCCTGCGCCCCCTGCTGCGCGAACTCGCCGACAACCCGACCTCACTGCCCATGCTCCGCCACCCCGGCATCAGCCGCGCCCTGGTGGTCATAGCCACCCGCTTCGCCGAACCCTGGACCATCGAATCCCTCGCCCGCGAGGTCGGCATGTCCCGCTCGGCGTTCACGGCCGCCTTCCGCGACCTCGTCGGCGAGTCCCCGGCCCGCCACCTGACCAGCCGCCGCATGCAGGAGGCGGCCCGTCTCCTGACGGAGACCTCCCTGGCCCAGTCGGGCGTCCCGGCCCGGGTCGGATACCAGAGCGCGGTCGGCTTCCACCTGGCGTTCAGGAAGTGGTTCGGGGTGACCCCGGGGGAGTACCGGGCGGGCGTGGACAACGCGGCGTGAGCAGAGCTCCCGGCCCCCGGGGCCTCGTGCCGTGAGCGCGCTACTGGCCCGGCCCGGACGCCGACAGTCTCTGCATGCAGCGCAGCCCTCGCACACTCCGGCTGGCTAGGCTTGGCCGGGGCCCACCCTGGAGGACACGATGAGTACACAGCCAATCGACGGCGGGGAGCTGATCCCCCGCCCCGAGCGCACTCCGCAAGCCCTGCGCCTCGCCATGGCACGCGTCGCCCCGCACCGCCTGGCTGAGATGGAAAAGGCCAAGGAAGAGGCGTTCGAGTTCGCTGCCGAGACGGGCAAGATCGGCCACATCCACCAGTGGGTCGCGTACTGGGCGGCACAGGTTGAGATCGAACGGCGGCCTGACCTTTTCCTTCGACGCGACCGAGCGCTCGAGGCCGTACATCGGACGACGAACCGAGAAGATCCGGCTTTCCGCCCCGCCATGGACGAGCTGCGCGCCGTGGACGACGAGGCCGCGCGGGCGGTGTCCGAGTGACCTGGAGGTGGGAGTACGACCCCAGCGAGGAGTACGTCATCGGTGGTGCTCCGCCGGCGTTCGTCGCCGAGGTCGAGAAGAAAGCCGATGAGCTGCTCAGGGCCGCTGAAGCCTTCTACCTCGATGGCACCGTGTACGGGGAGATGGGACCCAAAGGCGAGACGGCCCGGGTACCCCACGGGATGTTCGTCTACCTCGTCGTTCCCCGCAGCGAATGCGTCTACATCCGACAGGTGACGTGCATCTGACCCGGGACGCAGGGCGGCGCCCCCTGGGGTGGGTCGCGCCTGCCTGAGTGGTGTGCGCCCCCGTGTAGTCGCCACTGGTCAGAAAGTGCACCGCGCGCTCCGCGAGGAAGGGTTGATCCATACCGAGCCCGGGCTGGGGTCGTTCGTCGCGAAGTCGCCCGAGGGTGGTACCCCCACCGCGTAGGCGCGCTCGAAGTGCACAAATGCCACATGAACGGAAGCTGACTGGCCGGTTCTTAAGGACCGCTGGACGGACGTTCATTGCCTCGTGGGGGCCGGCCGTGAAGGCTCGGGACCGGCACAGCCGATCGGCACAGCCGTGACCCACGAGGAGAGGCGATATCACCGTGACGAGGTCCGGGCAGGAGTATCTGGAGGCACTGCGCGACGGGCGCGAGGTCTGGCTCGACGGTGAGCGGATCAAGGACGTCACCACGCACCCCGCCTTCCGGGCCACCGCGGCCTCCTTCGCCGGGCTCTTCGACCTCGCCCACGACTCCCCGCACGCCTCCACCCTCGTCCAGGGCGGGGTGCACCGCGCGTGCGCCGTGCCCCGTTCGTACGAGGACCTGGTCGCGCGCCGACGGGCGTACAAGGTGTGGGCGGAGGCGAGTTACGGCTTCCTGGGGCGGACCCCCGACTACATGGCGTCCGGCGCCGCCGGGTTCGCCGCCGCGCCCGAGGTGTTCACCACCGACTGCTTCGACGGTGCCGAGAACGCGCTCGCGTACCACCGCAGGCTCGCCGAGGGCGGACTGCACTGCGCGTTCACCATCACCAACCCGGCCTGCGAGGGCGTCCGGGTCGTCGAGGACCGCGCCGACGGGATCGTGGTGCGCGGCGCCAAGACCATCGGCACCGGCGCCGTCTTCGCCGACGAGATCCTCGTCGGGACCATCGAGCCGCTCGCGCCCGAGGACGTCGACCGTGCGCTGTCGTTTTCCGTGCGCCCCGACACCCCCGGCCTCAAGCTCGTCTCCCGGACCTCGTACGAAGCGCAGGCACGCTCCGTTTTCGACCATCCGCTCTCCTCCCGCTACGACGAGAACGACGCCGTCCTCGTCTGCGACGACGTGTTCGTGCCCTGGGAACGGGTGCTGACCTACCGGGACGTGGCCGCGACGGCCGCGATGTGGTGGGAGACCCCGGCCTACCTGAACTTCGTGCACCAGTCCGCGACCCGCTTCTGGACCAAGCTGGAGTTCCTCACCGGCCTCGCGATCCTCATCGCCCGCTCCAACGGCACGGAGAAGATCCCCCAGGTCACCCAGGCGATCGGGCGGCTGCTGGGGATGGTCGCGCAGGCCAAGGCGTTCGTCCTCGCGGCCGAGGCGTCGTGGGAGCCGGTCGACGGCGGGCGGGGCGGCGTGCGGCCCGGGCGGGACATCTCCTTCGCCCAGCGCATCATGGCCGGCGAGCTGTACCCGCGAGCGGTCGAGGACATCAAGCTGCTCGCCGGCGGCGCGATCCTCCAGACCCCCGCGAGCGCCCGCGACCTGCTCCACCCCGAGCTGGGGGCGCTCGTGCGCCAGTACTTCCGTACGCCCGGACAGCCTGCCGAAGACCGGCTCAAGCTCCTCAAGCTCGCCTGGGACGCGCTCGGCACGGAGTTCGCCGGGCGACATGAGCAGTACGAACGCTTCTACCAGGGCGCCCCGCACGTCTATCTGACGATGCAGACCTGGGCGGGCGCGGCCGACGGCTGCGAGAGCCTGGCACAGGCCTGCCTGGACGGGTACGACCTGGGGACGACCAGGTGACGGTCGGCCGCACGCCGCGCGGCGCTCTCGTGCTGCTCGCCGCCACGCAGTTGTTGCTCATCCTCGACACCGCGATCGTCAACGTCGCACTGCCCTCCGTCGGCGAGGACCTCGGGGCGGGGGCCACCGGGTTGTCCTGGGTGGCGAACGCGTATCTGATCACCTTCGGGGGGCTGTTGCTGCTCGGCGGGCGCGCCGCCGATCTGCTCGGACACCGGCGGGTGTTCCTCGCCGGGCTCGGGCTGCTCGCGGTCGCCTCCGCCGTCGGCGCCCTCGCGCCGGACGCCGGCGTCCTGGTCGCCGCCCGCGCCGCCCAGGGCCTCGGTGCCGCGCTCGCCGCGGCCGCCGCGTTCGCGCTGCTGCTCGTCCTCTTCCCCGACGGGCCCGCCCGGCACAAGGCGCTCGGCGCGTTCGCCGCGATGGGGGGCCTCGGCGGTGTCCTCGGGACCGTACTCGGCGGCGTCCTGACGGATCTCCTGGGATGGCGGTCCACCCTGTGGCTCAACGTCCTCGCCGCCCTGCTCCTCGGCGCCCTCGCCCTGCGCGTGATCGCGGAAAGCGCCACCGGGGGCAGCGGCCTCGACCTCGCCGGCGCCCTCACCGGCACCGGCGGCCTCGGGCTCGTCGCCTACGCGCTCGTCGGCGCCGCCGAGAACGGATGGGTCTCCGCGCCGACCATCGGCGCGGGCGCCGGCGGACTGGCCCTCCTCGCCGCCTTCGCCGTCGTCGAGACCCGGTCCACGCGGCCGCTCGTGCCCCCGGCCGTCCTCGCCCGCCCCGCCCTCCGTCGCGCCAACGCCCTCAGCGCCCTCGCCCAGATGACGCTCTTCCCGATGTTCTTCCTGGTCAGCATCTATCTGCAGAGCGTCCTCGGGTACGCGCCCCTCGGCGGCGGTCTCGGCCTGCTGCCCCTCTCGCTCGTCGTCGTCGCCGTCGCCCCGCAGACCGGCCGGCTCATCTTCCGGCTCGGAGTGACCCGGACCATGACCCTGGGCTTCGCACTGCTGTGCGCCGGCACCCTCTGGCTGGCCCTCGCGCTCACCCCCGACGGCAGCTTCCTCACCACCGTCCTCGCCCCCAGCCTCCTCCTGGGCGCCGCCCTGCCGCTCGTCATGGTCACCACCAATGTGGCCGCCACGGCCGAGGCCGCCCCCGAGGAGACCGGGCTCGCCTCCGGACTGGTCAACACCAGCCAGCAGTTCGGCTCGGTCCTCGGCCTCGCCGTCCTCGTGGCCGTCGCCACCACCGGTACCGAATCAGCCACCGCGGCCGCCCGGACCGACGGGTTCCGGGCCGCTCTGCTCGTCGGCGCGGTCTTCGCCGCCGCCGCCACGATGATCTCCGTACGCTTGCGCCTGCCCACGCCCACCCCGGCGCCGCCACGCCGCGGACGCGTGGCCGAACCACGGTGAACACGGTGACCACGTAGACCCGGCGAGTGAGCCGAGGGGACCGCGACCGTCGACGCGCTCCCCGGAGGTGAACGAGCCCCGAAAAAGAGGGGGCATTCCGTTGGCCCTGTACGACCTTGTCGCGCCCCGGCTCGAGGAACGCGGAGACCCGCGCTACTGCATAGCCGACATACGCTCCGCCGACCCGCTCGGCGCCGACGCCCTGCTCGCCGCACTGCCCGCGATGAACGCCGACGCCGACACTGCCGCTCTCACGGTCGCCTTACGCACCGTCGTCCCCGACCGGGAGCTGGCCGCCGAGTGGAGCGTGGTGGACGCGCTCGCCGCGATGCGCGACCTCGGCATCCTGCTCGGCTCGCTGAAACGTCACGGCATCCAGCCCGTGGCCGCCGTCCCCGAAGTCCTCCCGGTCCTCGAACTCCTCGGCCGCCGCACCGACATGGTGCCCCGCGACACCGTGCACCACTACACGACCTGGAACCCGCCCGGCCCGCGCCGGCGGATGTACACCGGCCACCCCATGGAGGCCCATCTCCAGGAAGCCGTCCGGATGGCGTTCCCCGGGCTCGTCTCCGCCCTCGACACCTGTTCGCGGCTCGCCCGGCTCGAACCGTACGACCCCGGTTTCGCGGTCGCCCTCGACCGCACCGCCCAGCACGTCCAGTCGATGGTCGACTCCATCGACCACACGATCGCCCATGTCTCCCCGGAGTTCTTCGCACTGACCCTGCGCCCCTACTTCGAGGAGATCGACGTCGCCGGACGCGACTACCTCGGCCCGGCCGCCGCCCAGGTCCCGCTCTGGCTGGTCGACCTGACGCTCTGGCAGTGCGACCGCTCGAACCCCGCCTACGACGCGTTCCTCGCCGACTCCGTCCAGTACAGCCTGCCGTCCTGGCGGGACTTCCACGCCCGCCACGCCGGCGGTGTCTCGGCCGTCAGCAAGCTCTCCGCGGCCATCAGCTGGGAGAACGCCGACCGGCTGCCCCCGCAACTGGCCGCCTCCGCCCACGCGCTCGGCCGGGTGCTCCGGATCCTCAAGACCTTCCGCGCCCGCCACATCGGCATGGCCCGCAAGGCGTACGCGGACGACCTGCGGCTCTACGAGGAAGGGAGCGGCGGCGCCCCGATCGCCCTGCTGCGATCGATCCTCGACCTCACCCGGGACAACGAGACCATGGTGCGCCGCGCGACCGGGGGCCGTTCGGGGGCCGGTTCCGGCGCCTCGGCCGGCTGAGGGAGGACCCGATGACCCTGCGCACCCCGTACGAGCCCTTCCTGCCGGACAGCGGGCGCGATCTGCCCGGCAGCGGGCTCCTCCACATCGTCGTCGCCGGCGGCGGCATCGCCGGCCTCACCACCGCTCTCGCCCTGCACGCCGCCGGATTCGACCGGGTCACCGTCGTCGAGTCCGCCCGGGAGAACCTCCCCGTCGGCGCCGGCCTCAACCTGCTGCCCCCCGCGGTCCGCGAACTCGACGCGCTCGGGCTGCTCCCACGCCTCGAAGCCGGTGCCCTGCGCACCCGCGAGCTGCGCTACTACCACCGCTGCGGCGGCCTGATCTCCCGCGAGCCGCGCGGGCTCGGCGCCGGCTACCGCTGGCCGCAGCTCTCGATCCACCGCGCCCACCTCCAGCACGTCCTCGCCGAGGCGGTACGGGAACGGCTCGGCGCGGCCGCCCTGGTCACCGGCGTCCGGGTCACCGGGGTGGAGCCGCTGCCCGATGGCCGTGCCCGTGTCCGGCTCGAGCACCGCGACGGTGCCCGGCGCGGCCGGGCCTCCCTGGAACCCGATGTGCTCATCGGCGCGGACGGCATCCGCTCCGCCGTCAGAGCGGCGCTCAACCCCACCGAGGGCAGCCCGCCCTGGAACGGGATGCTGGTGTGGCGCGGCGTGTCGCGGATGCCGGCCCGTGCCGTCGGCTCCTTCATGTTCATCGCGGGCGACGACCGGCAGAAGGCCGTGGTCTACCCGATGCACCGGGCGGGGGACGACGTACTGGTCAACTGGGCGCTCGCCCGGCCCGCCGAGGCCGCGGAGGAGGAGTACCGGGGCGACTGGAACCGTCCCGTACCCGTGGAGACGTTCCTGCACCATTACGACGGGTGGGAGTTCGACGGCGTCAGTGTTCCCGAGGTGCTGAGGGCTGCCGACACCGCCCACGAGTACCCGATGGTCGACCGCGAGCCCCTCGACCGGTGGAGCCACGGCCGCACCACGCTGATCGGCGACGCGGCGCACGCGATGTACCCGATCGGCTCCAACGGCGCCACCCAGTCCGTCGTGGACGCCCGTGCCCTCGCCCACGCCCTGGCCCTCCACCGCGATCCGGCGGAGGCCCTCGCCTCGTACGAGCGCGACCGCAGGCCCGCCACCACCGCGCTCCAGCTCGCCAACCGGCGGCTCGGCCCCGAGGCCGTCATCAATCTGGCGCACGAGCGGGCGCCGCACGGGTTCACCGACATCCACCAGGTGATCCCCGCCGCCGAACTGGCCGCGATCGCGGCCCGCTACGCGGCCACCGGCGCCTGCGACCCGGCCGCCGTCAACCAGGGCTCGCCCTACACCGTGCCCCTGAGCGCGCTCCCCTGACGCCGCGCCACCGTGCACGCCACGGCGCGCGACCCCCGCGCGCCGTGGCCCGGGAGGGCGACGTGGCCTACCGTCGGGGGGATGCACAGCCGGCTGCACAGCGTGGTGCGTCCGCTCCGCTCCGTACTCCCCTGCGAAGGTGGAACACGTGAAGGCAATCCGTCGATTCACCGTGCGTCCCGTCCTCCCCGACACCCTTCGACCTCTCACCGACCTGGCGCGGAACCTGCGCTGGTCCTGGCACGAGCCGACCCGTGAACTCTTCGACTCCCTGGACCCCGACCCCGACCCCGCGCTCCGGCCCGGGGCCCGGCGCGGCGGGGACGTCGACCCCGTCCGGCTGCTCGGCTCCGTCTCCGCCGACCGCCTCGCCGAGCTCGCCGCCGACCAGGACTTCCTGGCCCGGCTGCGCGCCGCGGCCGAGGACCTCGACCACTATCTGCACGCCCCCCGCTGGTACCAGGAGCAGAACGGGCACCTGCCCGCCTCCGTCGCCTACTTCTCGCCCGAGTTCGGGGTCACCGCGGCCCTGCCGCAGTACTCCGGCGGCCTCGGCATCCTCGCGGGGGACCATCTCAAGGCCGCCAGCGATCTCGGCGTCCCCCTGATCGGCGTCGGCCTGCTCTACCGGCACGGCTACTTCCGGCAGTCCCTCTCCCGCGAGGGCTGGCAGCAGGAGCACTACCCCGTCCTCGACCCCGGCGAGCTGCCCGTCTGCCTGCTCCGCGAGCCCGACGGCACCCCCGCCCGGGTCACCCTCGCCCTGCCCGGCGGCCGTAGTCTGCACGCCCACATCTGGACCGCGCAGGTCGGCCGGGTGCCCCTCCTGATGCTCGACTCCGACGTGGAGGAGAACGCGTCCGCCGAACGCGAGGTCACCGACCGGCTGTACGGCGGCGGCAGCGAGCACCGGCTGCTCCAGGAGATGCTCCTCGGCATCGGCGGTGTCCGCGCCGTCCGCACGTACTGCCGGCTCACCGGCACCCCCGCGCCCGAGGTCTTCCACACCAACGAGGGCCACGCCGGCTTCCTCGGCCTCGAACGCATCCGGGAACTGGCGGGCGACGGGCCGCACGGGAAGGGCCTCGACTTCGACGCGGCCCTGGAGACCGTCCGGGCCGGGACGGTCTTCACCACCCATACGCCCGTCCCGGCCGGGATCGACCGCTTCGAGCGGAGCCTCGTCGCCCGCCACCTCGGCGAGGACGGCGAGCTCCCCGGCGTCGACGTGGGCCGTGTGCTCGCCCTCGGCGACGAGACCTCGCTCGGCGGCGAGCACGGGCTCTTCAACATGGCCGCCATGGGCCTGCGCCTGGCGCAGCGCGCCAACGGCGTCTCCACCCTCCACGGGGCCGTCAGCCGGGAGATGTTCGCCGGTCTGTGGCCCGGTTTCGACCCGGAGGAGGTGCCGATCGGCTCGATCACCAACGGGGTGCACGCGCCGACGTGGACCGCGCCCGAGGTCGGCCGCTGTTCCGAAGGGGCCGACGACCGGGAGCTGTGGGAGCTGCGCAGGACCCTGCGCGAACAGCTGGTGACGGAGGTACGGGAACGGCTGCGGGCCTCCTGGCGGCAGCGGGGCGCCGCGGCCGCCGAACTCGGCTGGACGGACTCCGTCCTCGACCCCGACGTGCTCACCATCGGGTTCGCCCGACGGGTCCCCTCGTACAAGCGGCTCACGCTGATGCTGCGCGACCCCGACCGGCTGCGGGCCCTGCTCCTGCACCCCGAGCGGCCGGTGCAGCTCGTCGTCGCGGGCAAGGCGCACCCCGCCGACCACGGCGGGAAGCGGCTCGTGCAGGAGCTGGTGCGGTTCGCCGACGACCCGCGGGTGCGACACCGGATCGTCTTCCTGCCCGACTACGGCATGGCCATGGCCCGCAAGCTGTATCCGGGCTGCGACGTCTGGCTCAACAACCCGCTGCGTCCCCTGGAGGCCTGCGGGACCAGCGGGATGAAGGCCGCCCTGAACGGCTGTCTCAACCTCTCGGTCCTGGACGGCTGGTGGGACGAGTGGTTCGAGCCCGACTTCGGCTGGGCGATCCCGACGGCCGACGGGGCGGCGGCGACGGACGAGGAGCGCCGCGACGACCTGGAGGCGGCCGCGCTCTACGAGTTGATCGAGCGCCGCGTCGCCCCGCGCTTCTACGACCGGGGCGCGGACGGGGTGCCGGCCGGCTGGACCGAGATGGTCCGCAGGACGCTGGGCGACCTCGGCCCGAGGGTGCTCGCCGACCGCATGGTGCGCGAGTACGTCGAGCGGCTGTACGCCCCGGCGGCCCGGGCGCACCGGGCCCTCGCCCCGGACGCGGCGCGGGCCCTGGCCGACTGGAAGGGCCGGGTGCGGGGCGCCTGGCCGAAGGTCGCCATCGACCACATCGAGATCGGCGAGGTCGGCGAGGACCTGGCCGACGCGGAGCTGGGTGCGACGACGGCGGTACGGGTGCGGGTGGCGCTCGGCGAACTGCGCCCGGACGACGTGGAGGTCCAGGCGGTCGCCGGCCGGGTGACGCCCGACGACGCGCTCGTCGACACCCGGGTGTGCGCGCTCAAGCCCGCGGGCGGGGCGGACCTGGAGGGCCGGGTGCCCTACGAGGGTTCCCTCGTCCTGGACCGCACCGGCCCCTTCGGCTGCACGGTGCGTGTGCTGCCCGCCCACCCGCTGCTCGCCTCGGCGGCCGAGCTGGGTCTGGTGGCCCTGCCGACGGAGGCGACGGGGGAGGGGGCCGGTGTACTCCTGAGGTGAGATGGTCTGGACCAGGGCCTTGACGTGTGCATGAGCAAGCTCTACGTTCCACGCTCGAAGCGGAGTTCATCTGTCCGCCCGGCGTTCACATACAGGAACGAAAGGCACCCCCCACATGCGCTTCAAAGCCCTGGTCCTCGCCCTCGCCGCGGCCGCCGCCGCCACGCTCGCCCCGACCGCCGTCGCCGGCCCCGAAGCGGACGACGCCACCCCCGCCCCGGCACGGGCCGTCGCCGCCCCCGCGACATTCACGCACCCCGGCGTCGTCGTCTCCCGGCCCCAACTCGACTTCGTACGGTCCAAGGTCCAGGCGGGCGCCCAGCCCTGGAAGGGTGCCTACGACCAGATGATGGCCAGCACCTACGCGTCGCTCACCCGGACCCCCAAGCCACGCGCGATCGTCGAATGCGGCTCCTCCTCCAACCCCAACTACGGCTGCACGGACGAGCGGCAGGACGCGGTCGCCGCCTACACCCAGGCGCTCGCCTGGTACATCACCAGGGACGACCGGCACGCCCGCAAGGCGATCGAGATCATGGACGCCTGGTCGGCCGTGATCAAGGACCACACCAACTCCAACGCCCCGCTCCAGACCGGCTGGGCCGGCTCCTCCTGGCCCCGGGCCGCCGAGATCATCAAGCACACCTACACCGGCGGCTGGCCGAACTCCGGCCGGTTCGCGACCATGCTGCGGACGGTCTATCTCCCCGAGGTCATCAACGGCGCCGCCACCAAGAACGGCAACTGGGAACTCATCATGACCGAGGCCGCGCTCGGCATAGCCGTCCACCTGGAGGACCGCGCGGCATACGACAAGGCCGTCACGACCTATCTCGGCCGGGTCCCGGCGTACATCTACCTGACCACCGACGGCTCCACCCCCAAGCCGCCGCCGAACAGCGGCATCGACACCCGCGACGAGATCGTGAAGTACTGGCAGGGCCAGTCCACCTTCGCCGACGGCCTCTCCCAGGAGACCTGCCGGGACTTCGGCCACACGGGCTGGGGCCTCGCCGCCGCCGTCCACACCGCCGAGACCAGCCGCATCCAGGGCGCGGACCTCTACCCCCAGGTCACCGAACGGCTGCGGCACGCCCTCGGCTTCCACACGAAGTACGAGAACGGCACGGCGGTCCCGTCCTGGCTCTGCGGCGGCACGGTGAAGCCCGGCCTGGGGCGGGTGACCGAGGTCGGCTACAACGCCCTCCACGGCCGCATGGGGATCTCCATGACGAACACGGCGCTCTACACCGAGGCGCACCGGCCGTCCGGCACGGACAACTACTTCGTCTCCTGGGAGACCCTCACCCACGCGCAGAACCCGAACTGACGCCGTCTCACCCCACGAGTGCCTTGTCGGCGAGCCGCCCGTCGGCGAGGCAGAGACGGTAGACCGGCACGGCGGCGAGGAGCGTCGAACGGTAATAGAGGCACCGGTCCGTGCCGGGCGGTTCGGCCGGGGCACCGGCCGGTGGACCGTCCAGCGGGTGCGGCGGGAGCCGTTCGGCATCGGCGGTGAGCGGATCGCCGAGGCGAAGCGCGACGTAGTCGTCCCGGTCCAGGAACGACCGGGACTGCGTCCAGAGCCCGAACCCGAGCATCACCAGACCGAGCGCGGTGACCAGCGCGAGCGGGATCCAGATCGCCCGCGCGAGCCCCTGCCGCACCTCCCGCCGCGCCCGGTCCCGTTCCCGTACGGACGTGGGCGCGGCGGGCGCGGCAGTCTGCGCGGCGGCCACCGCTCCCGTGGAGCCGGTGCTCGCACCGGACGCCGCCGCCCCCGGCTCCAGCGGCAGCACCGCCCGTACGGCGAACCCGCCCGCCCCGTCCGGACCGTGACTCAGCCGTCCCCCGGCGAGCCGCACCCGCTCGTCGAGCCCCACGAGCCCGGTCCCGCCGGAGGGGGCCGGGGCGTGCCCGGCCGGGCCGTTGGCCACCGACACCTTCAGCGTGCCGCCTCCGCGCTCCAGCGAGACCCGGACGGGTGCGCCCGGCGCGTGCCGGGCCGCGTTCGTCAGCGACTCCTGCACCACCCGGTGCGCGGCCCGGTCGACCATCGGCGGGGTCCCGCCGTCCGGCCCGGTCACCGTCAGCTCGACCCGCAGCCCCGAGGCGCGCGCCCGCTCCACCACCTCCTCGACCGTCTCCCCGGCTGGCGCCGTCCGGGTGCCCGGTGTCTCCTCGCCCGTGCGCAGCACGCCGATGATGTCCCGCAGCCGGGCGGTGGCGCCGGCGGCCGCCAGGCGCAGCTCCCCCGCCGCCTCCTGCTGCCGCGCGCCGAGCGCCGGATCCACCTCCAGTGCCGCCGCGCGCAGCGCGATCAGGGCCAGTTCGTGGCCGAGCGAGTCGTGCATGTCGCCGGCGATCCGGGAGCGTTCGCGCAGCCGCTCCCGTTCGGCGACCGCCGTCTGCTCGCGCTCCATGCGCTCGGCCAGCTCCCAGCCCGTCCGGACCAGCCGGGCGTACTGGCGCACGTACCGGCCGGTGAGCCAGGGCGCGACGATCGCCAGAGCGAGGGCGAGGACCAGGGTGAACCACTGGGCGATCGACACCCCCGACCCCAGGACGAGGCCGAGACCGGCCGCCGCCACCGCCCCGAACAGGGCGAGCGCGGCCCGGGTGTGCTCCTGCCGGCGTCCCGAGAGATAGCCGAAGACGACCAGCCCCAGGCTGTACGCCGGGGTGTACAGCTCCACCGTCGAGGCGAGGCTCACGGCGACCGTGATGCCGAGCGAGACCAGCGGCAGGGACCGGCAGAACGCCACGCACACCCCGAGCACGGCGACTCCGGCGGCGACCTGCCCCCAGGAGCCGCCGTCGTTCGGGTCGAGCCGCAGCAGGACGGGGACGGAGAGGAGCCCCCACAGGCCCAGGTCGAGCAGGAGGTCCCGGAGTCGTTCGCGACGCATCCGCCCAGCTTGCCGGACGACCACCGCACGGCGCCCCCGACGAAAGTCAGGCCCCTACGGCCCCGTCCTCCACCAGCCCCGCCTCGTACGCCAGGATCGCGAGCTGCACGCGGTTCTTCAGGCCCAGCCGGGCGAGGACCGCGCTCACATGGGCCTTCACGGTGCCCTCCACGACGTACAGCCGGGCCGCGATCTCCCCGTTCGACAGGCCGGCGCCGACCAGCGCCACGACCTCCCGTTCCCGCCCGGTCAGCGGCTCGAGCCGCTCCCGCGCCTCCGCCGCCCGGGAGAGCCGGCCGGTCGGCAGATGCGCGATGACCCGTCGGGTGACCTCGGGGGAGAGGAACGCGGCCCCGCCGGCCACCGCCCGTACCCCCGCGAGCAGTTCCCTCGGGTCGCCGGACTTCAGCAGGAAGCCCGCCGCGCCCGAGCCGAGGGCCTGGGCGATGTACTCGTCCTCGGAGAACGTCGTCAGCATCACGACCGCCGCGTCCGGCACCGCGCGGCGCAGCTCCTCCGCCGCGCCGAGGCCGTCGAGCCGCGGCATCCGGATGTCGAGGAGGACCACGTCGGGCAGGTGGCGGCGGGCGAGTTCGACGGCCTCGCGCCCGTCGGCCGCCTCCGCGACCACCTCGATCCCCGGGTCGGCGGCGAGGATCGCCCTCACGCCGGCCCGGATCATCGTCTCGTCGTCCGCGAGCAGCACCCTGATCACGGCGAAAGCCTCTGCACGTACGCCGCGCGCCACTCCGGAGACGGATCCGAACCCACCTCGGTCCAGTACTCCCGTCCACCGGTGATCGTCCCGTTCCTGACCGTCCAGAACGACGCCACCCGGTGCACCCCCATCGTGTCGTGGGGGACCTCGACCTCGGAGACCACGTCCTCTCCCTGCGCGACGACACGCAGGACCCGGATCGACCACCCCTCCGGGTACTCCGCGTTGACGCGTACGTAGTTCTCGCGGCCCACGATCCGCTCGCCGCTGACCGGCCACTCCACCACCAGGTCGTCGGCGAGCAACGCGGCAAGGCCGGCCCAGTCCCTCGCCTGCATACGGTCCCAGAATCCCCGGACGATCTCAGTCTGCTCCATGGGCCCATCCTGGCAGGCGACCCCGCACATACGCGCGGACGCCCGGAGGGAACGAGTCCCTCCGGGCGTCCGTCACTCACCCGGTGTTACGGGAAGGTGAGCTTGAAGCTGTTGATGTAGCCGGTGTCGATCGCGGCCCTGTCCTGGACGCGGAGCTTCCAGGCGCCGTTGGCGACCTCCGAGGAGGCGTTCACGGTGTAGGTCTGGACGATGTTGTCGGCGCTGCCGCCGGAGCGGTTGTGCAGGTTGTAGACCGAGCCGTCGGGGGCGACGAGGTCGACGACGAGGTCACCGCGGTAGGTGTGGACGATGTTCACGTCCACCTTGAGGGTGGACGGCGCGTTGCCGGTGACACCGGTGACGTTGACCGTGGAGGTCACCGCGGCGCCGTTGTCCGGGATGGAGACGTCGGCGGTGTTCTCGAAGACCTTGCCGGGGTTCGGGTTGCCGCCGCCGGGACGCGCGCCCACGTTGACGCCGGCCCAGGCGTGCTCGACGGCCAGGACCTCGGGGCTGCCGGCGCCGTAGAGCTCGGTGGCCACCGCGACCGTACCGGTGCGGGCACCGGCGTAGTTGGTGTTCGAGCCGAACTTGGTGGTGAGCGCCTTGAACCAGATCAGCGCGGCCTTGTCACGGCCGATGCCGGTGACGGGCAGGCCGTCGGAGGTCGGCGAGTCGTAGTTCACGCCGTTGACGGTCTTCGCGCCGCTGCCCTCGGAGAGCAGGTAGAACCAGTGGTTCGCCGGGCCCGAGGAGTAGTGGACGTCGATGCTGCCGATGCCCGAGTACCACGCGTCCTTGGACGAGCCGTCCTTGCTCGGCTTGTCCATGTAGCGCAGCGGGGTGCCGTTGCCGCGGATGTCGATCTTCTCGCCGACGAGGTAGTCGCCCTTGTCCTGGGCGTTGTTGGCGTAGAACTCGACGGCCGCCGCGAAGATGTCGGAGGTGGCCTCGTTCAGACCGCCGGACTCGCCGCTGTAGACCAGGCCGGCGGTGTTGGAGGTGACGCCGTGCGTCATCTCGTGCGCGGCCACGTCGATCGAGGTGAGCGGCTTGGCGTTGGCCGAGCCGTCGCCGTACGTCATGCAGAAGCAGGAGTCCTGCCAGAAGGCGTTGACGTACGCGTTGCCGTAGTGGACCCGGGAGTACGCGCCGACGCCGTCACCGCGGATGCCGGAGCGGCCGTGCACGTTCTTGTAGTAGTCCCAGGTGACCCCGGCGCCGAAGTGCGCGTCCGCGCCCGCGGTCTCCAGGTTCTGCGGGGTGCCGTCGCCCCAGATGTCGTCGGAGCCGGAGAAGAGCGTTCCGGTGCCGGACGTACCGCGGTTGAGGTTGTACGTCTTGTGGTTGCCGCGGCCGGTGTCGGTCAGCGTGTACGACGGCGCGGTGCCCAGCGTCACCTGGCCGCTGTACTGCGTGTTGCCGGTACCGGTGTGGACGGCCTGCCATTCGTACAGCTTCTTGCCGGTGGTGGCGTCGGTGACGACGTGCAGCTCGTTCGGAGTGCCGTCGTGCTGGAGCCCGCCGACGACGGTCTCGTACGCGAGGACCGGCGAACCCTGCGCCATCCAGACGACCTTGCGCGGGGCGCGCTCGGCGGCGGTCTTCTTCGAGCCCTCCGCGGCGGCGGCGCCGAGCGCCTGCTTCTCGGCAGCGGCCGGGGCGACGTCGGCGGTCATGTCGACGTTCTTCAGCTCCGCGCGGGACGCCTTGGTGACGCCCTGGGTCACTCCGGCCTTCGTCTCCTGGACGACCAGGTCGCCACCGAGGACGGGGAGTCCGGCGTACGTGCGCTCGTAGCGCGTGTGGGTCGTGCCGTCGCGGTCCTGGACGACGTCGCGGACGACGAGCTTCTCCTGGGCGCCGAGGCCGAGGGCCTTGGCGGTCGCCGCCTTGTCGGCGTCGGCCGCGCGTATCAGCGCGGTGCGCTGGGCGGGGGAGAGGTCGGCCGGCAGCTTGCCGGGGTTGGCCGCGGTGCCGGCCTGTGCCTTCGGGGCGGCGGTCCAGGGGTCGTCCGCGGCGGTCGCGGCACCGGACTGGACACCGACCGCGAGCATGGCGGCGGCAGCGATCAGAGCGCCGGTCGCGGTGGCGCGACGGCTGGGCGTGGATCTCACGCAGACTCCTTTTGCGAGGGGGGTACCGGCGGACTGGGTGGGCCCTCCGGGCAGAGCAAGCAGAGCTGTGGAGCACGAACTCTCATACGAGTCGGGGAGAGAGTGGCAGCCGTGACCGGCCCCTGTCAGGAGCGCGTCAACAAGTTGGCCGGAAATCGTCCGGTGCCCGAAAGGCCGTGTTCGTTAACCGGACGTTTCGTCGATCATGGCCGCGACGCCGTCCAGCGTTCTCCGGAGCCCGAATTCGAAGAGCGTCTCCAGGTCGAGCTCGAACTCCTCGCCCTCGCTCAGACTGCTGAGCAGCGGGTACGCGCCCCCACCCGAGATCGCGTCGTAGCGTGGCTCGTTCCGTTCCATCCACTCGCCGTCCGAGATCCCCGAGTCCTGCCGGGCCTGCTCCTCCAAGTCGTCGGCCATGGCCACTCCTTGGACATAGGCGAAGATCACCAGATGAGTATGGATCTTCTCGAAGGGCGTCAGCGGCGTGCTCCGCAGTGCCCCGAGGACCCACTCCGTGTACGCCATCGCGTTCGGTGAGGCGATCGGCCGGGTGAACGAGGCCATCGCCTGCGCCATCCAGCGGTGCCGTGCGTAGACCGCGCGCAACCAGCGGGCGGCATGCTCCATCCCCGTACGCCAGTCGGCCGGCACCGGCCCCATCGGCACCTCGCCGCAGACCGCGTCCGTCATCAGCCGCACCAGCTCGCCCTTGCCCGGCACATGCCGGTACAGCGCCATGGTCGACGTGCCGAGCCGCGTCGCGATCCGGCGCATGGACAGCGCCGAAAGCCCCTCGGCGTCGGCGAGTTCGAGCGCGGCCCGGACGATCCGCTCACGGTTCAGGGCCTCCGCGGCCGGGGCGGCGGCCGAGCGCTTCACCACCGTCCCGACGCCCGGCTCGGCCCTGACGAGACCCTCCTGCCGCAGCGCGGCCAGGGCCTTGGTGGCCGTCGCCATGGCCACTCCCCACTCGCGGGTGATGGCCCGGGTGGAGGGGACGCGGTCGCCGGGGGAGAGCTCCCCCGCGCGGATCCGGCGACGGATCTCGGCGGCGATGGCGAGGTAGCGCGGCGGGGTCGTCACGGCGGGCAGTGTACTAGTGCACCTGACGCCCCGTACGCGGTGATGACCTGGTGGTTCATGGCCACCGTGCGGGTGTACTAGGGCGGCGCTGGCCCCGTACGCGGACGGCTGCTTCGCTCCCCGCATGACGCTCACGACACCACCTGAAAGCGTGCTCGCCGGCCGCCGTGAATGGACCGCGCTCGGCGTGCTGATGCTGCCGCTGCTCCTCGTCTCCATGGACGTCTCCGTCCTCTACTTCGCCATCCCCTCCATCAGCGCCGACCTGCACCCCGGGGCCACCGCGCAGCTGTGGATCCTCGACATGTACGGCTTCGTCCTCGCCGGACTCCTCATCACCATGGGCGCGCTCGGGGACCGCGTCGGCCGCCGCAAGCTACTCCTCGGCGGCGCGGCGCTCTTCGGTCTCGCGTCGGTCGCAGCCGCCTACGCCGACAGCCCGGGCTCGCTGATCGCCGCCCGCGCGCTGCTCGGGGTCGCCGGTGCCTGCCTGATGCCGTCCACCCTGGCCCTGATCCGCACCCTCTTCCGCGACGAGGCCCAGCGGGCCAAGGCGGTCACCCTGTGGACGACCGTGATGGCGAGCGGGATCTCACTCGGCCCGGTCGTCAGCGGCGCGCTCGTCGAACACTTCTGGTGGGGTTCGGTGTTCCTGATCAACCTGCCCGCGATGGGCCTGCTCCTGGTCCTCGGGCCCGCGCTCCTGCCCGAGTCCAAGGGGGCGGCGGCGCGAAGCCGGTTCGACTGGACCAGCGCCCTGCTCTCCCTCGCCGCGCTGCTTCCGCTGATCCACGGCATCAAGGAACTCGCCAAGGACGGCTGGCGACCGCTGCCGGCGCTCGCCGTCACGACGGGCCTGCTGATCGCCCTGGTGTTCCTGCGCCGTCAGACCCGGCTCGCGGAGCCGATGGTGGACCTCGCGCTGCTGCGCAAGCGGGCGTACGGGGGATCGCTGCTGGTGAACCTGCTCGCCATGGTCGCCACCGTCGGCTCCGCCGTCTTCCTCACCCAGTACCTCCAGTCCGTCCTCGGCCAGAGCCCGCTGGAGGCGGCGCTGTGGAGCCTGGCGCCCTCCGCGGGCGTCATGGTCGCCGCCCCCACCGCCGCCGCGCTCGCCCGCCGGGTCGACCGGGCGTACGTGATGACCGGCGGATTCCTGCTCGCCGCGGCCGGCTTCGCGTCGCTGACCCTCATCGGCGCCGACACCCCGCTCGCGGCCGTACTCACCGGCGCCACCGTCTACATCTCCGGCCTCGTCTCCGCCATGACCCTCGCCAACGAGAGCGCCCTGGGCGCCGCCCCGCCCGAGCGGGCCGGCGCCGCGGCGGCCGTCCTCGAATCCGGCACGGAGCTCGGCGGCGCGCTCGGCATGGCGGTCCTCGGCTCGATCGGAGCCGCCGTCTACACCGCCGAGATGCCCGCCACGGCCCCGGCGGCGGCCCGCGAGACCCTCGGCGGCGCGCTCACCTCCTCCCCCGGCCCCGTCCTGGACGCGGCCCGCGACGCCTTCACGGCCGCACTGAACTGGGCGTCGGGAGGAGCGGCGGTGGTGACGCTCCTGGCGGCCGTGCTGTCCTCGGCACTGCTGAGAGGACGGCGTACGTGACGTCCACCTGACGTCACCCCACCAGGCTGTCCCGCCACGCGCGGTGGAGGGTCGCGAAGCGGCCCTCCCCGTCCACGAGGGCCGTGGGCAGACCGTCCTCCACGATCCGGCCGTGCTCCATCACCAGCACCCGGTCCGCGATCTCCACCGTCGACAGCCGGTGGGCGATCACCACGGCGGTCCGCCCGGCGAGCACCGTGTCCATCGCCCGCTGCACCGCCCGTTCCCCCGGTACGTCCAGCGAGCTCGTCGCCTCGTCCAGGATGAGGACCGCCGGATCCGCGAGGAGCGCGCGGGCGAAGGCCACCAACTGCCGCTGGCCGGCCGAGATCCGCCCGCCCCGCTTCCGTACGTCCGTGTCGTAGCCGTCCGGAAGACCCGCGATGAAGTCGTGCGCGCCGATCGCCTTCGCCGCCTGCTCGATCTCCGCCCGGGTCGCGTCCGGCCGCCCGATCGCGATGTTCTCGGCGACCGTCCCCGAGAACAGGAACGCCTCCTGGGTCACCATCACCACACCCCGGCGCAGTTCGGGCGTCGTGAGGTCCCGGACGTCCACCCCGTCGAGCAGCACCCGCCCCTCGGTCGGGTCGTAGAAGCGGGCCAGCAGCTTGGCGAGCGTCGACTTGCCGGCGCCCGTGGACCCCACCACCGCGACCGTCTGCCCCGCCGGGATCGTCAGGTCGAAGCGGGGCAGCACCTCGCCGCCGGTCCGGTACGCGAACCGCACGCCCTCGAAGACGACCTCCCGCCCCGCGTTCCCGTTCCGCCGCGCCGGGAGCTCCCTCGGCGAGGCGGTCTCCGGAACCCCGGGCTCCTGGGCGAGCAGACCCGCGATCTTGGCGAGCGAAGCGGCCGCGGACTGGTACGAGTTGAGGAACATCCCGAGCCGGTCGATCGGGTCGTACAGCCGCCGCATGTACAGCACCGCCGCCGCGAGCACGCCGAGCGCCAGCGTCCCGCCGGCCACCCGGTAGGCGCCCCACAGACACATTCCGGCGACCGCCGTGTTCGCCACGAGGCGCGAGCCGACGACATAGCGCGCCATCTCCAGGAGCGCGTCGCCGTTGCTGCGCTCGTGCCGGTGGTTGAGCGCGGCGAACTCGGTGTCGTTGGCCCGCTCCCTGCGGAACGCCCGCACCGGCCGGATCCCGTTCATCGTCTCCGCGAACTTCACGATCACGCCCGCGATGGCGGTGGACCGCTCGGCGAAGACGACGGCCGCGCGCCGCTGGTAGACCCGTACGAGCAGATACAGCGGTACGAAGGAGGCGACGGCCACCGCGCCGATGCCGAGGTCCAGCCAGAGCAGCATCGCCGAGATGTAGACGAACGCGAGGACGACGCCGATCAGCTCCTGGAGCCCCTCGGCGAGCAGTTCCCGCAGGGACTCCACGTCCGTGGTGGAGCGGGAGATGAGCCGGCCGGAGGTGTACCGCTCGTGGAAGTCCACGCTGAGCGCCTGGGCGTGGCGGAAGATCCGCCCGCGCAGATCGAGCAGCACGTCCTGGTTGACGCGGGCGGCGCCGCGGACGAAGGCGTACTGGAGGAGCCCGGCGGCCGCCGAGCAGAGCAGATACCCGACGGCGACGGCCACGACGGGCCCGTGGTCCCCGTCCCGGAAGGCCGGCACGCCACGGTCGATGGCGTACGCGACGAGCAGCGGACCTGCCTGCACGGCGGCCTGCTGCAGCAACAGCACCAGCGCGGCGACGACCACGCGCGCCCGGTGCGCGGCCAGCAGCGAGCGCAGCAGCGCCCCGGTGGCCCCGGGAGCGGTGGGCAGATCGTCCCGGTCGAAGGGGTCGCCGCCCTCGGGCCCGGGGGCCTGCGCGTCGGACGAGGGGCCGGCCCCCGCGCTCGTCGTGTCCGTCATCGTGCCTCAGTCCCCTCGCCCGACATCAGCCAGGCGTACTCGGCGTTGCTCCGCAGCAGTTCGTGATGGGTGCCCACCGCCGCGATCCGGCCCTTCGACAGGAGCGCGACCCGGTCCGCGAGGAGCACCGTCGACGGCCGGTGCGCCACCACCAGGGCGGTGGTGTCGCGCAGCACCTCCCGCAGGGCGGCCTCCACCAGCGCCTCGGTGTGCACGTCGAGCGCGGACAGCGGGTCGTCGAGGACCAGGAAGCGGGGCCGGCCGACGACCGCTCGCGCCAGCGCGAGACGCTGGCGCTGGCCGCCCGACAGGCTCAGCCCCTGCTCGCCGACCTGCGTGGCCGCGCCCTCGGGGAGCGCCGTCACGAAGCCGTCCGCCTGGGCCACCCCCAGCGCGCGCCGCAGTTCGGGCTCGCCGGCCCCGGCCGCCGCCCCCATGAGGACGTTCTCGCCGACGCTCGCCGAGAAGAGCGTCGGCTCCTCGAAGGCCACCGACACCAGCTCGCGCAGCCGTTCGCGCTCCATGCGCGTGATGTCCTCGCCGTCGAGCAGGATGCGCCCGCCGGTCGCCTCGTGCAGCCGTGGTACGAGGGCGGTGAGCGTCGTCTTGCCGGAGCCGGTCCCGCCGACCAGGGCGAGGGTCTCACCGGGACGGATGTGCAGATCGACGCGGTCGAGCACGGGCGGCGCGTCGGGGGCCGCGTCCGGGTAGCGGAACGAGACGTTCTCGAACCGGACCCCGTCCGGGGACCCCGGCTCGACCGACGCCGGGCCCGGCGTCTCCTCGGCCTCGTCCATCACCTCGAAGTACCGCTCGGTCGCCGTCGCCGCCTCCTGGCTCATCGCGAGCAGGAAGCCGATCGACTCCACCGGCCAGCGCAGCGCGAGCGCCGTCGACAGGAAGGCGACCAGCGTGCCCGCCGACAGCGCGCCGTCGGCGACCTGGACCGTGCCGAGCACGAGCGCCGCGCCGATCGCCAGCTCCGGGATGACGGTGATGAACGCCCAGATCCCGGCGAGCAGCCGGGCCTTGACCAGCTCCGTGCCCCGCAGCCGCTCGGCGAGGGCCCGGAACGCGAGCGCCTGGCTGCGGTGGCGGCCGAAGCCCTTGACGATCCGGATGCCGAGGACGCTCTCCTCGACCACGGTCGTCAGATCGCCGACCTGGTCCTGGGCGCGCCGGGCGACGACGGAGTACTTGGTCTCGAACAGCTGGCAGAGGATCACCAGCGGGACGACGGGCGTGAGCAGCACCAGGCCGAGCGTCCAGTCCTGGCCGAGCAGCAGGACGTAACCGGCGAGGATCGTCACGGCGTTGACCAGCAGGAAGGTCAGCGGGAAGGCGAGGAACATCCGCACCAGCATCAGATCGGTCGTGCCGCGCGACAGCAGCTGTCCCGAAGCCCACCGGTCGTGGAAGGCGATCGGCAGCCGCTGCAGCCGCCGGTACAGATCGGCCCGCATGCTCGCCTCGACCCCGGCCAGCGGCCGGGCCACCAGCCACCGCCGGAAGCCGAAGAGAACCGCCTCCGCGATCCCGAGCAGCAGCAGATACAGCGCTCCCAGCCACACCCCACCCGGATCGCCCTCGGCGACGGGCCCGTCGACCATCCACTTCAGGACGAGCGGGATGACGAGCGACAGACACGAGGCGACGACCGCGACCACGGCCGCCGTCGCCAACCGCCCCCGCACCGGCCGTACATAGGGCCAGAGGCGCAACAGGGTCCGGACGGCGGACTTCTTGGGGACTACATCTTCTCCGGGCATCACGAGCGAGCCTACGGTTCACCACTGACAACCCTCATCCGGTTTTTCGCCCCCCAGCACCCTCCCGCTCCGTCTCTTGAGGGGCCGACCCCGGGTCGTACCGCCGATCAACCGATCGGCTGATACGGCTTCGAGCGTGATGGCCGATGTCCGGGACGGGCCCCCGCGGCCAGTCTTGAGGCATGTCAATGATCGAGGTTGAGGGCCTGCGCAAGGCCTACGGCGACAAGGTGGTCGTCGACGGCGTCTCCTTCGAGGTCGCCGAGGGGGAGATCTTCGGGATCCTCGGCCCCAACGGGGCCGGCAAGACCACGACCGTCGAGTGCGTCGAAGGGCTGCGGACACCGGACGCCGGGACCGTACGCGTCGGCGGACTCGACCCCGTCGCCCGGCACGCCGACGTCACCCGGATGCTCGGCGTGCAGCTCCAGGCGAGCGAACTCCAGCCCAAACTCACCGTCCAGGAGGCCCTCGAGCTGTACGCCTCCTTCTACGAGCGGCCCGCCGACTGGCGCGGACTCGTCGAACGGCTGGGCCTCGAAGGGCAGCTGAGGACCCGGTTCGGGAAGCTGTCCGGCGGGCAGAAGCAGCGGCTGTTCATCGCCCTCGCCCTCGTCGGCGATCCGCGCGCCGTCGTCCTCGACGAGCTCACCACCGGGCTCGACCCGCGCGCCCGGCGCGACACCTGGTCCCTCGTCGAGGACATCAGGGCCGACGGCGTGACCGTCCTGCTCGTCACCCACTTCATGGAGGAGGCTCAGCGCCTCTGCGACCGGATCGCCGTCATCGACAAGGGCCGGCTCGTCGCGCTCGACACCCCCGACGGGCTGATCGGCCGCGCCACCGCCTCCAAGGTCATCTCCTTCGCGGCCGGCACCCCGCTGGACCCGGCCGAGCTGCGCGCCCTCCCGCAGGTGACCGCGGTGGACACCGCCGACGGGCGGACCGTCGTCGAGGGGACGGACGCCACCGTCGACGCCTTCCTCGCCCTGCTCGCCCGCCGCGGCGTCACCGCACACCAACTCCGCGTCACCGACGCCACCCTCGACGACGCCTTCCTCGACCTGACAGGAGCCGACGACCGATGAGCACCGCCACCACCACGGTTCTGAAGACCGAGGCCCGCCTCTTCACCCGCGAACCGGGTGCCCTGTTCTGGGTGATGGTCTCGCCGACCGTCCTCCTCGTGATCCTCGGACTGATCCCGTCCTTCCGCGAGGCGTCCGACGACCTCGGCGGCCGCCGCGTCATCGATCTGTACGTCCCCGTCTCCGTCCTCTTCGCCGTGATCATGTCCGGACTCCAGGCCATGCCACCCGTCCTCGCCGGCTACCGCGAACGCGGCATCCTGCGCCGGATGTCGACGACCCCGGTCCGCCCGGCCTCCCTCCTCACCGCCCAGCTCGTGCTGCACGGGGTCGCGGCGCTCGTCTCGGCCGTTCTCGTCATCACGGTCGGCCGACTCGGCTTCGGCGTCCGGCTGCCGCAGAACCTCCCCGGCCACGCCCTCGCCCTGCTGCTCGCCGTCGCCTGCGGTCTCGCCCTCGGAGCCGCCGTCTGCGCCGTCTCCCGTACGCAGAAGATCGCCACCGCGGTCGGTTCGGTCGTGTTCTTCCCGACGATGTTCACCGCCGGGGTCTGGGTCCCGGTGCAGGCCATGCCGGATACGCTCCAAGGCATCGTGGAGTTCACGCCGTTCGGTGCCGCCTCGCAGGCCCTCGACGCCGCGACGTCCGGCGCCGGGACCGCGTGGGCCGCGCTCGGGGTGATGGCTCTGTGGGCGGTGGTCCTCACGGCCACGGCGGCGCGCTGGTTCCGCTGGGAGTGACGGACATCGACGGGGGAGAGATCGTGATGACGACGACGGTCGAGGAGCGTTGGCTCCAGTTCTTCCGCTGGGGACCGTACGGCCTGCTGACCGTCGCCGCGATCCTGGCGGCGACCGCGGCGGACGCGGTGTCCATGAGCAGGGCGGAGACGACTGTCGCGGCCGGCCTGGCCGCCGCCGTCCTCGCCCTCCAGATCGGGTGGGACATCCACCGCCGCCACGCGACCGGGCGTCAGGAACCGGAGGGCGAACCGGCCGCCGCGGAGCGCCCGGACCCCACCGCCCTCACCGACGTCCTCGGGACCCCCGGACCGGCGTCCATCGCCTACTTCACCCTCCGTACCGTCCTCGCCTTCGCGCTCACCTGGCTCAACCCCTTCTTCTCCGTCTTCGCCTGCATCGGCTTCTTCGACGCCGCCCACCTGCTGCCCCGCCGGCTCGTCCGTGCCGGGCTCCTCGTCACCGCCGTCATCATGGCCGGGGCCCAGTCCGGCGGGCTCCCGCCCACCTCGCTCGTGACCTGGGTCGCCTTCGGCGGGCTGTTCGCGCTCAACGCCTGCCTCGCCGTCGTCTTCTCCCACCTCGGGACCAAGGAGGCCGAGAAGGCCGCCGAGCGCGCCGCCACCATCACCGAACTCGCCCGCACCAACGCCCGCCTGGAACAGGCACTCGCCGAGAACGCCGCCCTGCAGGCCCAACTTCTGCTCCAGGCACGCGAGGCGGGGGTCGCCGACGAGCGGCGGCGGCTCGCCGCCGAGATCCACGACACCATCGCGCAGGGGCTGACCGGCATCATCGCCCAGCTCCAGGTGGTCACCCTCACCCCCGACCCCGGCGTCGCCCGCGTCCACCTCCAGCGCGCGGCCGACCTCGCCCGCCACAGCCTCGGCGAGGCCCGCCGCTCCGTGCAGAACCTGAGCCCGGTCGCCCTGGAGCACGACACGCTCCCCGAAGCGCTGAAGAAGACCGTCGCCACCTGGTCCGAACGCACCGGCATCACCACCCGGTTCACCGTCACCGGCACCGAGGAGCCCCTCCACGACGAGCTCGCCGCCACCCTGCTGAGGATCGCCCAGGAGGCGCTCGCCAACGCCGAGCGCCACTCCGGGGCCTCCCGGGCCGGTGTCACCCTCTCGTACATGGGCGACGAGATCACCCTCGACGTACGGGACGACGGGCGCGGCTTCGACCCCGGGAGCGTCCCCGCCCGCACCGCGGGCGGCGGCGGGTTCGGCCTCGACGGCATGCGGGCCCGCGCCGAACGCCTCGCCGGCTGCGTGACCCTGGAGACGGCGCCGGGTGAGGGCACGGCGATCTCCGCCCGCGTACCGTTGGTGCACCATGAATGAGATCACCCTGCTGATCGTCGACGACCATCCCGTCGTACGCGACGGCCTGCGCGGCATGTTCACCGCCGACCCCGGCTTCGACGTCCTCGGCGAGGCGTCCGGCGGCGTCGAGGCCGTGGAACTCGCCCTGCGGCTCGACCCGGACGTCGTCCTCATGGACCTGCGGATGCCGGGCGGCAACGGAGTCGACGCCATCGCCGAACTGACCCGGCGCGGCGCCCGCTCCCGGGTTCTCGTCCTCACCACGTACGACACCGACACGGACACGCTTCCCGCGATCGAGGCCGGCGCCACCGGCTACCTCCTTAAGGACGCGCCCCGCGAAGAGCTGTTCGCCGCGGTCCGGGCCGCGGCCGAGGGCCGCACCGTGCTTTCCCCGGCCGTCGCCTCCCGGCTCGTCTCCCGCGTCCGCGCCCCCGCCGCACCCGCGGACGAGTCCCTCTCCGCCCGCGAACGCGAAGTCCTCGAACTCGTCGCCAAGGGAACCTCCAACCGCGCCATCGCCGCCGAACTCTTCATCAGCGAGGCGACCGTGAAGACCCATCTGACGCACATCTATGGCAAGTTGGGCGCCAAGGACAGGGCGGCCGCGGTCGCGGTGGCGTACGAGCGGGGCATCCTGGGCCGTAACTGACCCGTGCGACGCGACTCGGGGGAGTCATGGACGTCCAGCACTTCACGACCGACGCACTGGACCGGGCGGACCGTTTCGGCTGGTGGCACGACATGACGGCCACGGCCCTCATCCCGACCGTCATGCGCAGCGAGTACGCGGACGACTTCCACGCCGAGGCGCACGTCCTCGACCTCGGCGCCGTCCAGGTGACCGCGCTGCGCTACCCGCCGCTGACGACCGCGCGCACACCCCGGCTGATCAGCCGCTCCGATCCCGGCTACTACCAGCTCTCGCTCACCCTCAGCGGCGACATGTGGATCTCCCAGGCCGGCCGGGACACCACCGTCGGCCCGGGCGACCTGATGATCTACGACTCCTCGCTGCCCTTCCTCGGCGGCACGCGGAGCGAGGACGGCCGGCTCGGGCACATCGTGGCCCAGTTCCCCAAGGCCCTCCTCCCGCTGCCCGCCCGCGAGGCCGAACGGCTCGTCGCCCTGCGGATGGCCTCGGAATCCGGCTTCGGAGCGATGCTCGCCCAGTTCCTCGTGCGGCTCGCCACCGACTGGCGGTCCCCTCAGGGCGAAGCCCAGGGGGGAGCCTCCTTCGACGCCACCGACGCGCCCCGCCTCACCCGCGTGCTGCTCGACCTCCTCGCCGGTACGGCCGGCCGGCACCTCGACGCCACGGGCGCGCAGGAACCCGAGAGCCGCCGGCGCGCCCTGTTCCTGCGCATCCAGGAGTTCGTCCGGCTCCGGCTCGCCGACCCCGGCCTCTCGCCGCAGACCATCGCCGCCGCGCACCACATCTCGGTGCGCTACCTCCACCGCCTCTGCCAGGAGCACGGCATCACCGTCTCCGGCTGGATCCGCGACCGCCGCCTGGAACAGACCCGCCACGACCTCGCCGACCCGGCCCAGCGCCTGACCCCCGTCCACGACATCGCGGCCCGCTGGGGCTTCCGCCACCACGCGGCCTTCAGCCGGGCGTTCCGCACGGCGTACGGCTGCACGCCCACCGAGTACCGGGAGTGCGCGCTCCGTCAATGAGCTGTGCGCTCCTGGCCAAAGACAGCGCCGAACGGGCGCGCGGAGACTGGACGGGCACGCGGAGCCGCCACGGGGGATGTCGGGGGCGGCCCGCGCGCCGGTGCCCCAGGCGTGCGTGCCGCCACGGCACGCAGGGGGAAGCACCACCCCTCCCCGCACCGGCCACCGCCGTCGCGCCGCGGTGGCCGGTGCGGGGTCTTCACCCCCCGACCCGCAGCAGCAGCACCGACCGCGCCCCCACCGTCACCGTCCCCCCGCCCCGGTGCACCGTCCCGGGAGCGTCGGACTGGTCTTCCAGGGTGGTGTCCAGGACCAGTTCGTACGACTCCGCCCACGGCGGGCCCGGCAGCCGGTAGTCGATCGGGCGGGGGCCCGCGTGCAGGATCGCCAGGAAGCTGTCGTCGGTGACCTGGGCGCCACGGGCGTCGCGGCCCGGGATGTCGCGGCCCGAGAGGTAGAGGCCGAGCGTGGCCGCCGGCGCGTACCAGTCCTGCTCGGTCATCTCCGTGCCGTCCGCCGTGAACCAGGCGAGGTCGCGCAGCCCGTCGGCGGCCTGCGGGCGGCCGGAGAAGAACGCGCGGCGGCGCAGCACCGGGTGGGCGTGGCGCAGCGCGAGCAGCCGGCGCGTCAGGGCGAGGAGCTCCCGCCGCCCCGGGTCCTCGGGCAGCGACCAGTCCAGCCAGCTCGTCTCGTTGTCCTGGCAGTAGGCGTTGTTGTTGCCGCCCTGCGTGCGACCCATCTCGTCGCCCGCGACCAGCATCGGCACCCCCGTCGAGAGCAGCAGCGTCGTCAGCATGTTCCGCAACTGACGCAGGCGCAGCCCCTGCACGGCGGGGTCGTCGGTCTCGCCCTCCGCCCCGCAGTTCCAGGCGCGGTTGTCGTTCGTCCCGTCCCGGTTGCCCTCTCCGTTGGCCTCGTTGTGCTTCCGCTCGTACGTGACGAGGTCCCGCAGCGTGAAGCCGTCGTGCGCGGTGACGAAGTTGACCGAGGCGTACGGCCGTCGCCCACCCCACGCGTACAGGTCGCTCGAACCGGACAGCCGGTAGCCGAGGTCCCGTACGTCGGGCAGCGCACCGCGCCAGAAGTCCCGTACCGCGTCGCGGTAGCGGTCGTTCCACTCCGTCCACAGCGGCGGGAACGCGCCCACCTGGTAGCCGCCGTTGCCGACGTCCCACGGCTCGGCGATCAGCTTGACCCGGCGCAGCACCGGATCCTGGGCGATGACGGCGAGAAAGGGCGAGAGCATGTCGACGTCGTGCATCGAGCGGGCGAGCGCGGCCGCCAGGTCGAAACGGAAGCCGTCGACGCCCATCTCCGTCACCCAGTACCGCAGCGAGTCCGTGATCAGCCGCAGCACCTGCGGCTGGACCACGTGCAGCGTGTTGCCGCAGCCCGTGTAGTCGGCGTACCGGCGGGCGTCGGACTGCAGCCGGTAGTAGCCCCGGTTGTCGACGCCCTTCAGGGAGAGCGTGGGTCCCAGCTCGCCCGCCTCGGCCGTGTGGTTGTAGACCACGTCGAGGACGACCTCGATCCCGGCGGCGTGCAGCGCCCGCACCATCCGCTTGAACTCGCCGACCTGCTGCCCGGCGGTCCCCGAGGAGGAGTAGCCCGCGTGCGGGGCGAAGTAGCCGATGGAGTTGTATCCCCAGTAGTTGCGCAGACCCCGGCGGAGCAGATGGTCCTCGTGCGCGAACTGGTGCACCGGAAGCAGCTCGACCGCCGTCACGCCGAGCCGTACGAGATGCTCGATCGCCGCGGGGTGCGCGAGCCCGGCGTAGGTGCCCCGCAGCTCCTCGGGGATGCCCGGGTGGAGCTTGGTGAAGCCCTTCACATGCAGCTCGTAGATGACCGAGTCCGGCCAGGGCGTCTTCGGCCTGCGGTCGTCCGACCAGTCGTCGTCGTCCTGGACGACGACCCCTTTCGGCACGAACGGCGCCGAGTCCCGGTCGTCCCGCACGGTGTCGGCCACATGCTGCTGCGGCCAGTCCCGGACGTGTCCGTACACCTCCGGAGGCAACGTGAAGTCGCCGTCCACCGCCCGCGCGTACGGGTCCAGGAGCAGCTTGGCCGGATTCCAGCGGGCGCCCGTCCACGGGTCCCAGCGCCCGTGAACCCGGTACCCGTACCGCTGCCCGGCCGCCACCCCCGGCACGAAGCCGTGCCAGATCTCATGGGTGAGCTCGGTCAGCGGCAGCCGTCTCTCCGTCCCGTCGGCGTCGAAGAGACACAGCTCGACGGCCTCCGCCCCGCCCGCCCACAGTGCGAAGTTGGTGCCCGGCACCCCGTCGGGCCCCACCCGGCACCGTGCGCCCAGGGGTGTGGGCGCACCCGGCCACACCATGGGCCGGAACCGCCCCGGGGCAGGGGAGAGCCCCCCTCCGTCCCGTACCGCCTCCTGCTCGGCTGCGCTCGACACCTGTCGGCCTCCCGCGGCTCGTCGGGCCTCCCCCATAGCCCTCCGGCATGGGAGGTACCCCCATGGCGCGGAGCGCGGCGTCCCGGCCGCGACTCCCCGCACGTGGTCCTCCCACCTGTTCTGCCCGTACGGCCGTACTCCCAACATGACCCGCACGCACGTTTCCCCTGGAGGGTGGCCGTCGTTGGGCTGAGCGTGACACTTGTATGGAAGCGGGCGGGGTACGTCCTCGCGGTGGCGGCACTGATGGCGGGCCTGGCGGGCTGCACCGACAAGGAGGAGGGCAAGGGCGGCGTCGACCTCTCCCTGCCGGGAAAGGCACGGGCGCCCGGTGACGTCATCCGGATCAGCCCCGAGGACGGCAGTCGGGCCGTGCCCGCCGAGGGGCCGCTCGAGGTGAGGGTCGACAGCGGACGCCTGGAACGGGTCACCGTCGTCCAGGTCGAGGACGCCCAGCGGACCGCGGTCCCCGGCGCGATCAGCGAGGACGGTCTGCGCTGGCGGCCGGCGGCGGACGCGCGGCTCGCGCTGGCCGCCAAGTACAGCGTGGACGCCGTCGCGCTCGACGCGCACGGTCGGCGCTCCGCCCGGCACACCACCTTCACCACCGTCGTGCCCGAGCGCCGCTTCATCGGCTACTTCAAGCCGGAGAACCGTTCCACGGTCGGCACCGGCATGATCGTGTCCTTCGGCTTCAACCGGGCCATCGAGAACCGCGAGGCCGTCGAACGGGCCATCAAAATCACCTCGGACCCGCCGGTGGAGGTCGTCGGCCACTGGTTCGGCAAGGAGCGGCTCGACTTCCGCCCCGAGGAGTACTGGCAGCCCGGCACCGAGGTGACCGTCGAGCTCGCCCTGCGCGACGTCGAGGGAGCGCCGGGCGTGTACGGCATCCAGCGCAAGAAGGTCGGCTTCACCGTCGGGCGTTCCCAGGTCTCCGTGGTCGACGCGGCCGCGCACACCATGGAGGTACGCAAGGACGGCGAGGTCCTCGCGACCGTGCCCATCACGGCCGGGGCGCCGAAGACCACCACGTACAACGGGAAGATGGTGGTCACGGAGCTCTACGACGTGACGCGGATGGACGGCCGGACGGTCGGCTTCGGCGGCGAGTACGACATCAAGGACGTACCGCACGCGATGCGGCTGACCGACTCGGGAACCTTCCTGCACGGCAACTACTGGGCCGCGCCCTCCACCTTCGGCTCGGCCAACGTCAGCCACGGCTGCGTCGGCCTGCGGGACGAGAAGGGCGGCAGTCCGGACTCCCCGGCGGGCTGGTTCTTCGACCGGACGCTCATCGGCGACGTGGTGGAAGTGGTCAACTCCCGTGACCGAAAGGTCGCTCCCGACAACGGGCTCGGAGGATGGAACATGGACTGGAACCAGTGGAAGGCAGGTTCCTCGCTGCGGTGAGCCCTCGTCGTCCCCTCGGCGACCTGTGTCACGTGCACGGTTCCTGGATCAACTGGGACTGAACGGTGACATTCGCGTGGAACTTTCGTGTCCTGCGGTGTGATTATCTAGCGCCGTGCGCGCGGAGGATGCGTGCGGGGGTGCGGGCCGTGGTGAGACCAGGCCGTGCGAGGGGAGACGACCATTTTGAACGGGCAGCCGATATCGGCCGGGGTGGGACGTGGACGGCGGCGCGGGGGCGCGCGTCTGCAGGCCATGGCTGTGGGGGCGTTGCTCCTCGTGCTGACGGCGTGCGGGGGCGGGGAGCCGTCCGGCGGCGGCAAGGGCGGCCAGGACCCGGCGCAGAGCGGCGGGGGCAAGCAGGAGATAGCGGCCTCGCAGGCGGTCGTCACGATCGCCCCGAAGGACGGCGCCGACTCGGTGGCCACCAGCGGCGCGCTGAAGGTGACGGCCGAGCAGGGCAAGCTGACGACGGTCACCGTCGCCGACTCCAAGGGCACCGAGGTCGAGGGCAAGATCGCGGCGGACGGCGCGAGCTGGCAGCCCGTCGGCCACCTGGCCGCGGGTACGCAGTACAAGGTCCACGCCGTCGCGAAGGACGCCGAGGGCCGTGAGTCGGCGAAGGACACCACCTTCACCACCCTGGTCCCGAAGAACACCTTCATCGGCCACTACACGCCCGAGGACGGTTCGACCGTCGGCGTCGGCATGCCGGTCTCCATCAACTTCACCCGGGGCATCACCAACCCGGCCGCCGTCGAGAACGCCATCAAGGTGACCGCCGAGCCCGCCGTCGAGATCGAGGGCCACTGGTTCGGCAACGACCGTCTGGACTTCCGTCCCAAGGAGTACTGGGCCGCGGGCACCAAGGTGACCGTCGAGTTCAACCTGGACGGCGTCGAGGGCCGGCCGGGCGTCTACGGCAAGCAGAAGAAGAAGGTCTCCTTCACCATCGGCCGCCGTCAGGTCTCCACGGTCGACGCGAGCGCCAAGACGATGAAGGTCGAGCGCGACGGCAAGATCATCAAGACGATCCCGATCACCGCGGGCGCCCCGTCCACGACCACGTACAACGGTCAGATGGTCATCAGCGAGAAGTACAAGGTGACCCGGATGAACGGCGCGACGGTCGGCTTCGGCGGTGAGTACGACATCAAGGACGTGCCGCACGCGATGCGTCTGTCGACCTCGGGCACCTTCGTCCACGGCAACTACTGGGCCTCGTCCGGCACCTTCGGCTCGGCCAACGTCAGCCACGGCTGCGTCGGCCTGCGGGACGCGCGCGGCGCCGGCGACAGCTCGATGCCGGCGGCCTGGTTCTACGACCGCTCGATCATCGGCGACGTGGTCGTCGTGAAGAACTCGAAGGACAAGCAGATCGCGCCGGACAACGGCCTCAACGGCTGGAACATGTCCTGGTCGGAGTGGATCAAGTAGCTCCCCGAGCCACCTCGAACGACGGACCCGGTGCTGTGAGCAACAGCACCGGGTCCGCTGTCGTTAACGGCGGCTAACCTGCCGGGTATGACTGTGAACCTCGAAGTCGCCGAAGGCGTCGGCACGATCCGTCTCGACCGCCCCCCGATGAACGCCCTCGACATCGCCACCCAGGACCGGCTGCGCGAGCTGGCCCAGGAGGCGACCGACCGCGACGACGTGCGGGCCGTGATCCTGTACGGCGGCGAGAAGGTGTTCGCGGCGGGCGCGGACATCAAGGAGATGCAGGTCATGGACCACGTGGCCATGGTCAAGCGGTCGCGCGCGCTCCAGGACTCCTTCACCGCGATCGCCCGCATCCCCAAGCCCGTCGTCGCCGCGATCACCGGCTACGCCCTGGGCGGCGGCTGCGAACTGGCGCTCTGCGCCGACTACCGGATCGCCGCCGACAACGCCAAGCTCGGCCAGCCCGAGATCCTGCTCGGTCTCATCCCGGGCGCCGGCGGCACCCAGCGGCTGTCCCGCCTGGTCGGCCCGTCGAAGGCCAAGGACCTCATCTTCACCGGCCGGATGGTCAAGGCCGACGAGGCCCTGACGCTCGGCCTGGTCGACCGGGTCGTCCCGGCGGCCGAGGTGTACGAGCAGGCGCACGCCTGGGCCGCGAAGCTCGCCCAGGGGCCGGCCGTCGCGCTGCGGGCCGCCAAGGAGGCGGTGGACCAGGGCCTCGAGGCCGACATCGACACCGGCCTCGCGATCGAACGGACCTGGTTCGCGGGTCTGTTCGCCACCGAGGACCGCGAGCGCGGTATGCGCAGCTTCGTCGAGGAGGGCCCGGGTAAGGCGAAGTTCGTCTGACTCTGGCATATGTCAAGCGAATCCCCTGGAATTGTCGATTCCGGGGGATCGATTCCGCCGGAACGGCCCCGCGGCCCGTTCCGTCCGGCCATGATGGGGGGCATGGCGGGCCTGGAGGGTGTGGAGCAGCCGCGGCAGCACGGCGGTGCGACGGCCGCACGGTGGGTACCGGCAGCCGAGGACGAACAGGCTCTCAAGGCGCTGGAGTTGTACGGGAATCCGGCCGAGGAGGACGTGCGGCTGCCGTCCCGCCCCGAATCCGCCGCCGTCGCCCGCCGGCTCACGCACTGCGTCGTCCTGCGGCAGTGGGCGCTGTCCCCGCAGATCGCCGAGCACGCCGTCCTGCTCGTCTCCGAACTCGTCGGCAACGCCGTCCGGCACACCGGCGCCCGGGTCTTCGGGCTGCGCATGCTGCGCCGCCGCGGCTGGATCCGTATCGAGGTCCGGGACCCCTCGCGCGGCCTGCCGTGCCTCATGCCCGTCCAGGAGCTGGACATCAGCGGCCGCGGGCTCTTCCTCGTCGACAAGCTCTCCGACCGCTGGGGCGTGGACCTGCAGCCGCGCGGCAAGACGACCTGGTTCGAGATGCGCGTCGCCGACCGCTGACTGCCGATCGCCGACCCTCGGCGCCCCCCCGTACGCACTGAAGCCCCCGTTCGCCGTGGTGGGGCGCCTGGGGGCTTCCGTGAGGACGGCCGTGGATCGGGGGGGTGTATCCACGGCCGTGAAAACGACCTGGCCCGGGTCAATGGGGGTCGTGTCTCCGACTATGGCAGACAGCGGGCCATCGAGCCAAAAGACCCTACTGGGGCAAATTCGGTCAAACCGTGATTCATCTCCGATGAATCGTTGGTGATGTAGAGCACCCGCCTTGTAAATGGTGAATAAGTATCGAGTTCATCGATTGTTTCCTTGATTCGTCCGCATAGTGGACGTCCGGATGCGACCCGTAAACGTCCTGAATTGGCTCAATCGTTAGAAATCGGTCGTTACTGGCCTTAAATGAGCGCGTGACCCTGACCGACCGCCGCAGCGCACTCCGGGCGGGTGCGGCGGCCGCCCTCGCCGGAGCGCTCACCGCCTGCGGCACCGACAGCCGCCCCGTGCCACGTCGCCCCGCGCCCGCCCCCGAACGCGCCGGCCCGGCGCCCCGGCGCTTCCCCGGCCACCCCGTGGAGATCGCCAGCGGCCCGCGCGACCGCCCCCGGGTCGCGCTCACCTTCCACGGCCAGGGCGACCCCGCCCTCGCCCGCGCCGTGCTCGCCGAGGCCGAGAAGGGCGGCGCCCGGGTCACCGTCCTCGCCGTCGGCGAGTGGCTCGACGCCCATCCCGAGCTCGCCCGCCGGATCCTCGACGGCGGCCACGACCTCGGCAACCACACCCAGCGCCACCTGGACATCAACGCGATGACCGAAGACCAGGCGTACGCGGAGATCAGCGCCTGCGCCGCACGGCTGCGCCGGCTCACCGGCTCCATCGGCAGCTGGTTCCGGCCCTCCAGGACCCAGCACGCGACCCCGGCCGTCCAGGAGGCCGCCCGCCGGGCCGGCTACCCGCACGTCCTCTCGTACGACGTCGACTCCCTCGACTTCACCTCGCCCGGCGCCGCGGCCGTCGTCCGCAACGTCACCGGACCGGTCCGCAACGGATCTGTCGTGAGCCTGCACCTCGGCTACGCGGACACGGTCGCCGCACTGCCGCCCCTCCTCGCCGACCTCGACCGCCGCGGACTGCGCGCGGTGACGACCACGGAGCTGCTGACCTGATGCTGCCTCTCACCACGCGTACGAAGAGCCTCCTCGCCGCCGCGCTGCTCGCCGCGCTCGCCGGGTGCGGCACCGCGGACCACGGGGCCGAGCCCCGCGGCGGCGCCAAGAAGGAGAACGCGGCGCCCCCGGCCGTCCCCAAGAAGGTCGTCCCGGACGGCCTCCCCGGCATGCCGCCCGTCCTCGACCCCGACGACGTCTACGCGGCCGACCGGCCGAACCAGCTCTCACCCGTGGTCAAGGACTTCCCCTCCCGCGTCTACGTGCCCAACACCAACTCCAACACCGTCTCCGTCATCGACCCGGCGACGTACCAGGTCGTCGAGACCATCCCGGTCGGCGTCCAGCCGCAGCACGTCGTCCCGTCCTGGGACATGAAGACGCTCTGGGTCAACAACAACCGCGGCCACACCCTCACCCCGATCGACCCGGCCACCGGGGTCGCGGGCAAGCCCGTCGAGGTCCACGACCCGTACAACCTCTACTTCACGCCCAACGGCAAGTACGCCATCGTGATGGCCTCCCTCGACCGCGAGCTGGTCTTCCGCGACCCGCACACCATGGACCGGAAGAAGACCGTCCCCGTCTCCTGCTACGGCGTCAATCACGCGGACTTCTCCGCGGACGGGCGGTACTTCATCGTCTCCTGCGAGTTCTCCGGCGAACTGCTGAAGGTCGACACGGAGAAGATGGAGGTCATCGGCCAGCAGAAGTTGCCCTTCGAAGGCGCGATGCCGCAGGACGTGAAGATCTCGCCGGACGGCAAGACCTTCTACATCGCCGACATGATGGCCCACGGCATGTGGGTCCTCGACGGCGAGAAGTTCACCACCCCGGAGCTGCTGCCGACCGGCAAGGGCTGCCACGGCCTCTACATCTCCCGCGACTCCAAGGAGATGTACGTCCCCAACCGCGGTGAGGGCTCCATCTCGGTCTTCGACTTCGCCCGGAACAAGCTGACGAAGAAGTGGTGGCTCCCGGACGGCGGCTCCCCGGACATGGGCGGTGTCTCGGCCGACGGCAAGGTGCTCTGGCTCTCCGGACGCTACGACTCCGAGGTCTACGCGATCGACACGGCCACCGGCAGGCAGCTGGCCCGCATCCCGGTCGGCGGCGGCCCCCACGGCCTGGCCGTCTACCCCCAGCCCGGCCGCTACTCGCTGGGCCACACCGGGATCTTCAGGTGACCGGCCGTTCCGTCAGCCCGCGATGAGGAGGGCCTCGGAGGCCACCGGGCGGTAGCCCGCAGCCTGGAAGGTGCGGACGCTGCGGGCGTTGCCGGGGGACTGCTGGGCCCAGACCACGCCGTCCGGCGTCAGATGCCGGGCGGCGAGGGCCAGCGCACGGCCGAGCCCGCGGTGCCTGACGTCCTCGTCGACCTCGATCGCCGCCTCCCAGCGGCCTGCCACGCCCCGGCCCAGGATCAGCACACCGCCGTCGGCGGCCCACACCCGTACGTCGTCTCGGAACTTCAACGCCCGCGCCACCCGCGGATGCCCCGGGTCCTCGATCTCACGCAGCGGAAGCTCGGGGGACCCGGGCAGCGCCGTGGCGACCGTCAGCAGGTCGATCGTGTTCATGTGCCGGCCCGTGCGCCGCATGAAGGCGGCGAGGAACCCCGGGTTCATCGAGGCGGCCAGCGGGTCGCTCGCGGCGGCCGCGAGCTCCTCCCGCACCCACGCCGGATCCTCGTCCGTGAAGATCACCGAGTGCGCGGTGAAGGCGAGGACGCCGACGTCCCGGGCGTTCGGCTGCGGGACCACCGTCGTCGAGCCGTCCGGCGGCGGGAACTGTCCGCGCGCCGCCGCCGCCAGGATCAGTGCCACGTCGTCGCTCATACCACCATGATCCGGCATGGCCCGGCGCCCGGAAGCGGCGGGTCGCCCAGTAATCTGACCCCGTCATCGAAGCACCAAGAAGGGGCGGAAGCTGTGGCGGACATCGAGTCGGCGCGCAAGGCATTCGAACGGTTCGACGTGGACGGGGACGGTTTCATCACCGCCGCCGAGTACAAGAGCGTCATGGCGCAGCTGGGTGACTTCCACGTCACCGAGACGGTCGCGGAGGCCCTGATCGCCCCGCGCGACGGCAACGCCGACGGCAAGCTGTCCTGGGACGAGTTCTGGGCCGGCCTCAACAAGGCCTGACCCGCCGGGCGAGGACGGGCGGCACGGCGTACTCCGTACGGCCACCACGTGCGTACGTACGTGAGTCGCCGCCCGTCCGGCCCTCGCCGACGAACGACCGGTGACGCCTCCCGGTCCCGCACGTACCCCGATCCGTCGCACAGCAGCCGCGCCCGCCGCGTTCGGCGCCCTCGCGGCCCTCCCCGCTGCCTCCTCGTCGCCCTCCTCGGAGCCCGACCGGCTCGGACGGACACAGGAAGACTCCCCCTCCCCGCAGCCCCGGCCGCCGCCGGGTGACAGCGGTGTCTGCTGGTTCGGTAGTGACCGTCAAATGTCTCGGTGCCGATACCGGTCCACCCCTGCTGTGCGCGGCGACGCGGTTGCCGATGCTGGGTCCATTGCACCAGATCCAACGGGAGGGACGATCACGTGCGCAACACGTTCAACGGTGCGAAACCGCCGGTGACCTCCGTACTGGCCGATCCAGCGCAACCCACGACCCGTACCCGGGCCCGGGTCGAAGTGCCCGTGCGGCTGGCCGACGGAGGCTGGAAGACCGCCGAGATGGTCACCTTCTCCGAACTCGGCGACGGCCAGGAGCACATCGCCGTGACGTTCGCGCCCGCCGCGGCCGTACCGCTGGTCCGGCTCCACTCGGAGTGCCTGACCGGAGACGTCTTCGGATCCGCACGCTGTGACTGCGGTCCACAGCTCGCCGAATCGATGCAGCTGCTCGCGGAATCCGGCGGCATCCTGCTCTATCTGCGCCAGGAGGGCCGCGGTATCGGGCTCTACAACAAGCTCGACGCCTACCGCGTCCAGGACGAGCTCGGCCTCGACACCTTCGCCGCCAACCGCGAGCTGAACTTCTCCGACGACCTGCGCGACTACCGCGCGGCCGCCCAGATGCTCCGCGCGCTCGACGCGACGCGGATCAGGCTGCACACCAACAACCCCGACAAGGCCGCGCAGCTGACCTCGTACGGCATCGCCATCGAGGAGGTGGTTCCGACCGGGATCTTCCAGACCGAACGCAACCGCCACTACCTGCGCGCCAAGGTCGAGCGGAGCGGGCACACCATTCGACTCGCGGGGGAGTCCATATGATCCAGCACCGGGGACCCATCAGCGGCATCGCCGCCTGGCGGGACACGTACGTCGCCACCGCCGGTTACGACAACCAGGTGATCTGCTGGGACCAGCGAACGGGGCGGGCGCTGGCGCGCTCGTTCCACGACCACCTGGCCAACCAGTGCACCTTCTCCCCCGACGGCCGCCACCTGCTCACCTCCTCCAGCGACTACACGGCCCGCCTGTGGACCGTGCCCGACCTCCGGCTTGTCGCGGTCTTCGCCGAGCAGGAGGACGACGTGGAGATGTCGGTCTTCCATCCGTCGAAGGAGCTGATCGCCACCGCCTCCCGCGACCACAGGGTGCGGGTCTACGACTTCACCGGGCGCCTCGTCACCACCTTCGCCGGTCACACCGCCGACGTCATCTCCGTCGAATGGACCCGCGACGCCGACGAGGTGATCTCCTCGAGCGACGACGGCACCATCAAGCGGTGGTCCCTGGAGACCGGCGGCATGGTCGCCAACCTCGACATGGGCGGGGTGGAGACGGACACCATCGCCATCTCCTCCGGCGGCACCATCTTCGCCGGCAACGACGAGGGCCGGATCGTCGTCGTCGGGCCGACCGGGCAGCACGACGTGTCCGCCCATGACGCGGGCATCAAGCGCCTCGTGCTCGACGACTCCCGCCACCTCCTGGTCAGTCTCAGCTACGACCGGACCATGCGGCTGTGGGACGTCTCCTCCGGCCGGCCCGAACTGCGCGACACCAGCGGTCTGCCCGACGACGTCTGGCCCCGCTCCTGCGCGTTCGCCGGGGCCTCACGCCTGGTCTTCGCCACCTTCGGAGCCGGCTACCGGGGCTACGACTACGAGGACCGGGTCTGGGACACCGCCGAGGTGCCGCCCACCGGCGGGGTCAACGCCGTACTCCCCGCCCCCGACGGCCCGCTGACGGTGGGCGACGCCGGAGTGGTGCGCCGGGACGGCGCGTTCGTGGCCGCGACCGGGAGTCTGTGCAACTTCCTCACGCCGCTGGGCGGAGCCGTACTCTCCGGTGGACAGCTCGGCAAGGTCTTCGACGCGCTCACGGGGCGCGAGCTGTACCAGCACCGCTCACCGCTCAACTGCGGCGCGGCCTTCGAGCGGGACGGCGAGCGGTACGCGGTCGTGGGGGCGTACACCGGCGAGGGGCTGCTGCTGAGGCTGCACGGCACGGACCGCGTCGAGCACATCGCGGACCTGCCCCTGCACGTGAACGCGGTCAAGGGCGTCGCGGTCTCCGGAGACCTCCTCTTCTCGGTGGCGGCCGACGCCTCGGCCACCTGGTACCGCATCTCCACCCTCCAGAAGATCGCCACCGTCGAGGACGCGCACGACAGGATCGCCAACGGGTGCGCGGGTCTGGGCGACGGCTGGTTCGCGAGCGTGAGCCGGGACCTGAAACTGCGGCTGTGGAGCCCCGAGCTGCGCGCCGAGGTCCTGCCGACGCCGCACACCCACTCCATCAAGTGCGTCGCGGCCTCCGACGACGGCAGGCTCGTGGCCACCGGCAGCTACAACGGCCGGGTCGCGCTGTACGACCGGCTGGAGCGCGCCTGGACCGAGGTGGTCAGGCCCACCACGGCGGGCATCTCGGCGCTCGCGTACGACGCGGGGCGCAAGGTCTTCGCCGCGGCGTCCTACGACGGTCAGGTGTACCCGATCGGGGGCTGAGCCGCCGTCATCGCGTACGGCGCCGGGGGAGGTGAGGGAAACCCCGCCTCCCCCGGCGCCGTGCCACGAGCCCTTCTTCTCCTCCTTCCTGTCTCCACTCCTCTACGAGAGGACTCCGCACCCCATGGACAGCCATCCGATAGCCGACCGCTACGCGATCACCCCCGCACCGGCACCGCAGCTCGACGAGTCGGCGTACGCGGCCGTGCTCCACTCCGACTTCCGGGACCACTACGCCACCGGGCGCGACGTGTGGACCGGCGAGCAGGCGATGCGGGAGGCGCCGCGCCTGTTGTCGAGCGCGCTCGGCGCCACCGAGGACGCCCACATCCTCGACATCGGCACGGGCCACGGCCGGGACGCCGAGATCCTGCTGGCCGGCGGACACCGGGTCACCGGCATCGACCTCATCGCCTCCCCCGAGTGGGAGGCCGTCATGGCCCGCCGACCCGGGCGCGCCCGCTTTCTCGTCACCCCCCTGACGGAGCTGGAAGGCACGGCCGAATACCAGGCCGTGCTGGACAACGGCTGCCTGCATCACCAGCACCCGGACAGCTACCCGCGCTATCTGCGCCGCGTCCGTGAACTGCTCGTGCCCGGCGGCCTGTTCACCGTCTCCGTCTTCCAGGCCGCGGGTGACGCGGGCAGCCTCTTCGTCAACGCGGGCAAGCGTCTCTACCGCGAGTTCACCCCCGACGAGCTCAACCGCCTCGTCACCGCCCACGGGTTCGAGCCGATCGAGGTGCGGCAGGTGCCGCGCGGCACGGCGGGCCTCACCTATCTGCTGGGCACGTTCCGGCGCACAGCGGACGGCGATCCACGATGAAACGATGCCGCGCAGTGCTGTCGGCGGCGGTGTGCGCGGCGGGCCTGCTCGCCGCGTCCCCCGCCTCCTCCGCCGCGTCCCCGTCCTCCGCCCCGGCGTCCGCACCCCGGGCCTCCGACGCCGCGGGCTGGGCCGGCTCCTGGGGTACGGCTCCCGCGCCCGCCGCACCCGACGGCATCTCCCGGGACGGTCTGGACGACCGGACCGTACGCATGGTCGTGCACACCTCGATCGGCGGCGGCGAACTACGGCTGCGGCTGTCCAACGCTCACGGCACCGGGCCGTTGACCCTCGGCCGGACGACCGTCGCGCTGCCGCGGCCGGATGCCCCGGCGGCGGTCCTGCCCGGCAGCGTCCGACCGGTCACCTTCGACGGCGGCGCGGCACGGACGACCCTGCCCGCCGGTTCCGAGGCGCTCAGCGACCCGGTGGCCTTCGACGTGCCCGCCGGGGCGGACCTGCTGGTCAGCATCCATCTGCCGGAGCCCACCGGCCCCACCACCTGGCACTGGCTGGCCCAGCAGCGCAGCCATGTCTCCGAGCCGGGCGACCACACCGCCGACCAGGACGGGACCGCGTTCACCCGCACCGAGACCTCGTGGTTCTTCCTCACCGGCGTGGACGTACGCGGGGCGGACGCGCGGGGAACACGGGCGCGCGGCACGGTCGTCGCGATCGGTGACTCGCAGACCGACGGTGTGGGGTCCACCCCGGACGGCAACGGCCGCTGGACCGACGCCCTCGCGCGCCGCCTCGCCGCCGACCCGGCGACCCGCGGCCTGGGCGTGCTCAACAAGGGCATCGGGGGCAACCGCGTGCTGCGCGACGGCACCGAGACCGACCGGCCGCAGCGGGGCACCAGCGCTCTGGGGCGGCTCGACCGGGACGCGATCGCCCAGGCCGGGGTGCGGACCGTCGTGCTCTACGAGGGCATCAACGACCTCCAGCTCGCGCCGCACGCCGGTGCGGACGACGTCCTGCGAGGGCTGCGCACGATGGCGCAACGCCTGCGCGAACGAGACATCCGCGTGCTGGTGGGCACCCTGACCCCGTTCAAGGACTCGCCGTTCTGGACCCCGGACGCCGAACGCGCCCGCACGGAACTCAACACGGCGCTGCGCACGGCGCCCGAGTTCGACGCCGTCGTGGACTTCGACGCGGCGGTCCGCGATCCCGCGGACCCCCGGCGCGTGCGGGCCGCGTACGACAGCGGCGACCACATCCACCTCAACGACGCGGGCTACCGCGCCCTGGCCGAGGCCGTGCCCACCGCCGGTATGCCGGCTGCCACGGCCCGCGCCGGCGTCCCGGCCCCGGCCGGAACGGATCGCGCGCCCGCCCCCTCGACCGACCGGAGGCACCAATGACCAGCAGTACGTCTCCCGCCGCTCCGCCGGCAGTCATGGCCAACCCCAACACCCTGTCCGACCGGGCGGCCATGGGCCTGCCCGACACCTTCACCGCCCGCACGGGCCCCTGGGCGCTGCGGGCCCACCGCGACCTCCTCGGCGCCCCCGCCGTGACCCTCGTCTCGATCGCGGAGGATCCCGGCACCCCCTTCCCCCGGAGGTACGCCGCGGGCACCGTGCTCGGCCTCGTCGGGGACCCGCGCATCCGCCCCGACGACCCACCGATGGCCACCGTCCCGGGCGCCCGGGTCCGGCTCGGCCTCGACCCGGAGTCGGTCGGGCCGGTCACCGCACGCTGGCGGCACGCCGGTGTGGAGGAGGACTGGATCGCCAAGGAGTGCCCCACGTACGAGACGGACGTCGCGGCCTTCCGGATCGCGCTCCACCCGGTGACCAACGCCGAGTACCGCCGCTTCCTCGAGGACACCGACAGCAGGTGGCTGCCCACCTCCTGGCGCTTCGGGGTCCACCCCGAGGGGCTCGGCAACCACCCGGTGTGGACCGTTCCCCCCGAGGCCGCCGACGCGTACGCGGCCTGGCTCGCGGACCGTACGGGCCGGGCGTTCCGGCTGCCGACCGAAGCCGAGTGGGAGTACGCGGCCTCCGGCGGCGACGGCCGGGACTTCCCGTGGGGGGAGGAGTTCGCGGCCGACCGCGCCAACACCGTGGAGTACGGCCCGCTGACCACCACCCCCATCGGCGTGCACCCCGGCGGATGTTCGCCGTTCGGCGTGCACGACATGGCGGGCAACGTCGAGGAGTACACCGCGGACGACTACCGCCCGTACCCCGGCGGAACGGACGTCGCCGACGACCTGGCGCGGACCCGCGGTGCCTATCGCATCGCCAGGGGCGGCAGTTTCACCCGCTTCGGCGATCTCGCCCGCTGCCGACGGAGGCACGGCTGGTACGAGCGGGACATCTACGCCATGGGCTTCCGGCTCGCGGAGACGCCGTGACGGCCGGGAACCCGACGGCACCGGCCACACCGCGCCCGCCGGTGCTCCCCGCCGAGGAAGCCGCCATGCGCAGGGCGATCGGCCTCGCGGCCACCGCGCTGGGGGAGACCAGCCCCAACCCCGTCGTCGGCTGCGTCCTGCTCGGCCCGGACGGCTCCCAGGTGGGCGAGGGATTCCACCGGGGAGCCGGCCACCCGCACGCGGAGGTCGAGGCCCTCGCCGCCGCGGGAGCCCGGGCGCGCGGCGCGACCGCCGTGGTCACCCTGGAGCCCTGCGCGCACCGGGGGCGTACCGGACCGTGCGCGGACGCGCTGCTGCGCGCGGGCATCGCCCGGGTCGTCTACGCGGTGCCGGACCCCACCCCCGACGCCGCCGGCGGTGCCCGGCGGCTGCGCGAGGCCGGCGTGGAGGTGGTCCCGGGAGTCCTCCGCGCGGAGGCCGAACGCGGCAACGAGCTGTGGCTCACCGCGGTCCGCGCCGCCCGGCCGTGTGTGACCTGGAAGTTCGGCGGCAGCCTCGACGGCAGGTCGGCGGCGCCCGACGGCACCTCGCGGTGGATCACCGGGCAGCCGGCGCGTGAGGACGTCCACGCCCTGCGTGCCGCACACGACGCCGTACTCGTCGGCTCGGGGACCCTGCATGCCGACGACCCGCACCTGGGACTCCGGCACGCGGTGCCCGGCCGGCCGCCGCTGCGGGTGGTCCTCGACCGGACCGGCGCCATCCCGCCCGGCGCCCGGGTGCTCGACGACGCCGCTCCCACGCTGGTGGTCGTCGGGCGGGGCGCGCCACCGCCCCGACTGCCCCGGCGGCACGAGGTGTTGGACGTGCCCGTCGTGGACGGCGAGCTCGACATCCGGGCCCTGGCCGACGCGCTGTACGCGCGGGGCGTGCGCTCGTTGCTGCTCGAGGGCGGTGCACGGCTGGCCGCGGCCTTCGCCGCCGCCGGCCTCCTCGACCGGGTCGTCGCCTATGTGGCGCCGCTGCTGCTCGGCGCCGGAGGCCGCCCGGTCCTCGACGACCTGGGGATACGGACCCTCGGTGACGGGGTCCGGTTGCACCTCGACGAGGTGGGCCGAGTCGGGGAGGACGTACGGCTCGTGCTGCGTGCCCGGCCGCTGCCCGGGGAGCCGGTATGAGGCCCCGGGTCGCGGTCGTCCACCACAGCCGCCGGGGAACCATGCGTGCCCTCGCCCTGGCGGCGGCCGAGGGCGCGCGGGCCGGTGGAGCGCGCGTACGGCTGCTGCGGGTGGCGGACGAGGGAGAGGGCGGCGGCCGCTGGCCGGAGCCCGTCGCGGGGCCGGACGACGTGCTGTGGGCGGACGGTCTGGTCCTTGCGACACCGACGTACTTCGGCAATGTGTCCGCCGCATTCAAGCGGTTCCTGGAGACGACCAGCCCGCTGTGGCGGCAAGGGCTGCTCGCCGACCGGCTGGTGACCGGGATGACGGCCTCCACCTGTACGCACGGCGGCCGCGAGGCGACACTGCTGTCGCTGCATCAGACCGCGTACCACTGGGGCTCCTGGGTGGTCGGGGCCGATCCGGCGGACCCGGTGTTCCGGGCGGTGGGCGGCAATCCGTACGGCCTGTCGGTGGAGTCCCGGCCACGCGGCGCGGACGGGACCGGCACCGGGACGGGCACGGGCACCGGCATCGGCATCGGCTCGGCGGAAGAGGAGGCGGCCCGGCTGCTGGGCCACCGGCTCGCCGAGCTGACCTCGCGGGCGCGCCCGACGGCCGCCGCGCCCACCGCCCGGGGGCCGGTCAGGGTGACGGTGGTGCACTGCGCCGACAGTGGGCCCGCACGCCTCCTCGCGCAGGAGTGCGCGGCGGGTGCCCGCTCCGTGGGCGCGCGGGTCCGGTTGCGGCGGGTCGTCGGCACCAGCGGCTCGGCGCGCGAGGACGCGGCCGGGTGGACCGGGCCCCCGGCGGCGCTCGCCACACCGGAGGACGTGGCCTGGGCGGACGCGGTGGTGTTCGGCGGACCGGCGCGACTGGGCGCCATGGCACCCCCGTTGCTGGCATTCCTCCAGGCGCTGGAACCGGCCGCCGGCACCGGCCCGCTGTCCGGCAAGCCGGCGAGCGGCTTCGTCGCGACCGCGCGCCCGCACGCCGGGAGCGAGTCGGCGCTGCTCGCGTTCCACCATGTGCTGCTCCACAGCGGGGCGGTGGTGGTGCCGCCCGGCTACACGGACCCGGCGGTCTTCGCGGCCGGCGGGAACCCGTACGGCACCTCGCACCCGCTGACGGCGGGCGCCGTGACGCGCGCCGTACGCGAGGCGGCCCGGCACCAGGGGCGGCGCGCGGCGCTCACGGGCGACCTGCTGCGCCGCGCCGCAGGCGAGAACACCGGCAGGAAAGCCGGCGGGAAGGTCGGCGGGAAGGTCGGCAGGAGCGCCGGCGAGAGCGCCGAAGTCATCGGGAACGCCCGGGAGATCGCATGACGAGGAGGTCCACGAAGTGAGTGCGCAGCAGGACGCTCTGCAGTACGACGAGATCGGGGAGGCGTACGAAGGGTTCAAGGCGCTGCCCATGGCGCGGTACCCGGAACGGGCCGGCTTTCTGCGGCTGCTCGGTGACGTCCGGGGCAGGTCCGTGCTCGACCTGGCCTGCGGCACGGGCTTCTACACTCGGCAGATCAAACGCCTCGGTGCGGCGGACGTGCTCGGGGTCGACATCTCGGGCGAGATGGTGGCCGCCGCCCGGCGCATCGAGGAGAACAGTCCCCTCGGCGTGCGCTACGCCGTCGCCGACGCCGCCGAACTCCCGGTTCCCGAGCGCCCCTTCGACCTGGCCACCGCGGTCTATCTGCTCAACTACGCCGACGACGCGGCCGCCATGGAGCGCATGTGCCGTGGTGTGCACCGGAGCCTGGTGCCGGGGGGCGAGTTCTTCGTCCTGACGCAGGCGCCCGACTTCCGGTTCGACGGGCCGTCCACCGGCAAGTACGGCTTCCTCTACACGCCGGTGGGGGAGGGGGCGATCGGGCCGCGCGTACGTATCACGGCGCTCCTGGACCCGCCGGTCGAGTTCGTCACGAACTACCCGCGCCGCGAGGTGTACGAACAGAGCCTTCGGGCGGCGGGTTTCGGCGAGGTGACCTGGGTGCCGCTGCACGTGCCCGCCGACGGCGTACGGGCCATGGGTGAGCGGTTCTGGGCGGACTTCCTGGCCAATCCGCCCCTGGTGATGCTGCGCTGCCGCGCCTGACGGGCAGGGTCGGACACACACGAAGGGGGCTCCGCGGATCACCGCGGAGCCCCCTTCGTGCGACCGCCTTCGTACGGCCGCCGCCGTAGGGCCGACGGTCACTTCACCGCGGCCGCCGGGCGCAGTCGCCGGGAGAGCAGGATGCCGATCAGGGCGAGGGCGCCGGTGAGCGCGAAGACCCCGAACAGCGCGGTACGGGTGGTGGAGTCGTAGTGCTGCGCGATCGCGATCGCCGCGCCTCCCAGTCCGGCGATCAGACCGGTGGCGAGGGTCTGGGCGAGCTGGAGGGCACTGCTGACCTCGCCCTGCCGCTCGGCCGGCGTCTGCTCCAGGGTGTCGGTGGTGGCGGCGTTGAACGCGACGCCCATGCCGATGCCGCCGATCGCCCAGCCCAGTACGGCGATCCAGGCGGGGACCGAGTCGGTGAGGATGGCGAGGGCCATGACGGCCACACCGGCCAGCAGGACGACGAAGCCGAGCACGACGCCGCCGGTGCGGCTGCCCTGGTTCCGGCTGTCCCGCTTCGCCTGCCAGGCGGAGCCGAGCACCCAGGTGATCGCGCCCGCGGACAGTCCGAGACCGGCTTCGGTGGCGCTCGAACCGCGCAGTTCCTGCAGGCCCAGCGGCAGGAACGCCTCGCTGCCGAAGTAGACGCCGCAGAGGAGACCACGGATCACGACGCCGGCGCCGAGGCCGGCCCGGGCGCTGAGGGTGCCCTCCGGTGTCACCTGGCGCAGCGCCGGTACGGCGACGGCCACACCCACCAGGGCGAGGACGACGAGCAGGGCGATGTTCTCGAGGAGCAGCGCCTGGAGCAGCAGGCCGGTGCCCACGGTGAGCAGGACGGCGTTGGCCAACGGGCTCTTCCACCAGGGCAGGGCCGTGGGAGCGGAGGCACCGGCGTCCGCAGCGGTGTTTCCTGAGCGGTTCAGCCCGCGCAGGCCGGGGAGGGTCAGGGCCGCCGCGATCGCGATGAGCGGGAGCATGAGCAGGAAGACCGCGCGCCAGTCGGTGAGGTCGGACAGGGTGCCGGCGACGACCGGGCCGATCAGCGAGGGGATGGTCCACGCGGAGGACAGCAGGGCGAACATGCGCGCCCGCAGATGCTCCGGGTAGGCCAGACCGATCACCGTGTACGCCATGGCCATGACAGCGCCGACGCCCAGTCCCTGGGTGAACCGGCCCACCAGGAACAACGGCCAGGACGTGGCCGCACCGGCCACCGCGCAGCCCACGGCGAAGACGGCGAGGCCGACCGCCATCGGCCGCCACGGGCCGCTCCGGTCGGCGGACCGGCCGCCGAGCACCGTACCGATGATGTTGGCGAGCATGAGGGCGGACAGGCCCCAGCCGTAGGCGCCCAGGCCGTCCAGTTTCCGTGCGATGTCGGGCAGCACCGTGGCCACGCCGAGAGATTCGAACGCGACCATGCTGACCGAAAGGATCACGCCTAAGGTCAGCGCCCGATAGGGCCCCGCGAAGACGCTCTCCGAGGGCCTGGTTTCCGCGGCGGCGGGGGCCGGCGACCCTCCCGGCCCTCCCGACCCCTCGGCCACCTCGTCGACACCGTGAGACATGGAGTCACTCCTTGAGCCATTTTCATTTCGTACCGGAACGGAACGGTGGTGAGCATACCTATACTGACGCCATGGTGAACACCCCGAAAGCCGCCGAGCCCGACGTGCGGCCCCCCGGTGGGCAGCGCTCCGGAAGGCCCCGCGACAGCCGTATCGACGTCGCCGTGCCCAGCGCGGTGATGGAGATCCTCAACGAGGCGGGCTACGGGAGACTGACCCTGGAAGCGGTCGCCGCGCGCGCCGGCACCAGCAAGCCGGCCCTGCGCCGCCGCTGGCGATCCCGGCAGCACCTCGTCGTGGACACGCTCGCCGCGGCGATCGGCACCACCCCGACACCGGACACCGGGTGCACGCACTGCGACCTCATCGCCGGGATCGGCACGCTCAGCCAGGCGTTCACCCACACGGTCGGGCGGCGGGTCCTGCCCGCCCTGGTCGCGGACCTGGCCGACGACCCGGAGCTGGAGTCGGAGTTCCTGGAGAAGTTCTTCCACGTACGCCGGGCCTCGACGGCCGAGGCGCTGCGGCGCGGGATCCAGCGGGGGGACATCCGCGGGGACGCGGACATCGATCTGCTCCTGGACATGCTGGCCTCCACCACCTACTACCGGGTGCTCTTCGGCCACCTGCCGGTCACCGCGGCCCTGGCGGAGGACGTCGTCGAAGTCGTCCTCGGCGGGGTGGCCACCGACCGGTGGCGCAGTCGGCACCGGGGGCCGGAGCGCGTCTGAAGCGCACCCGCACGCACCACGAGCGACATCGAAACCCTGGGGCAAAAGGGGAGTTGCTGTGCTCAGTCGAGATGGCGAAGTGTCCGCCCTGGAAGAGGCGCTGGCCGCGGCGGCAGGGGGAATGGGAGCCAGCCTGCTCATGGAGGGCGGCATCGGCACCGGAAAGTCCTATCTGGCGCGCGCCGCCCTGAGGACGGCGCGGGCCAGGGGCTTCGAGGTGGTGTCGGCCCGGGCCCGGCAGGCGGAACGGACGCTGCCGTACGGAGTGCTGCACCAGGTACGCGACCAGCTCCTGTCCGCTCCGGGCGGCTGCGGCCGTCCGACCGAGCCGCCCGCGGTGACGGCGGCCTCCCCGCCCGAGGCCGCCGCGGCCCAGGTGCACCGCCTCCTCACCGGACACGCCGCCCGCAAGCCGCTGCTCCTGGTCGTCGACGACCTGCAGTGGACCGACACGCGCTCGCTCCACTGGCTCGGTCACCTCATGGCCCGCCTCGAAGGACTGCCGGTCGCGCTGCTCGGCACCCTGGCGCGGGACCACACGGAGCCGGCGGACGAGGAGCCGCAGCGGCCCGACACGGCCTCGGTGGCCGCGGTCGCCTCCGAGTTCCACCGGCGCGTGGTGCTGCGCGGCCTGAACGTCGACAGCGTCGGCTACCTGCTGTCGTCCTCCTTCGGCGTACCGATGGACGCCGGCCTCGCCCGGGCCTGCCACGAGAGCACCGGTGGCAACCCGCTGCTGGTCCAGGCCCTGTTACGGGAGCTGCAGCGCACCGGAGTCGGCCCGGGGGAGCTGTCCGCCGAGCGCATCGGCGAACTGGGATCGGCGGAGGTCGCGGAGACCTTCGTCGCCCGCTTCGAGACCTGGTTCCCTGGCATCGGCCGGGCCCTCGGCACCGTCGCGATCATGAGCCGGGCGCACTCCGCCGAACTCGTCGCGGAGCTGGCCGGCCTCGACCCCGCCGAGGCCGCGGACGTCCTCCACACCCTCGCCCGCTCCGGAGTCCTGGACGAGACCGAGGAGGGGATCAGGTTCAGCCGCCCGATGGTCCGGACCTCGTTCCTCGCCGCCATGCCGCCCAGCGAACGGGCGCGCCTGCACGCGGAGGCGGCCAAGGCGCTCCACACCGCGGCCGCGCCCCGCGACGAGATCACCGCCCACCTTCTGCACGCCGCACCCGTGGGCGCGCCCTGGGCCTGCCAGATCCTCGTCGACGCGGCCGACACCGCCCTCGCCGCCGGCGCCCTGAAGGAGGCCCGGGCCTTTCTGGAACGGGCCATGGAGGAGTGCGGGGCGGACCGCGAACCGGAGCTGCTGCGGCGGCTCGGCCATGTCGAACTCGCCGACGACCTCGACGCGGCCGTGCCCCGGCTGCGCACCACGGTCGACCTGATACCCCAGGTCGGCGACCGGCGGGCCGCCGCGCTCGCCGACCTCGTCCAGGCCGTGGTGCTGACCGGCGACATCCCCGAAGCGCTGCGGATCATGGAGGCCGAGGTAGCCGACCTCGAACGGCAGGACGCCGAGAAGGAGTTACGCGCCGGCACCCGCGCCCTGCTGGAGCTGCTGCGCCTGCTGGACGGCCGGAGCACCCGGTCGGGTCCGCCGGCCTCCCGGGCGGCGCTCTCCGAGGTCGCCCGCACCCCCTGGGTCCGACGCGCCGAGGCGGCGGTACCGGCCCTGCACGCGCAGTGGCGGGGCACCCGGCGGGAGGAGGCCGTACAGCTCGCCCGGCTGGCGCTCAGCGAACCGGTCGGGACCGTCAACGAGGACGCGGCCCTGCGGATCGCCCTCGTCCTCGTCCTGGCCCGCGCCGGCGAGCACGACGAGGCGCGGGAGACCTGTCGGGCGCTGCTCGCCCAGGCGACGGCCGAGGGCTCGCACACCGTGGCCGCACTGGCCCGGTCCGCGCTCGCGGAGTGCGCGTTCCGGGTGGGCCGCCTCCAGGAGTCCGCCCGGGCCGCGTACGACGCGCTGGAGCACAGCCCGGTCCTGCCCGGCCGCGAGTGGCTGGGGTCCGCCCAGGCCCGCTGCTGGCTGGGGGCGGCCCTGCTCGAGTCCGGCGACCTCGAACAGGCCCGGCGGATCCTCCTGGACGACGGGGTCCCGAGCTGTCCGCCCGGGGTGGCGCTGCCCGGGCTGCTGTTCCACCGGGGCAGGCTGCACATCGCGGTGGGACACGCCAGGGCGGGCCTGGCCGACCTGGAGGAGTGCGGCCGTCGGCTGCGGCTGCGCGGGTGGGCGGACTCCGTCGTGTACCCCTGGCGCTCCGAGGCCGCCCTCGCCCACAGCCGCCTCGGCAACGTTGCCATCGCGGACCGGCTCGCCCGCGAGGAGCTGGAACTGGCCCGCGCCTGGGGTGCGCCGCACGCCATCGGGGGCGCCCTGCGCGTCCTCGGCCTGCTGGCCGGCGGCGACCGGCGGGCCGCCCTCCTGGCCGAGGCGGTCGCGATCCTCCGGGAGTCCGGCGCGGCCCTCATGGAGGCCCTGGCCCTGGGTGACCTCGGCCGCGAGTACATGCGCACCCGCAAGATCCGGAAGGCCCGGGAGCAGCTGCGCGCGGCCATGGCCCTGGCCGAGAAGTGCGGGGCGGGAGCACTCGTCCGCGAGCTGCGTCAGGACCTGATCGAGTCGGGCGCGAGGCCGCGCCGCGACAGCGAGACCGGACCCGCCTCGCTCACCCCGGCCGAACGCCGAACCGCCCTGCTCGCCGCGGGCGGCCTGACCAACCAGGAGATCGCGAACCGCTTGTACGTGACGCGCCGCACGGTGGAGATCCACCTGAGCAGGGCGTACCGGAAACTGTCCATCTCGGACCGGCGCGAGCTGTACGTGATGATCCAGGACGAGCCCACGCCGCCCCAGGCGCCCGCCCCACGACGGGCGCCGGAGTCGGACCGGTCCTGTGCCTGAGGCGGGGCCTACGGCCTCAGCACTCGATGATGTTCACGGCGAGACCGCCGCGGGCCGTCTCCTTGTACTTGACCGACATGTCCGCGCCGGTCTCCTTCATGGTCTTGATGACCTTGTCGAGGGAGACCAGGTGGCTGCCGTCGCCGCGCAGCGCCATCTTCGCCGCCGTGACGGCCTTGACCGCCGCCATGCCGTTGCGCTCGATGCACGGGATCTGGACCAGGCCGCCGACCGGGTCGCAGGTCAGGCCGAGGTTGTGCTCCATGCCGATCTCGGCCGCGTTCTCGACCTGCTCGGGGGTGCCGCCGAGGACCTCCGCGAGGGCGCCGGCCGCCATCGAGCAGGCCGAGCCGACCTCGCCCTGGCAGCCGACCTCGGCGCCGGAGATGGAGGCGTTCTCCTTGAAGAGCATGCCGACCGCGCCGGCGGCGAGGAGGAAGCGGACGACACTGTCTTCCTTCTCCTCCTGCGAGGCACCCCCGGACCCGAAGTTCATGTAGTAGTGCAGGACCGCGGGGATGATGCCGGCCGCGCCGTTGGTCGGGGCGGTGACCACGCGGCCGCCCGCCGCGTTCTCCTCGTTCACGGCCATCGCGTAGAGGGTGATCCACTCCATCGCGAGCGCCGCCGGGTCGCCCTCGGAACGCAGCTTGCGGGCCGTGTTCGCGGCGCGGCGGCGCACCTTCAGACCGCCCGGCAGGATGCCCTCGCGGGACATGCCGCGCGAGACGCAGGCCTGCATGACCCGCCAGATCTCCAGGAGGCCCTCGCGGATCTCGGCCTCGGTGCGCCAGGCCTTCTCGTTCTCCAGCATCAGCGCGGAGATCGACAGGCCGGTCTCCTTGGCGAGCCGCAGCAGCTCGTCACCGGTGCGGAAGGGGTACTTCAGGACGGTGTCGTCCGGGACGATCGGGTTCTCGCCGGCCACGGCGTCCTCGTCGACGACGAAGCCGCCACCCACCGAGTAGTACGTCTTCTCCAGGACCAGGGCGCCCTCGGCGTCGTACGCGAAGATCGTCATGCCGTTGGCGTGGTACGGGAGCGCCTTGCGGCGGTGCAGGACCAGGTCCTCGTCGAAGTCGAAGGGGATCTCGTGCGCGCCGACCAGGTTGATCCGGCCGCTCGACTTGATCCGCTCGAACTCCTCGTCCGCCGTCTCGACGTCGACCGTGCGCGGGGAGTTGCCCTCGAGGCCGAGGAGGACGGCCTTCGGGGTGCCGTGGCCGTGGCCGGTGGCACCGAGCGAGCCGTACAGCTCCGCCCGTATCGCGGCGGTGTGGGCCAGCAGGCCCTCGTTCTTCAGCCGGCGGGCGAACATCCGGGCCGCGCGCATCGGGCCCACCGTGTGGGAGCTGGACGGGCCGATGCCGATCGAGAACAGGTCGAAGACCGAGATGGCCACGGGTGACTCCTTGTGGGGGCTAGACGCCGTTGTCTGCCGGGGTGGTGCAGAACGGAGCAGGAAACTGAGCGGGGAAACGGGCTGGGGCACCGCGCTCACTGTCCAGTGTGCGCGGTGCCCCGGAGCTTCGTACGAACAAAAGGGTACGAAATTACTTCAGGCCGGGGTACAGCGGGTGCTTCTCGGCGAGAGCGGTCACCCGGGCCTTGAGGGACTCGGCGTCGAAGCCGGGCTTCAGGGTCTCCGCGATGATGTCCGCGACCTCGGCGAAGTCCTCGGTGCCGAAACCGCGGGTCGCGAGCGCCGGCGTACCGATGCGCAGACCCGAGGTGACCATCGGCGGACGCGGGTCGTTCGGGATCGCGTTCCGGTTGACCGTGATGCCGACCTCGTGGAGGCGGTCCTCGGCCTGCTGGCCGTCCAGCTCGGAGTTGCGCAGGTCGACGAGGACCAGGTGCACGTCCGTGCCGCCGGACAGGACCGAGACACCGTGCGCGGTGACGTCGTCCCGGACCAGGCGCTCGGCGAGGATGCGGGCGCCGTCCAGGGTGCGCTGCTGGCGCTCCTTGAACTCCTCGGAGGCCGCGACCTTGAAGGAGACGGCCTTGGCCGCGATCACGTGCTCCAGCGGGCCGCCCTGGAAGCCGGGGAAGACCGAGGAGTTCAGCTTCTTCGCGAACTCCTTCTTGGCGAGGATGATGCCGCCGCGCGGACCGCCGAGGGTCTTGTGCGTGGTGGACGTCACGACGTCCGCGTACTCGACCGGGTTCGGGTGCAGACCGGCCGCGACGAGCCCGGCGAAGTGGGCCATGTCGACCCACAGGTACGCCTCGACCTCGTCGGCGATCCGGCGGAACTCGGCGAAGTCCAGCTGACGCGGGTAGGCGGACCAGCCCGCGATGATCACCTTGGGGCGGTGCTCCTTGGCGAGGCGCTCCACCTCGGCCATGTCGACCAGGCCGGCGTCGTCGACGTGGTACGCGACCACGTTGAACTGCTTGCCCGAGAAGTTCAGGCGCATGCCGTGGGTCAGGTGACCGCCGTGGGCCAGGTCCAGGCCCAGGATCGTGTCGCCGGGCTGGGCGATCGCGAACAGCGCGGCCTGGTTCGCGGAGGCGCCCGAGTGCGGCTGGACGTTGGCGTACTCGGCGCCGAACAGGTCCTTGATCCGGTCGATGGCGATCTGCTCGGCCACGTCGACGTGCTCGCAGCCGCCGTAGTAGCGGCGACCCGGGTAGCCCTCGGCGTACTTGTTGGTGAGGACCGAGCCCTGGGCCTCCATGACCGCGACCGGAGCGAAGTTCTCCGAGGCGATCATCTCGAGGGTGGACTGCTGGCGGTGGAGCTCGGCGTCGACAGCGGCGGCGACGTCCGGGTCCAGCTCGTGGAGAGGGGTGTTCAGAAGCGACATGAATCGATCCCTAGGGGGTCTCGGTTAGCCGGCGGTGAATGCGGTGTACTCGTCGGCGGTGAGCAGGTCCTCCGGCTCGCCCTCGAGGCGCACCTTGAACAGCCAGCCACCCTCGAACGGTGCGGTGTTCACCAGGGAGGGGTCGTCCACGACGTCCTGGTTGGCCTCGACGACCTCGCCGGTCACCGGCGCGTACAGGTCGCTGACGGACTTGGTGGACTCCAGCTCGCCACAGGACTCGCCCGCGGTCACCGTGTCACCGACCTCCGGGAGCTGAACGAACACGACGTCGCCGAGGGCGTTCGCCGCGTGCTCCGTGATGCCGACGGTCGCGACGCCGTCAACGACGTCCGACAGCCACTCGTGCTCCTTGCTGTAGCGAAGCTGCTGGGGGTTGCTCATGTCGTGATTCTCCTGGATCGGGGGAGTGCTGATGTACGCGGGTCTTACGGGATGAGACGAGGAGTGAGACGTTCGGGCGTGTGAAACGTCACTTCTGGCGCTTGTAGAAGGGCAGCGCGACGACCTCGTACGGCTCGTGGGTGCCGCGGATGTCCACACCTACACCCTGCGTGCCGGGCTCGGCGTGCGCCGCGTCCACGTACGCCATGGCGATCGGCTTTCCGAGGGTCGGGGACGGGGCACCGGAGGTGACCTCGCCGACGACCTGGCCGTCCGCCACGACCGCCATGCCGGCGCGCGGGACGCGGCGGCCCTCGGCGATCAGGCCGACGAGCTTGCGCGGCGGGTTGGAGGCGGCGCGCTCGGCGGCGGCCTCCAGGGCCTTGCGGCCGACGAAGTCGCCGTCGTTGGTCGTCTTCTCGAACTTCACGACCCGGCCGAGGCCCGCGTCGAACGGGGTGAGGGCGGTGGTCAGCTCGTGCCCGTACAGCGGCATGCCCGCCTCCAGGCGGAGCGTGTCACGGCAGGACAGGCCGCAGGGGATCAGGCCGACCGGGGCGCCCGCCTCGGTCAGCGCCTTCCACACGCCCTCGGCGTGCTCGGGCTTCAGGAACAGCTCGAAGCCGTCCTCGCCGGTGTAGCCGGTACGGGCGATCAGCGCGGGGACCCCGGCGACCGTGCCGGGCAGGCCGGCGTAGTACTTCAGACCGTCCAGGTCGGCGTCGGTGAGCGACTTCAGGATGCCGGGGGACTCCGGGCCCTGGACGGCGATCAGGGCGTACGCGTCGCGGTCGTCCCGCACCTCGGCGTCGAAACCGGCCGCGCGCTCGGTGAGCGCGTCGAGGACGATCTGGGCGTTGGAGGCGTTGGCGACGACCATGTACTCCGTCTCGCCCAGGCGGTAGACGATCAGGTCGTCGAGGATGCCGCCGTCCTCCTGGCAGATCATCGTGTAGCGGGCGCGGCCCGGGCCCACCGTCGAGATGTTGCCGACGAGGGCGAAGTCGAGGAGTTCGACGGCCTGCGGACCGGTGACGGTGATCTCGCCCATGTGGGAGAGGTCGAAGAGGCCCGCCTTGGTGCGGACGGCGTTGTGCTCGTCGCGCTCGCTGCCGTAGCGCAGCGGCATGTCCCAGCCCGCGAAGTCGGTCATGGTCGCGCCCAGCGAACGATGCAGCGCATCGAGGGCGGTCAGGCGGGGGGCGTTGCTCATGGGGTGGCTCCCGGGTCCCAGGGGCGTGCAGGGCACGACATGCATGACGGGTGAGGACAATCCTCCCCATCTGTCATGGAACCTGAGAGGTTCACCGAGGGCATCCTCGGCTTGCACCTTGGGTGGAGCCGCGCCGGACACGCCGGGACGGTTCACTTTTCAGATCTGCCTCATCCACGCGGTACGGGGCCTGAGAGATTCAAGGGAGGGTCTTGCTCCTTCGGCGCCCGGACTGCTACAGCACTGCTACAGCCCTGTCCGGGACTCTCCCGCGCGGATTCGAGCGGCCAGTATGTGGTTGTGTGCGCTTGGCGCGCACATCATTGCATGGCGGGTCTGATCGGCAAATCGCTTGTGCCTCATTACCGTTTCTTTACACTTCTTGGGCAAGGGTCCTCAGGACCCGACAGGGGGAGAGGCGATGACGTTTCAGCACACCGGCGCATACGCGTCAGGTACGGGCATACGAGCCCAGCGCGCCCGGGCGAGGACCCGCAGGCGCTCCCGTGTCACGCCCCTGCTGCGCGATCTGCGCGAGCGGGGCGGCCGGGGCCCCCGTGCGCTCTGCTTCGCCGCCGGTGACCTCGTCGTCGTCTCCGGACTGCCCGGCAGCGGAAAGTCGACGCTCATGCGGCGTGCGGCGGAGGGCCTGGGCATCGATTCGCAGGACGCCCGCGAGCGCTGGGAAGCACGACTGCCCCGCTTTCTGCCGTACGCCGTCTACCGCCCGCTGGCCCGTATCGCCCACTACGCCGGGCTGCGCCGGGCCCTGCGCTCCGGGCGGAGCGTGATCGTGCACGACTGCGGCACGCAGTCCTGGGTGCGGAACTGGCTCGCCCGCGAGGCCCGCCGCCGGGGCCGCGCCCTGCACCTGGTCCTGCTCGACGTCACACCGGCCGCCGCCCGGGAGGGTCAGCGCGAGCGCGGCCGCGGGGTGTCGGGATACGCCTTCGCCCGGCACCGTCGCGCCGTCGGACGGCTGCTGCACTCCGTCGAGTCCGGCCGCCTGCCGCGCGGCTGCGCCTCGGCGACCCTGCTCGACAGGGACGCGGCGGGCGCCCTGCGGAGGATTTCGTTCCGAGACGCGGGCTAGGGCCTGTCCGACCCTGATCCGCCGGAGAGGCCCTAGGGCCTGTCCGGCGGACAGGCCCTGGGGCCGGCCGATCCGGACCGGGGTGCTCCGTACGCTTTTGGCCACGGCGGTGCCGGGGCGGCGTTAGGGTTCTGCCCCGAGGGCGCCGCGACCAGGGTGTGCGAGACGCGACCTTGGCGCGCGAGAAGGGGAACCGAGAACCGTGGACGTCACATGGCCGGGCAATGAGCTCGAAGAGGTGCTGGCCGCCTCGCTCGGCAACCCCGCCGCCGGGGGCCGGCTCGTCGAGGTGCTCGGACGGAGCCCCGTCTGGGTGCCCTTGCCCAACGGCGGCAGCCCCGAGAGCCGGGACCTCGATCTCCCCACGATGGAGATCGACGGACTGCCCTACGTCCCCGTCTTCAGCTCCGAGCAGCAATTCCTGGCCTGTGTCGGCGCCCACATGTCCTTCACCGTCGCCCCCGCCCGCGAATTCGCCCGCGGTCTGCCCCCGCAGCTCGGCATCGCGGTGAACCCCGGCGGCACGGTCGGCGCCCCGCTGCCCCCGCCCGCCGTCGCCGAGCTGTGCCGGGTCGGCCGCACCCCGCTGGACGGCCCCGCGAGCGGCGGCCGGGTCCGGCTGTTCGAGCCCGACTGGCAGGACGACCCCGTCGACTTCCTCGCCGCCGCCTCCGCCGAGTTCGAGGCCACCGGAGTCGTCGTCACCGCGCGCCGCGCCCTGGCCAGCGTCGAGGGCACCGAACCGGCGCTCTTCGTCGGCGTCCAGCTCGCCGCCTGGGACGGCATCGACCGGAACGCCCCGCTCGACGCGCTCGGCCGCGCGCTGGGCCGGGTCGAGGTGGCCTGGCCGGTCAATCTCATCCTGCTGGACGTTGCGCAGGACCCGGTCGGCGACTGGATGCTGGAGCAGGTGCGCCCCTTCTATCAGCGGGCCTCCGCGTAATTAAGCTGGTTCGGTGGACGGAAGAGGGGCGGGACCCAGGGTGAGCGCGTCAGGCACCGCTGCGGCCGGACAGGTCGAGCACATGCTGCGCCAGGTGGCACCCGGACGCTACGACGCGTACGAACAACTGCTGCACGCCCTCGCCGACGGCACGGTGTGGATGCTGCTCTGGCAGGGTGCGCCCGGCTCGCCCGACGCCCAGTACGGGAACATGGAGGTCGACGGCTTCGGGTACGCCCCGTGCGTCACCTCCGCCCAGGAGCTCGCGGCGTCCGGCTGGACCCGCGCCCACGAGGTGGTCACGGGTCGCGACATCGCCCGCGCCCTCTACCCGGACCGCTGGGGCATCTGGCTCAACCCGCACGACCCGAACGGCGGCGTCGGCATCCCCTGGGCCGATCTCCGGCGGATCGCCACCGGTCTGGACCGGATGCCCGCCGGGCCCCTGCGGCTGTCCGAACCCGCTCTGGAAATCCCGCAGTTCTATGCCCTGCTGACCCAGAACGCCCATCGGACCCCGTCCGTACGGGCGTTGCGCCGCGCCTGGGTGCAACCCGCGCTGGGCTCCCCCTACCTCGCCATCGGTCTCGACCTGTACGACACCTCCGCCGCCTCCGTCGACGCGGTGCGGGCCATGATGCGTCAGTCGATCTCCGCGGTCCCCGACGGGCTGCCCGTCTCGACGGTCGCGATGTCCGACGAGTACGACCCGGTGGCGATGTGGCTGCGGGCCAACGCGCGTCCGTTCTACGACCGCGACGCGCATGTCCCGGTCTACCGCTGAGACCTGAGACGGGACCTCCGACGAGACCTCGGACCAGGCTCCGGCGAGGGCCCGAGGAGACCCCGTACGAGGCTCCGACGAGACCAGGAGGAGATCTGACGCCACGTCCGCATCGCGAGACGTCTGTCCGAAAAGGCCGCACCGAGAACCTCGGTGCGGCCTTCGTCGTCCTCGGCGAATCCACCCAAAAAGCGGCCAGGAAGGCCCTGTTGGCCGTGATGTCCGTTCCGCGCCGAACGGGCGGTGTTGCTTCGCTCAGCAGATCTGCCGGTCCGGATAACGGAAGGCTTCGGGCCACATCACGGTTGCGCATCACATCCCCGGCAGGTCTGGCGGGTGATCGTGAGCCCGATGAAGACTCCCCCCAACCGAGAGCCGGACGGCCCGCGACCACCAGCTCTTCACATGCACTTCAGACGCTCTTCGCAGTAATCCGTACGCAACAAACGCACCCGTTCGCACCATCAGCGACACCGATGTGAGACAAGCCGCTACAGCGGCGGGCATGGGCCGGCCACCGTCGGCCGAGAGGGGTCCCCACCACGATGACGGCACCACTGCACGACACGGCCGCGGACGAAATCGCAGCCGTCGCCGCCAAAGTCCCTGCCAAGGCCATCGAGGGCCGTTCTCCCGGCCGAATCGCATGGACCCGCCTCAAGCGCGACAAGGTCGCACTGACAGGCGCGTTCCTCGTGCTCTTCCTCATTCTCGTCGCGGTCTTCGCGCCGCAGATCGTCAGCCTCCTGGGCCACCCGCCGAACGAGTTCCACGAGGACATGCTCGACCCCGACCTGGGCATCCCCAAGGGAGCCTTCGGCGGCATGAGTTCCGACTTCCTGCTGGGCGTGGAGCCGACCAACGGGCGCGACGTCTTCAGTCGCATCGTCTACGGGGCGCGCATCTCGCTCCTCGTCGCCTTCCTGGCCGCCTTCGTCTCCGTCATCATCGGCAGCATCCTGGGCGCCGTCGCCGGATTCTTCGGCGGCTGGGTCGACGGGATCATCAGCCGTCTGATGGACCTGCTGCTCGCCTTCCCGCAGCTGCTCTTCACCATCGCGCTGGTCTCCGTGGTCCCCAACTCGCTGTGGGGACTCACCGGCACCGGCGTCCGCATGGGCGTACTGATCGTCGTCATCGGCTTCTTCGGCTGGCCGTACATCGGCCGCATCGTCCGGGGCCAGACGATCTCGCTGCGCGAACGGGAGTACGTCGAGGCCGCCCGGTCCCTGGGCGCCGGCCGCGGCTACATCCTGCGCAAGGAGCTCCTGCCCAACCTGGTCGCCCCGATCCTCGTCTACACGACGCTGATCATCCCGACCAACATCCTCACCGAGGCGGCCCTGAGCTTCCTGGGCGCCGGCGTCAAGCCGCCCACCGCGTCCTGGGGAAAGATGCTCTCCGACGCCGTCCCGATCTACCAGGCGGACCCGACGTTCATGGTGGTCCCCGGTCTCGCGATCTTCGTCACCGTCCTTGCGTTCAACCTCTTCGGGGACGGGCTGCGTGACGCACTCGACCCCAAGGGCAGCTGAACCGATTCACCTGATTCACCTGAATCCATTCCTGAGGAGGTTGGAACACAGTGGTCCGTAGAAAGAAGGCAGCAGCGCTCACCGCGCTCGTCGCCGCGCTCTCCCTGACTGCGGCGTGCGGCGGCGGCAGCGACGACAGCGGCAAGGGGAAGGACGCCGCCGGCGCCGGGTTCGACGCGGCGACCAAGGGTGTCGTCAACGTGTCCGACAAGAAGGGCGGCGAGCTCAAGCTCTGGTCGCCCCAGGACGTCGACTACCTGGACCCGGCGCGCGCCTACTACGGCTTCGTCTGGAACATGCAGCGCCTGTACATCCGTCAGCTGCTCGCGTACGACAGCAAGCCGGGCGAGGCGGGCACCAAGCTGGTCCCGGACCTCGCCGAGGCGCTGCCGGTCCTGAGCAACGGCGGCAAGACGTACACGCTGAAGCTGAAGGACGGCGTCAAGTTCGAGGACGGCACGCCCGTCACCTCCAAGGACATCAAGTACGGCATCGAGCGCGTCTTCGCGCAGGACGTGCTGTCCGGCGGTCCGACGTACCTGATCGACATCCTCGACCAGGGCCAGAAGTACCCCGGCCCGTACAAGGACAAGGCCGCCGACAAGCTCGGCCTGAAGTCGGTCCAGACCCCCGACGACAAGACCATCGTCTTCAACCTGGCGAAGCCGAACTCGGACTTCTCCTACCTGCTGGCGATGCCGTCCTCCTCGCCGGTCCCGATGGCCAAGGACACGGGCGCGAAGTACACCAACAAGCCGCTGTCCACCGGCCCGTACAAGGTGACCAGCTTCACCGCCGGCAAGGGCGCGACCTTCGAGCGCAACCCGCACTGGGACCCGAAGACCGACACGATCCGCAAGGGTCTGCCGGACAAGATCTCCTTCACGGTGACCACCAACGCCGAAGACATGGACCAGCGCCTGCTGTCCGGTGACATCGACCTCGCGGTCGACGGCACGGGTGTCCAGGACGCCGCGAAGATCAAGATCCTGCAGAACCCGAAGCTGAAGGCCAACGCGGACAACCCGTTCACGGGCTACATCCGTTACATGGTCTTCCCGCAGACGGTGGCGCCGTTCGACAACGTCGAGTGCCGCAAGGCCGTCATCTACGCGGCCGACCCGAAGTCCCTGCAGACCGCCCGTGGCGGCCCGACCTCCGGTGACCTCGGCGCCAACATGCTGCCGCCCGGCATCCCCGGCTCCGACAAGTCGTACGACCCGTACGGCCTGACCGGCGGCAAGCCGCAGATCGACAAGGCCAAGGCCGCCCTCGCCGCCTGTGGCAAGCCGAACGGCTTCAAGACCACGATCGCGGTCCGCAACAACCGCAAGGCCGAGGTCAAGACGGCCGAGTCCCTGCAGGCCGCGCTGAAGGCCGTGGGCATCGACGCCTCGATCGACCAGTACGACGGCAAGCTCTCCTCCTCCACGATCGGTTCGCCCGAGAACGTGAAGAAGAAGGGCTACGGCATCATCGTCATGGGCTGGGGTGCCGACTACAACTCCGGCTCCGGCTTCCTGCAGCCGCTGGTGGACGGCTCGTTCATCCTGCCGAACGGCAACAACAACTACTCGATGCTGAACGACCCCGAGGTGAACGGCCTGTTCGACAAGGCCGCCGACGCCCCGACGCCGGCCGAGGCCGCGCCGTTCTACACCGAGATCAACAAGAAGATCATGGAGAAGGCGCTCTACCTGCCGATCAACTTCGACAAGGCGCTCGTCTACCACAACCCGCGCCTGACGAACGTCTACTTCAACGACTCGCTGGGCAAGATCGACCTCGCCACCGTGGGCGTCGTCAAGTAATAGCAGGACATGTGCCTTCACCCCACATGCGCTAGTTCGAAGGGCAGGTGAAGGCCGCAGGCGGCGGCTGTCGTCCCCACAAGGGGCGGCAGCCGCCCGCCCCGAGCGGCCGACTGCAGTGCTCGTCTACCTCATCCGGCGGCTTTTCAACGTCGTCGCAACGCTGCTGGTGGTCTCCGCGGTCACCTTCGGCATCTTCTTCGCGGTGCCGAAAATAACCGGCAGCGACCCGGCGCTCATGTACGCAGGCCGCGAGACCAACGAAACCGCTCTTGCGGGCATCCGCGTGAAGATGGGCTTCGACAAGTCCATCCCCGAGCAGTACGGACTGTTCCTCAAGGGCATAGTCGCCGGCCGCGACTACAACCAGGGCACGGAGGTGACGCACTGCCCCGCGCCGTGCTTCGGCTACTCCTTCAAGGCGGAGCAGCCGGTTTGGGAGATCCTGCTCGACCGCATCCCGGTCACGCTCTCCCTCGCCAGCGGCGCGGTGATCCTCTGGGTGATCGGTGGTGTCCTGACGGGCGTGATCTCAGCCTTGCGCAGAGGCACGATCTGGGACAGGGCGACGATGGTGACGGCACTGGCCGGCGTCTCGCTGCCCATCTACTTCACCGGAATGCTGGCGGGCGCGGTCTTCGTCTACTCACTGGGGTGGCTGGACGAGAGCAACTACAAACCCTTGGCGGAGGATCCGGGGGAGTGGCTCAACAGCATGATCCTTCCCTGGGTGACGCTGGCCTTCCTCTTCGCCGCCACGTACGCCCGTATCACGCGCGCCACCATGCTGGAGGTCCTCGGTGAGGACTACATCCGCACGGCCCGCGCGAAGGGGCTCAAGGAGAACGTGGTCATCGGCAAGCACGCCCTGCGTTCGACCCTGACCCCCGTCATCACCCTCGTCGGACTCGACCTCGGTGCCCTCATGGGCGGCGCCGTGCTCACCGAGACGACCTTCAACTTCCAGGGCCTCGGCACCGCCGCGGTCGGCGCCATCGGCGCCGGTGACCTGCCCGTCATCATGGGCGTCACCCTCATCGCGGCCTTCTTCGTCGTCATGGCGAACCTGATCGTGGACATCATGTACTCCGTCGTCGACCCGCGCGTGAGGCTGACGTGACCGAGACCCCGCTGAACAACGACAGCCCCGCGGGCGCCACCACCGGTCCGGTCGGCGTCCCCGTGCAGTCCGGCCCTCCGAGCGACGCGTACCTCTCGGTGCGTGACCTCAAGGTCCACTTCCCGACCGACGACGGCCTGGTCAAGTCCGTCGACGGGCTCTCCTTCGACCTGGCCCGCGGCAAGACCCTCGGCATCGTGGGCGAGTCCGGCTCCGGCAAGTCGGTCAGCTCGCTCGCCATCATGGGCCTGCACCGCACCGGCCACAGCCGCAACCGCCCGGTGATCGAGGGCGAGATCTGGCTCGACGGCGAGGAGCTGATCAGCGCCGACGCCGACGACGTACGGCGCCTGCGCGGACGCAAGATGGCGATGGTCTTCCAGGACCCGCTGTCCGCGATGCACCCGTACTACACGGTCGGCAACCAGATCGTGGAGGCGTACCGCACCCACAACCAGGTCGACAAGAAGGTCGCCCGCAAGCGCGCGGTCGAGATGCTCGACCGGGTCGGCATCCCCGAGCCCGACAAGCGGTTCGACGCCTATCCGCACGAGTTCTCCGGCGGTATGCGCCAGCGCGCGATGATCGCGATGTCGCTGGTCAACAACCCCGAACTGCTGATCGCGGACGAGCCGACCACCGCGCTCGACGTGACCGTGCAGGCGCAGATCCTGGACCTCATCCGGGACCTGCAGAAGGAGTTCGGCTCCGCGGTCATCATGATCACGCACGACCTCGGCGTCGTCGCCGAGCTCGCCGACGACATCCTCGTGATGTACGGCGGGCGGTGCATCGAGCGCGGTCCGGCCGAAGCGGTCTTCTACGAGCCGCAGCACCCCTACACCTGGGGCCTGCTGGGCTCGATGCCGCGGATCGACCGGGAGCAGACCGACCGGCTCATCCCGGTCAAGGGCTCGCCGCCCAGCCTCATCAACATCCCGAGCGGCTGCGCGTTCCACCCGCGATGCCCGTACGCCGACGTGCCCAAGGGCGGCATCACGCGCACGGAGCGCCCCGAGCTGCGGCTCGCGCCGAGTGGTGAGGCCCCCGGCCGGCACTACTCCGCCTGCCACATGTCGCCGGAGGAGCGGACCCGGATCTGGACCGAAGAGATTGCGCCGAAGCTGTGAGCGACAACATGGAACCTCTGCTCAAGGTCAACGGCCTGGTGAAGCACTTCCCGATCAAGAAGGGGCTGCTGCAGCGCCAGGTCGGGGCGGTCAAGGCGGTCGACGGCATCGACTTCGAGGTGCTGCCGGGCGAGACCCTCGGCGTCGTCGGTGAGTCCGGCTGCGGCAAGTCGACGATGGGCCGGCTGATCACCCGGCTCCTCGAACCGACCCAGGGCACGATCGAGTTCGAGGGCGTGGACGTCTCCCACCTCGGTGTGGCCAAGATGCGTCCGCTGCGCCGCGACATCCAGATGATCTTCCAGGACCCGTACGGCTCGCTGAACCCGAGGCACACGGTCGGCTCGATCATCTCGGCGCCGTTCAAGCTCCAGGGCGTGGAGCCCGAGGGCGGCGTCAAGAAGGAGGTCCAGCGCCTGCTGGGCCTGGTCGGCCTGAACCCGGAGCACTACAACCGCTACCCGCACGAGTTCTCCGGCGGTCAGCGCCAGCGCATCGGCATCGCGCGGGCGCTCGCCCTGAAGCCGAAGCTGGTCGTGGCCGACGAGCCGGTCTCCGCGCTGGACGTCTCCATCCAGGCGCAGGTGGTGAACCTCCTGGACGACCTCCAGGAGGAGCTGGGCCTCACGTACGTGATCATCGCCCACGACCTGTCGGTCATCCGGCACGTCTCGGACCGGATCGCGGTGATGTACCTCGGCAAGATCGTGGAGCTGGCGGACCGCAAGTCCCTGTACGAGTCGCCGATGCACCCGTACACGAAGGCCCTGATGTCGGCGGTCCCGGTGCCGGACCCGCGGCGCCGGGGTGCGAAGAGCGAGCGGATCCTGCTCCAGGGCGACGTCCCCTCGCCGATCGCCCCGCCGCCGGGCTGCCGCTTCCACACCCGCTGCTGGAAGGCGACGGACCTCTGCAAGACGCAGGAGCCCCCGCTCCTGGAACTCCGCCCGGGCCAGCGCGTGGCCTGCCACCACCCGGAGAACGCGGAGGGTGTGACGGTGCCGTCGGCGCGTGAGTCGGTGGAGGTCACGATCTCGAAGCCGTCCACGACGGAGACCCCGGCGGAGCCCGAGGCGCCTGTCTCCAAGGAGGCGCCGGAGGGCGACGCGCCCAAGGCGTAGCACTACGCGAGGCCCCCGCTGCCATGAGGCACGGGGGCCTCGTGCTGTGCGCCCGCCGCACGGGCACCGCCCTCGCGCGGACCCGGCACAATTGGGCGGTGCTCCACGATCTGTTCAGTCCCTCCGTACAACACGCCCTCGACCTCGTCGGCATCTTCGTCTTCGCCATCTCCGGCGCCCTCCTCGCCGTCCGCAAGAACTTCGACGTCTTCGGCATCGCCGTCCTCGCCGAGGTCACCGCCCTCGGCGGCGGCCTCCTCCGCGACCTGATCATCGGCGCCGTACCCCCCGCCGCCTTCACCGATCTCGGCTACTTCCTCATGCCGCTCGTCGCCACGGTCCTCGTCTTCTTCCTGCACCCCCAGGTCGAGCGCACCCAGACCGCCGTCAACGTCTTCGACGCCGCCGGCCTCGGCCTCTTCGCCGTCACCGGCACCACCAAGGCGTACGAGTACGGCCTGGGCCTCACCTCCTCCGCCGCGCTCGGTCTCGCGACCGCCGTCGGCGGCGGCGTCCTGCGTGACGTCCTCGCCAACGAGGTCCCCTCCCTGCTCCGCTGGGACCGGGACCTCTACGCCGTGCCCGCGATGGTGGGCGCGGCGATGGTCGTCCTCTGCATCCGCTTCGACGCCCTCAACGCGTTCACCAGCGGCGCCGCCGTCGTGACGGCCTTCGTTCTCCGCCTCCTCGCGATGCGCTACCACTGGCGCGCGCCCCGCGCCTGGAACCGCCGGTCCTCCGCCCGCGAGGAGCCCGAAAAAGCTACCGCTCAGTAGTTTCCTGCTGTACCGTCGAAAGCATGAGCACGAGCATCGAGACGATCGCGGGGACGAGCGAGTTCGACCGCGACACCGCCGTCACCCTCCGCGCCCCCGGTGTCTACGACGCCGATCTCTCCGCCGGCTGGACGATCATCAACGCCGTCAACGGCGGCTATCTCCTCGCCCTGCTCGGCCGCGCACTCGGTGACCACCTCCCGCACCCGGACCCGTTCACGATCTCGGCGCACTACCTCACGCCGTCCGCGCCCGGCCCCGCGGTGATCCGCACCGAGACCGTCCGCACCGGCCGCACGCTCTCCACCGGCCAGGCGTCCCTCTTCCAGTACGCCGAGGACGGCACCGAGGTCGAGCGCATCCGGGTCCTCGCCTCGTACGGAGACCTCGACGCGCTCCCCGACGACGTCCGCACCGCCGCCACACCCCCGGCCATCGCGCCCATCGAGCACTGCTTCGGCGCCTCCGACGGCCCCACGCCGCAGATCCCCGGCTCCAACGCCATCACCGAGCGGCTCGCCCTCAAGCTCGACCCCGCCACCGTCGGCTGGGCGATCGGCGCGCCCTCGGGCAAGGGCGAGATGCGCGGCTGGTTCGGCCTCGCCGACGGCCGCGAGCCCGACGCGCTCTCCCTGCTCCTCACCGTCGACGCCCTGCCGCCGACCTCCTTCGAGCTGGGCCTCAAGGGCTGGACCCCGACCGTCGAGCTCACCACCCACATCCGCTGCCGCCCGGCCCCCGGCCCGCTGCGCGTCTCCATCACCACCCGCAACCTCGCCGGCGGCTTCCTGGAGGAGGACGCCGAGGTCTGGGACAGCGCGGACCGGCTCGTCGCCCAGTCCCGCCAGCTGGCCCGGGCCCCGCGCGGCTGACCCTGCGCCGCTAACGTGAGCCGGTGAAGTCCGACCGGCTCCTCTCCCTCCTGCTGCTCCTCCAGACCCGGGGCCTGGTCCCCGCCACGGAGCTCGCCGAGCGCCTCGAAGTCTCCGTACGCACCATCTACCGGGACGTCGAGGCGCTCTCGGCGTCCGGCGTGCCCGTGTACGCCGAGCGCGGCCGGCACGGCGGCATCACCCTCCTCCCCGGCTTCCGTACGGACGTCACGGGCCTGACCGCGGACGAGTCCCGCGCCCTGTTCGTCCTCGCCGCCCAGGGCGCCCACGCGGCCCTCGGCCTCGACCGGGCCCTCGGCTCCGCCCTGCGCAAGGTGATGGCCGCACTCCCCGAACCCCACCGGCCCGCCGCCGAACTGACCAGCCGCCGGATCCTGGTCGACCCGGACCGCTGGATGCGCACGCCCCTTCCGGCCGTGGACCTGGACGTCCTCGACCGGGCGGTCTTCGCCGACCGGCGGCTGCGGCTGCGGTACCGGAGCAGCGGGGCGCCGGCCCCGAAGACGTACACGGTCGACCCGTACGGTCTCGTCGTGAAGGCGGGCGTCTGGTACCTGGTCGCCGACCACCGCCGCGAGCCGCGGCTCTTCCGCGCGGACCGGGTGCACCGGGCCGACCTCCTCGACGACCCGGTCCGCCGCCGGGCGGGCGCCGAACTGGCCGAGGTGTGGGAGCAACTGCGCCGCCGCGTCGAGGAACGCCCCGCCGGTGTCCTGGTGCGGGCCCGGGTCCACCGCGACCGTCTGGACCGCTTCCTCCGCCTGCACGGCGACCGCCTGACCACCGCCCCCGAGCGGGGGGAGGAGTGGACCGAGGTCGAACTGGCCCTCACCGAACTCGGCGACGCCCGCCCGCTCCTGGCCCTCGGCGGCAGCCTCGAGGTCCTGGAACCGGAGGAGGTCCGCACCCTGCTGGCAGAGGCGGCGGCGGAGATCGTCGCGCTCTATTCGGACCTCGGTGTGGGCGACTCTTCCGCCGGGGCCGAGGGTCCCCCGGGACGAAGTCCCAGAGGGAGGGTGGGCACACCCCACGACCCCGGCGCGGGTAGCGGTGCGTCCGCCCCGGGCCCCGCCCCGGTGGCGTAAACCGGCCACGGAGCCGAGGCGCGGGAGCACCCTCGTAGAATCAGAACACCATGGCTTACCTCGACCACGCCGCGACCACGCCCATGCTCCCCGAGGCGATCGAGGCGATGACCGCCCAGCTCGCCGTCACCGGCAACGCCTCCTCGCTGCACGCGGCCGGGCGGCACGCCCGGCGGACCGTCGAGGAGGCGCGCGAGACCCTCGCCGCCGCCCTGGGCGCCCGGCCCAGCGAAGTCGTCTTCACCTCCGGTGGTACCGAGGCCGACAACCTCGCCGTCAAGGGCCTCTACTGGGCCCGCCGCGACGCCGACCCGGCCCGCACCCGCGTCCTCGCCAGCCCCGTCGAGCACCATGCCGTTCTCGACGCCGTGGACTGGCTCGCCACGCACGAGGGCGCCACCGTCGAGTACCTGCCCGTCGACCGGTACGGGCGCGTCCACCCCGACGACCTGCGCGAGGCGATCGCCCGCGAGCCGGAGAGCGTCGCGCTCGCCACCGTCATGTGGGCGAACAACGAGATCGGCACGATCATGCCGGTCCGCGAACTCGCTGACGCCGCCCGCGAGTTCGATGTCCCCCTGCACGCCGACGCGGTCCAGGCCTTCGGCCAGATCCCGGTCGACTTCGCAGCCTCCGGCCTCGCCGCCCTCACCGTCTCCGGCCACAAGATCGGCGGACCGTACGGCATCGGCGCGCTGCTCCTGGGCCGTGAGTACAGCCCCGTACCCGTCCTGCACGGCGGCGGGCAGGAGCGCCATGTCCGCTCCGGCACCCTGGACGTGCCCGCCATCGCCGCGTTCGCCGTCGCCGGGCGGCTCGCCGCCGAGCGGCGCGAGGAGTTCGCCCGGGAGATCGGCGCCCTGCGCGACGAGCTCGTCGCCGCCGTCCGTGCCGCCGTCCCCGACGCGGTCCTCGGCGGCGATCCGGTCGACCGGCTCCCCGCCAACGCCCACTTCACCTTCCCCGGCTGCGAGGGCGACTCGCTGCTCCTGCTGCTCGACGCCCAGGGCATCGAGTGCTCCACCGGCTCCGCCTGCACGGCCGGCGTCGCCCAGCCCAGCCATGTGCTGCTCGCCACCGGCACCGACCCGGACCTCGCCCGGGGCACCCTGCGCTTCACCCTCGGCCACACCTCCACCAAGGAGGACGTGGCGGCGGTCGCCGACGCCATCGGCCCGGCCGTCGAGCGGGCGCGGACCGCGGGCCTCATGTGACCGCGGACCTCATGTGACCTTCTTCGAAGCCTCCCGTACGAGCTTCATGTAGCGGTCCCAGTCCCAGTGCGGCCCGGGGTCCGTGTGATCGGTCCCGGGCACCTCGACGTGTCCGATGATGTGTTTCCGGTCGACCGGGATGCCGTACCGGGCGCAGATCCCGGCGGTCAGCCGCGCCGAGGACGCGTACATCGCCGGTGTGAAGTCCTGCGGCCGGTCGACGAAGCCCTCGTGCTCGATGCCGACGCTCCGCTCGTTCATGTCCCGGTTCCCGGCGTGGAAGGCCACGTCGAGCTCGCGGATCATCTGCGCGACATGCCCGTCCTTACGGACGACATAGTGCGTGGCGGCGCCGTGCCCCGGGTTCTTGAAGACCTTCAGGGCGCTCGCGTAGCTGCCCTGGACGACATGGATCACCACCCGGTCGATGGTGTAGTCGTCGGGCCGGTCCGCCCGCCGCCAGTTCGCACGCGACGCGGCGGACCAGTCGGCGCCCTTGTGGTCGAGCTCGCCCTCGATCCGCTTCTTCTCCGTGCCGGGCAGCCGCCACCAGGCGCGCGCCAGCTCGTCGCGGGCCAGCGCCGCCGTCCCCAGCACGGCGACGCCGCCGCCCAGCAGGACGGCTCGCCGCCCCACCCCCCGCTTCTTGTCACTCCCCATGTGCAGGACAACGCTTACTCACGCGACCGCGGTTCCCGGAGCCCCGTACCCTGGTAGGGCTATGACTGAGACTCCCCAGCGCCCGCTCCGTGTCCTCGCCGCCATGTCCGGCGGTGTGGACTCCGCCGTCGCCGCCGCCCGCGCCGCCGAAGCAGGGCACGACGTCACGGGGGTGCACCTGGCGCTCTCCGCGAACCCGCAGTCCTTCCGTACCGGCGCGCGCGGCTGCTGCACCATCGAGGACTCCCGCGACGCCCGCCGGGCGGCGGACGTCATCGGCATCCCCTTCTACGTGTGGGACCTCGCCGAACGCTTCCGCGAGGACGTCGTCGACGACTTCGTCGCGGAGTACGAGGCGGGCCGCACCCCCAACCCGTGCCTGCGCTGCAACGAGAAGATCAAGTTCGCGGCGCTGCTCGACAAGGCGCTCGCGCTCGGCTTCGACGCGGTCTGCACCGGCCACTACGCCACGGTCGTGCTGACCGAGGACGGCTCGCGCGAGCTGCACCGGGCGTCCGACATGGCCAAGGACCAGTCGTACGTCCTCGGCGTCCTGGACGAGAAGCAGCTCGCCCACGCGATGTTCCCGCTGGGCGACACCCTCACCACCAAGGACGAGATCCGGGCGGAGGCGGAGCGGCGCGGGCTCGCGGTGGCGAAGAAGCCCGACAGCCACGACATCTGCTTCATCGCCGACGGCGACACCCAGGGCTTCCTGGCCTCCCGGCTCGGCCGCGCGGAGGGCGACATCGTCGACGAGTCGGGTACGAAGGTGGGCACCCACGAGGGTGCGTACGGATTCACCATCGGTCAGCGCAAGGGGCTGCGGATCGGCCACCCGGCGCCGGACGGCAAGCCGCGCTACGTCCTCGACATCTCGCCCGTGAACAACACGGTCACGGTCGGACCGGTCGAGGCGCTCGACGTCACCGGCCTGACGGCGATCAAGCCCCGCTGGTGCGGCACGGCCCCCGAGGGCACCGGCCGCTACACCGCCCAGCTGCGCGCCCACGGCGGCGAGACCGAAGTGACGGCCTCGCTGGAGGACGGCGAGCTGAAGGTCTCCTTCGACGAGCCGGTCCGCGGTGTCGCGCCCGGCCAGGCGATCGTGCTGTACGACGGCACGCGCGTGGTGGGCTCGGCGACGATCGCGACGACGGTACGGCGCACGGAGCCGGCGAGCCTCTGACGGGAGGCCGCGGCACCGGCAGCCGGCGCGCGCTCGCGGCGCGCGCCGGTTCAGTCCTCCTCGTAGAACTCCTCGAGGACCGGCGCCAGGACGTGCGGGCCCACCAGGTGCGTCTGGCCCGTCAGGGTGCGGTGCCGGGCGCGAGGGAGAGCCGCCGAGACGACCCGGGCCGCGCGGCGCATCCAGGCGGGGCTCGCGCCGCCGTCGACCACCAGCACGCGCGCGTGGACCCGCCCCAGCCACGCGGCCGGCACCGCGCCGTCGCCCAGGACCGCGTGGTCGTACGCCAAGGTGTGCGCCACGGCCTCCAGCCGCGGCCACGCCTCCGAGCCCCGCATCCCGGCCAGCGCCTCCGGCGCCATCGCGTCCGCCAGGAACAGCTCCACGGCCGCCGCCCGCTGTCCCCGGTCCAGGAGCCCGGTCAGCCGGCGCCGGTGGGCCGCGAACGTCTCCCGGGCTCCGGACTCCGCCGAGAACGGCGGCTCGTAGACCGACAGCCGGTCGATCGGGACGCCGGCCTCCGCCGCGGCCAGCGCCAGCGCCCCTCCCGAGGACGTGCCGTGCACGGCCACCCGGTCGCCCACCTCGTGGATCAGCGCCGCCAGATCGTCGATCTCCCGCTCCACGGTGTACGGACCGGTGTCTCCGCTCCCACCGCGCCCCCGCCGGTCGTAGGTCACGACCGAGAAGCGCGCCGCGAGCAGCTCGGCCAGCGGCCGCTCGGACGCGCCGGTGCACAGCGCCCCGCCCACCAGGATCACCGGCGCCCCCTCCCCGCGCCGCTCGTAGACGATCCGCGTCCCGTCCCCCGACGTGACCCGTCCCCGGGACCTGCTCGGCGTGCCGTTCATCTCGTCCATGCCAGTGATGACCGGGGGCGCTCCCGGAACTCATCGGTGGGGGAGGGGAATTCCCGTAAGAAGCTCGAAAGCCGAGGTCACGGATAGGGTGCGGCCCATGAACATCTGTGTCTTCCTCTCCGCCGCCGACCTCGACGAGCGCTACACCGCCCCCGCCCGCGACTTCGCCGAACGTCTCGGGAAGGCCGGCCACACCCTCGTCTGGGGAGGCTCCGACGTCGGCCTGATGAAGGTCGTCGCCGACGGCGTGCAGGAGACGGGAGGACGACTCGTCGGCGTCTCCGTCGACTTCCTCGCCGCCAAGGCCCGGCCGGGCGCCGACGAGATGATCGTCGCCAAGGACCTCGCCGAGCGCAAAGCGCTGCTTCTGGCCAAGTCCGACGCGATCGTGGTCATGGTCGGCGGCACCGGCACGCTCGACGAGGCCACCGAGGTCCTGGAGTTGAGGAAGCACGGCAAGCACACCAAGCCCGTGGTGCTGCTGAACACGGCCGGGTTCTACGACGGTCTGAAGGCCCAGTTCCACCGCATGGAGGACGAGGGCTTCCTGCCCCTGCCGCTGACGGACCTGGTCTTCTTCGCGGAGGACGGCGTGTCCGCTCTCGCCTACCTGGAGGCGTCGACCGGCGTGCGGTGATGCGAGCATGGTGCGCATGCCTACACATGTGATCACCGGGGCGGGTTCCGGCATCGGCGCGGCCGTCGCCCGCCGTCTGCACGCGCGCGGGGACGAGCTCGTGCTCCACGCGCGCGACGCGGGCAGGGCCAAGGAGCTCGCCGCCGAGTTCCCCGGCTCCAGGACCCTCGTCGGGGACCTCGCCGACCCCGACCGGCTCTCCTGGGCGTTCTCGCACCAGACCCTGCCCGAGCGGGTCGACACCCTCCTGCACATCGCGGGCGTCGTCGACCTCGGGCCGGTCGGCGAGCTCACCCCCAAGACCTGGCGCCATCAGCTCAACGTCAACCTCGTCGCCCCCGCCGAGCTGACCCGGCACTTCCTGCCCCAGCTGCGGGTCTCCCAGGGGCACGTGGTGTTCGTCAACTCCGGCGCCGGGCTCAACGCCCACGCCGAGTGGGGCGCCTACGCCGCCTCCAAGCACGGCCTGAAGGCGCTCGCCGACTCCCTGCGCCACGAGGAGCACGGCAACGGGGTGCGGGTCACCTCGGTCTACCCGGGCCGGACCGCCAGCCCGATGCAGGCGAAGGTCCACGCGCAGGAGGGCAAGGAGTACGACCCCTCGCGCTGGATCGACCCGGAGTCGGTCGCGACGACGATCGTCACGGCCATCGACCTGCCACGCGACGCCGAGATCAACGACCTGACGGTTCGTCCGGGACGGTAGGAACGGTGACCGAGACCAGCGAGACGCACGCGTTCGGCCAGGGCCCCGCCACCGGCGTGGGGTCCATGCCCGGTGGGGACGCCCGGGAGGCCGCGAAGACCGTCGTCGGCTCCTTCGAGGACTTCCCCTTCCTGGCGGAGCTGCCGGCCCGCGGGCCCGGCGCCGACATGATCGGCCGGACCATCGGGATGCTCGTCGAGATGTACGCCCACGTGGAGCCGAGCGGATGGCGGGTCAGCGACCGGCCCGGCCGGGACACCCGGCGCGCCCGCTCCTGGCTCGGCGAGGACCTCGACGCCCTGGAGGAGTTCACCCAGGGTTACGAAGGCCCGCTCAAGGTCCAGGCCGTCGGCCCCTGGACGCTCGCCGCCGCCCTGGAGCTGCGCGGTGGCGAGGCGGCGCTCGGCGACCCCGGAGCCTGCCGGGACCTCACGGGCTCCCTCGCCGAGGGGCTGGGCCATCACCTCGCCGAGCTCCGCAAGCGGGTCCCCGGCGCCCGGCTCGTCCTCCAGCTCGACGAGCCCTCGCTGACGGCCGTCCTGCGCGGCCACATCCGTACCGCCAGCGGCTACCGCACCCATCGCGCCGTCGACCGGCAGATCGTCGAGAGCGCCCTGCGCGAGGTGATCGCGGTCCACGACGGCCCGGTCGTCGTGCACTCCTGCGCCCCCGACGTCCCGTTCGGGCTGCTGCGCCGGGCCGGCGTCCACGGGATCTCGTTCGACTTCTCGCTGCTCACCGAACGTGACGAGGAGCCGATCGGCGAGGCCGTAGAGTCCGGCACCAAGCTCTTCGCGGGCGTGGTGCCCTCGACCGACACTCCATTGTCGGACCCGGGCGGTAGCGTCATGGGTGTCAGGACGCTGTGGCGCAGGCTGGGGCTGAATCCGGGGACTCTCGCCGAGTCCGTGGTGATCACCCCGACGTGCGGTCTCGCGGGCGCATCACCGGCATATGCCCGGGCGGCGCTCGCGCACTGCGCCAGGGCGGCGAGATCGCTCGCGGACAACCCTGAGTGACGGGGTCAGAGGCAACGGGAGGACGAGTAACGGTGGCAGTCGAACAGGGGGCCCTGCCCGCCGAGGCACGGGAGAAGCACGCCGACCTGGCCGAGCAGGTCGAGGAGCACCGCTTCCGGTACTACGTGAAGGACCAGCCGGTCATCAGCGACGGCGAGTTCGACAAGCTCCTGCGCGACCTGGAGGCGCTGGAGGAGGAGTATCCCGAGCTGCGCACGCCGGACTCGCCGACCCAGAAGGTCGCGGGGCAGTACGAGACCGAGTTCACCTCCGTCGAGCACCGCGAGCGCATGCTCTCCCTCGACAACGCCTTCGACGACCTGGAACTGGCCGCCTGGGCCGAGCGGATCGCCCGTGACGTGGGCGCCGCCGAGCACCACTTCCTCTGCGAGCTCAAGGTCGACGGCCTCGCCGTGAACCTCACGTACGAGCACGGCAGGCTGACCCGGGCGGCGACCCGTGGCGACGGTCGCTCGGGCGAGGACATCACGCCCAACGTGCGGACGATCGCGGACATCCCGGACCGGCTGCACGGGGACCGCATCCCGGACCTCGTCGAGATCCGTGGCGAGGTCTACTTCCCGATGGAGGCCTTCCAGGCCCTCAACGCCCGCCTGGTCGAGGCGGGGGACAAGCCCTTCGCCAACCCGCGCAACGCGGCGGCCGGTTCGCTGCGCCAGAAGGACCCCAAGGTCACCGCGACCCGCCCGCTGCACATGGTCGTGCACGGCATCGGCGCCCGTGAGGGCTTCGACATCGACCTCCTCAGCCAGGCGTACGGACTGCTGCGCGAGTGGGGCCTGCCGACCGCCCAGCACAACAGGGTGGTCGGCTCGCTCGACGAGGTACGGGAGTTCATCGCGTACTTCGGGGAGAACCGGCACTCCGTGGAGCACGAGATCGACGGGGTCGTCGTCAAGCTGGACGAGGTCCCGCTCCAGGGCCGGCTCGGCTCCACCGCGCGCGCCCCGCGCTGGGCGATCGCCTGGAAGTACGCGCCGGAGGAGGTCAACACCAAGCTCGTCGACATCAAGGTCGGCGTCGGCCGGACCGGCCGGGTCACTCCGTACGCGCAGGTGGAGCCGGTCACGGTCGCGGGCTCCGAGGTCGAGTTCGCCACCCTCCACAACCAGGAGGTGGTGAAGGCCAAGGGCGTGCTGATCGGGGACACGGTCGTGCTGCGCAAGGCCGGTGACGTCATCCCGGAGATCCTCGGACCGGTGGCCGATCTGCGGGACGGCACCGAGCGGGAGTTCGTGATGCCGGCCGAGTGCCCCGGGTGCGGGACGCCGCTGCGGGCCATGAAGGAGGGCGACATCGATCTGCGCTGCCCCAACGCGCGGACCTGCCCGGCCCAACTGCGTGAACGTCTCTTCTATCTGGCCGGCCGTGAGTGCCTGGACATCGAGAACTTCGGCGCGGTGGCCGCCGCGGCGCTGACCCGCCCGCTGGAGCCGGCCGAGCCGCCGCTGGCCGACGAGGGCGACCTCTTCGACCTCACCATCGAGCGTCTCCTGCCGATCAAGGCGTACGTCCTCGACCAGGACAGCGGGCTGCCCAAGCGCGACCCGAAGACCGGCGAGGAGAAGGTCGTCACGGTCTTCGCCAACCAGAAGGGCGAGCCGAAGAAGAACGCGCTCGCGATGCTGGCGAACATCGAGGCGGCCAAGACGCGGCCGCTGGCCCGGTTCATCAACGGTCTGTCGATCCGCCACGTGGGGCCGGTGGCCGCCCAGGCGCTGGCTCGGGAGTTCCGCTCCCTGGACCGGATCGAGCAGGCGACCGAGGAGGAGCTGGCGGCCGTCGACGGGGTCGGCGGGATCATCGCGGCCGCGGTGAAGGACTGGTTCTCCGAGGAGTGGCACCGGGAGATCGTGCGCAAGTGGCGCGCGGCCGGGGTCCGGTTCGAGGACGAGGGCGCCGGCGAGGAGCAGGGACCGCGTCCGCTGGCGGGACTGACCGTCGTCGTGACCGGCACCCTGCAGAACTTCACGAGGGATGGCGCAAAAGAGTCGCTCCAGAACCTCGGAGCGAAGGTGACCGGTTCCGTTTCGAAGAAGACCGACTTCGTGGTCGTCGGTGACAACCCGGGCTCCAAGTACGACAAGGCGATGCAGCTGAAGGTTCCGGTTCTGGACGAGGACGGCTTCGCGGTGCTGCTCGCGCAGGGTCCGGAGGCCGCTCGGGAGGCAGCGGTGCCGGTAGAGGAATAGACGGGAGAGAGGCAAGGGGCAGCCGGGAACATCACCCGTTCGGCGCATATCAGATCGTTACGGGTGGCCGGGTCGCATTCGGGCAAGACATGGAGAGCGCTGCCCGTCGGAGCCCTCCGCAGCCTAGTGTTGAGACCGTGCGTCTGCCGTGCACGGCCGTGTGAGGGCTCTGCCGGTCGTGGAGGCATGACAACGGCCCATCGCGTTGCAACGGCACCGCCGGCTGTGAGAGGGACGGAATGAAACCGACCGAGAGTGCCGCCCCGGTCTCACGACCGCGAGGCCGGGCGGCGGCCTTCGTGGGCATCACCTCCGGGCTGCCCGGAGCCGTGGTGGGCCTCGCCGCCGTCGTGCTCGTCACCGGGCTCTACCGGGCCCTGAGCACCGGCCACGGACTCTTCCCCGGCGGCGCCGCGGGCTGGTCCCTCGCCGTCCTCACCGGGTTCATCGTCGGACACCTGGTCGCCCTCGGCCGCGACCGCTGGTGGGGCGGCACCGGCTCCGGCGCCGCCCTCACCCTCGCGGTCCTGCTGCTGTACGGCTGGGTGCCCGCCGGCCTCGTCTCCATGGCCGTCGTCGTGCTGGTCGGCGCCGCCCGCCGCCACCGCTGGCGACAGGGGCTGGTGCACGGCGCCGCGGACGTCCTCGGCATCGGCGCGGCCGCCCTGGTCCTCGCCGCGTTCGGAGACGTACCGACCGTGGAGAACCCCTGGCAGCCCCTCGACTGGGGGATCGCCGACGTACCGGAAGTCGCGCTTGCCGCGGCCGCCTATCTCGTGGTGACCCGGCTGCTCCTGTGGTACGCCCTCTCGCCCCAGGGCGGCGGACTGCCGACCGTCGCCCGTACGGCCCTGCTCCGGCAGGGCCTCGTCGCGGTCGCACTGCTCGGCATCGCCCCGCTGATCTGTGTCGTCGCGGGCTCCCAGCCCGTGCTGCTGCCGCTCTTCGCCGTCCCGCTCATCGCCCTCGACTCCACCCTGTGGATAGCCCGCGCCCGCGCCGAGGAACAGCTGCGCGACCCGCTGACGGGGCTGCCGAACCGCCAGTGGCTCCTGGAGCGGGCCTGGACGGCGCTGGAGCAGGCCGAGGGGGAGGGCGCGCGCTCCGCCCTCGTCCTGATCGACCTCGACCGTTTCCGATCGGTCAACGACACCCTCGGGCATCTCGCCGGCGACCGGCTGCTGCTCCAGATCGCGGAGCGGCTCAAGCTGGCCCTGCCGCGCGGGGCGGAGGCCGCGCGGCTCGGCGGCGACGAGTTCGCCGTCCTGATCCCGACGGCCGACTCCACCACGAGCGCCCAGCGGGTCGCCCGCCACCTCGTCGCCGAACTCTCCTCGCCGCTCGACCTGGACGGGCTCACGCTCGTCCTGGAGGCGAGCGCCGGCGTCGCCGTCTTCCCCGACCACGCACTCGACGCCGAGGGGCTGCTGCGCCGCGCCGACGTCGCGATGTACCAGGCGAAGCGGGACCGCACGGGCGTGGAGGTGTACGAGTCGAAGCGCGACTCCAACACCCCCGACCGGCTCGGCCTCCTCGGCGACCTGCGCCGCGCCCTGGACGCCGGCGAGGTCGAACTCCACTACCAGCCCAAGGTCCGCTTCGACGGCCAGGTCGCCGGCCTGGAGGCCCTGGTGCGCTGGGTGCATCCGGAGCGCGGCCGGGTCCCCCCGGACGAGTTCATCGCGATCGCCGAGTCCTCGGGCCTCATGCCGCACCTCACCGAGTACGTCCTCGAGACCGCGCTCGCGCAGGTGGCCCGATGGCGCGCGCAGGGGTTGAACGTTCCTGTGGCCGTCAACGTGTCGCCCCGGGACGTCCACACGCCCGGCTTCGCCGGTGCGGTCGCCGCCCGCCTGGCCCGCCACGGGGTCCCGGCCGGCGCCCTGCAGCTGGAGATAACGGAACACGTGCTCCTGGAGGACCCGCAGCGCGCCGCCGACACCATGGCGGGCCTGACCGGCCACGGCGTGAAGATGTCCCTGGACGACTTCGGCACCGGTTACTCCTCCCTGGTGCACCTGCGGCGCCTCCCGGTGAGCGAGCTGAAGATCGACCGCTCCTTCGTGGCCCGCCTCGCCGTCGACGCGGAGGACGCCGAGATCGTCCGCTGCACCCTCGACCTCGCCCACTCGCTCGGCCTGCTCGTGGTCGCCGAGGGCGTCGAGGACGACGAGACCTGGGAGCGCCTGCGCGACCTGGGCTGCGACGCGGTCCAGGGCTGGCTGGTCGCCGCCGCGATGCCGCCCGGCGAGACCACGGCCTGGCTCCGCGCCCGCGGCGAGCACGGCTGGCGCCGCCCGGCGGACCTGGCGGCCGAGCTCGACAAGGACCAGGTGGCGCAGTAGCGGCGCGGCGGGGTGCCCGGGGCGAGCCACCAGCTCCTCGCCAAGCTCTACAACCGCCGGGCCATCGACGCCGCGCAGATCGTCGAGGAGATGCTCCAGTACGCGGAGCAGATCAAGCCCTTC